>JANNJZ010000389.1:0-7069 GCA_031396065.1 Pyrinomonadaceae bacterium | reverse complement strand
GCACCGCCCACCGGTACGAAGTGGATGAAACCATTCAGGCAAATAATCATCGTTCGTTGTGAACCCGGTTCGTTTCGTCATCGCCGCACCGGTGGGCGGTGCCCACCTCTAAACGAAGCGGGTTTCAAGCTCGGGCGGACGAATAGTACGACGTTGATTAGACCATTCACTGAGTAACCACAGGTTCATTATGTATCCGACTCGTTTCGTCCACGGCGCACCCGTGGGCGGTGCCCACCTCTAAACGAACGAAAATAGTTACTGGCTCACAGTTTGGACCTGGATAGCAACGGTTCGCCCTTACCGAACCGAGAGCGGTAGCGCCGGACCCTACAAGAGTCTTACCGTTCGCACGCCGTCAGGAGTCTGGGCCAAGCTCTGGTGATTGGTATCGGCTTTCTCTCGCGACGAGGAAAGATTCGAGTAGTCGTCCGATCAACCAGAACAGGCCGCCGACTAACAGGACCACCACGAACATCAGAGCGGTACTCTGGAAATTGGCAACCGCCGCTCCGGTCAACGCATAAAGCAAGGCGGGTGGCAGCGAGCCCGCCAACGAGGCGCAGGTTACGCTGGTCCAACTCATCCTTGATGCCCCTGCCATAATCGCCACCGTTTCCGCGAGCAATGGCACGGGCCGGGTAACAATAATGGCCAGCGCACCCCATCGCGCCAGTAGATAGTCAGCGCGGGCGCGTTCCGCCGGCGTCACCAATCGCTCTAAAACTCTTCCGCCGCGACGGCCAATGACAAACCCAAACAAGGCCGCGCCTAAACTGCCAAGTAACGAAAGCAGAGTCCCCATCACGACACCGAAGAGTGCACCATGGGCGACCATCACCAGACTCGACGGCACCGGCAACAGGACATCCGCAATCAGCAAACCTACTCCCAGGCTGGCCGCCAGGACTCCGCCATGTTTCATCCATGGCGTGGGGTCGGATAGCAGAGGAACGCCGAGCGCCTCCACGATGAAGAATAGGATCGTGAAGGAGGCGACTAGGGCCGCCATGATTAATAGGTAGCGTTTCATTGTTCTAACCGGCCGATAGGTCCTATGATTCCTATAGGCCCTATTAACTTCATCACTCAGAACTTTAGATCTATCGTTGTCCCAAACACGACGCTCCGTCCCGGCGCCGGCGCAGTCTGAAAGTGTTCGAAGTAGAACCGATTCCCGAGGTTCTCAACCGCCAACGTAAACGCGATTCGGTGCTTCTCCCGCCGGAGCGTATAGCCACCGCGGAGTGATTGCACGCCAAAGGAATTCAAACTCTGGAACGTGCCAAACTCGGTCGAGACCGCTGCGGAGAGATCCAGGGGATCGGCCCGTTGTACGCGAGCCTGATAGCGGATTTCATATTCGCCAAACCAACGGCCCCGAGGGCTGTCGAAACGAACACCGTTGATGGTTCGCAACGGCGTGATGCTCGATAAGGGCGCGTCATCTGCCGAACCGCGCAAGGGCACCGGTGTGTCAGCTCGATTATAGAACTGCGCCAACAGCTTCAGCGTGTTTTGGTCCGGCGTCAGATTAGAACCCTTAAGCCAACCGAGCGTGCCGAATGGCGTCAGGACCCCGAGATGGCCGCCTTGTCCTAACTGAAGACTCATTTCGTAAGTTGCTTCAAACCCCCGAATGCGCGCGCGCGCGGTGTTGGTCCGTTGCACATAGAGCACACCATGAAAAGGGAAGAACGGCGAAATGGCGTTGATCCCCTGGGCCGGGTTGGCCGGCACAAAGAATGGCGGAGCAAAGGCCGACGCAATGAAGTCTTTGAGATCGTTCTTAAAGTAACCCACTGAAACGTTCCACTTCGCCCGCTGCATCTTTACGCCGACGTCATACTCGCTGCCTCGCTCGGGACGCAAAGCGGTATTCGGAATGACCAGCACGCTGAAGGTTGGATCGCCAAAATCTCGCAGCAGATAACGCTCGGTGATCCCTGGTTCGCGATAACTGTTTCCCCAGCGAAAATATGGATTGATGCCTCGCGCCAAACGGACCACCGCCCCGGCATTACCGGTAACGACCGTGCGGGCCGTCGTTATCCCTTTGACTCCTCTCACCAGGTCGAGCACGCCCACCGCTCCCGCCAGGTTGATGGGGCCGGGATTGGCATTCAACATCGGGAAGGAAAGATCGAGCAGGGTTGATTCAACGCCGAGCGGAAACCCCTGCGTCACCCGCGCTTCGGTGCGCCAATTATCAACCCGCAGCCCACCGGTGAGACGCAACCAGCCAAACGCCTCGTGCTCGAGCAGATTGAACCAGCCCCAGTTTCTATAGGCTGAGTCAGGATTGCTGGCGCGGCCGGTAATTACTTTGAACGGTGCAACGAAATCCACGCGCGAAAACTCATCCGCCGACGAGTCGCGCAAGTAACCGACGCCGGTCGTTAGCAACGTGCCGGCGAAGGGCGCGATCGTGGCCTGAATATCCAGACCATAGGTTGTAACTGAATTTTTGTTTTGAGACAGATTCACGTCGGTAAACACCGAGCGATTGCCGGTCAGTTGCGGCAGCAGCGTCTGCGGTGTATTTGGATCGGGGACAAGTGTCCAACTGCTCCCGAGGACGATTTGCGACGTGATGGTGTCATCCGGAACGGAGTATTTTTGCCCGTAGAATCCAGCCGCAATCCGGGGCAGCCAGCTCGTCAATTCGCGGCCTTCATAACGCAACCCGTATTTATCCAGTCGCCGGAAGCTGTTGAACTGCGTGCGCGGATCGAACGGTGGCGCGATAAACGAGAACCCCAAACTCTTATGTTGGCTGTTCAGCTGCCGATAATGAAGACTATGATTCGAGCCCGCGAACCACCAGAAATCAACCTGGTCATTGAATCCGTGTCCCTGGCCATTTGGAACCTCAGCGCCGGCGGGCAAACTCCAAACCGCATAGGTCCGGGCGACGTTGTTCCCGACAGCGTTCCCCATGTCATTGGCAAGTTTGCCTAAACGTACCACGTCAGCGACCGAGACGGATTGGGTGCCCGCGTTGTAGTTGGTCTCACGAAAGAGCGATCCATTGAAGCGCACCGCAAAAGTGGGACGGCTCCAATTGATGGTGACGCCCCCGCGACGGAAGCGGCCGTTGGCGCGAACATCACCATTGAAACGAAGGCCCAGATGACCGTCGCGCGCTGGACCAGCAGTGATCAGGTTGATAACCCCAGCCATCGCGTCTGAACCATACAAACTCGAACCGGCGCCGCTGAGCACCTCCGCCGATTCAAGCTGAGTCACATCCACCACGCTGGGGGAGACTCCGGAGGTCGGATCGCTGCGCATGTTGTTAAGCCGCTCACCGTCGAGAATGACTAGCAACCTGTTTGAAGCTAAGCCTCGCAGACGCGGACGTTCCAACGCGGGATTGGCAATCACCGGTGTCAGGTTAGGTGCTCGCTCAATAGCCCGCAGGGTTGAAGCCGGACGTCGTTCTTCGATCTGCGAAGCGCTGGTGACGGTAACGAACTGGGCGGTATCGGCTGCGACTCGGGCGTTGCCTTTGCCTGCCGTCACGGTGATATCGATTTCGATTGCGCCCGGCGTCAGCACGAAATCTTCGCGTTTAGATTCGTTTCGTTGCAAGGTAATGCTGCGGGCGGAGGCAGCAAAGCCCTCGCTACTCACGGAAATCTGATAAAGACCAGGGAGACCAGTTAGTTCATACCGGCCGACAGAATCGGTTCTCGTCGTCTGCTGCCGCCCGCTGCCGAGATTGAGCATTTGAACGTCGGCGTTTACAACCAGAGCCCCGGTTTGGTCCCTGATCGTTCCGGAGACTACAGCACCCGGCGCCTGTGCTATGGCAACACCGGAGGAACCAGCGGGAGCAGCGAGCATCACGAACAATAAGGCGAGTCGGATCCAACTGGAAAAGCTGCTCATATCGCAGACACGAGCCGTAGTTAGTCGTAGGTTCAAACCCATGAGTCTATGAGCCAATTGGTGGAGGAATTTGTCGGAACCAGCCAATTCTCTGTGCAACCTCTGTACGCTCTATGTCTCGGTGGTGAATCTTCGTGCAGTCACCACAGAGACACGGAGAACACAGAGGATGCACAGAGAAATCCGTGACTATCTCTCACACTAATCTCGTCAGTTATTCGATCTGCCGCAACATGGTCAGCGTCTGGGGTTGCAGCGTGCCATCAAACTGGCCACAGAGTTCGTCAGAGTGAAAATTCAAAAGCGTCCCGGAAAACAGGAAACTCTGAAACGCCTTGAAGTAAGTCATCACGACTGACTTGCCCGGAGTGATTTGAATCGCTTTGTTGACCGTGCCGTTATAAGTTTCCTTGCCGCTCCAACCTCCCGATAACGTCGCCTGTGTAGCCGGAATACTATCCCCGGCCGACCCGCCGAGATGGCCAATTCGCGTGGCCAGGTTGCGTCCGGCCACGGTGCCGGTGCGAGCCGCGGGCGATAGGTTGTGATAGTCGGTGAGCAGCAGTTGCTTGCGCTGGCTGGTGAACTGGCTCAGCGGAACGATGCCGAACTTAGTCAGCTCTTGCGCCGATAACGGAAAAAATCCGTTAGCCTTGGGCCGGTCATTCAAGTCCTGCGGTTTTCCTGAGAAGCTGTTTCCGACGTGGATTTCAAAATTCTCCATGGGTTCGAAACCTGGACCATAGTGTTCAAAAGGCTGCGGCCCTGATGGGATAGGTTCATTTGACGCCAGGTAAGTGTTGGGCCCCAGGTTGACGATTTTGCCGATGATTGGATCGCCCGCTTTGAACGACACCGTCTTCGTTCCCACGCCACCTTCCACCGCCGTCACCTTAACGCCGATTGGAGCCACGTGGGGCCGCGGCCCTACCGCATTCTGCAGTCGGACCACCCGGCCTACAGCCATGCCGGGTTGAGTAGGAACGTTGTTGCTGCTGGGCACGAAATCAGGTTCGCCTTCAAGTGCCCAGGTCCAGCCGGCGGTGGTTCCGCGGGGTTCGTTGAAAAAATCCCCGTCAGTTGGGAAACGTGCTTGAAAGCGTCCGCCGAAACGAAGGCGCGCATTCTTGATGGAGGTCAGAATGCAGCGGGCCTTGATGCTGGCGCCGACTTTCACCTGCAACATGATGTCGCCGGCTTTCTTGCTCGGCGACTTCGCGACGATTCTGACCGTGGTGGTGGTTGGACCGATTGCGACACTGGTCTTGGAAAGCTGAACCGTCACTCCCGCCGGCGCCACTACAACCAGCGTGGCGTTAACCGTGGTGCTATCGGTGCTCTTGAGCGAGACCGGCATCGCGAATTCTTTTCCGCCTGAGGGTGCGATCAGGAAGCCTTCGGATCCGTCATTGCCATTAACTTTGAGACTGATTGCCATGGTGAGCTTTCTCCTTTTAATGCTAAGGGTGGCATAGAGGTTAGAAAGAATGATGAGGCCTAAAGTAGTTCCGCGAACGGCGAAAGCCTGAGTTAGCCCTTGTATTCCTCGCGAGTCCCGAGGCGTCGGCTGGTGTGGCCAAGCAAATCTATGACTTGCCTAAATCACTGCCGCCAAACCTCGGAGACAACGAGAACGCCGGCTGAAAAATCAGTCCGCCCAGGGTTGAGTCTTTAGTAGCGCCTGATTGTTAACGTTGGAAACGCGAGGTGGGGGTAGAGTATTCGAAGCGTTGGTTTAGAGTCAATACTTTTAAAAACCCAAACATCTCATCAACCCGCGGAGCGGATGACAGCCCTAACGATTCATCTGTCGCCCTCTCCGCGGGCTGCGATTATTTCAATCGCCGGTGCTCCTGGGTTCCGCTGCGCTGCACCCCGGGCTTTACGCTGTCGCCGCCACCGCGGGCCGGGACTCGGACCTACGCAATTGAGAACTGCTCAACGGGGGCGAATTTCATATCGTGACTTCCTCTCGTAGACCAGGTGCAGCTTCATTTTCTCGCCTGCTTCGTTGACTGTAGATCCATCCCGGGACAAATAGATTCTGTCACTGGACTCTCGAGTTCGGTTCTTCTGCAAAAGCGAAACTTTCGCTGAAAATTCATTCTCTAATTCGCCGCCTTCGGTGGTGATGTCGGGAGCGATTGGCAGTAACACGTCCTGGACCTTGATGAAACTCCGAACAAAGATATGGTTATCTTCAACCTTCTCGAGCGTACTGGTACCTGTAATTTCCTGTCGGCCACCTTGCGCGCCCATCTCCTTCAACAGTTTCCTCATCGCCTCGATGCCTACCGGCCAGCTTTCTCCGATTTTCTTGCGAGTCGTCGTGCCAAACATGTCGTCATCAGCAACACTCGCCAGATGCAAACTAATAACCGACCTAAGAGCGGCGGCCACTTCTTCCTCAACCAGCTTCTGGTTCACGCGGTAAACAGTTTGGCCATTCTGAATTGAAACGATCACCTCCGTGCCATCAGGTAGGACCGGTCTGGTCGTACCTGCTCGGGTAAACTTCGAGCTTAAGACTTTGAACTGTTTGCGTGTGGCCCAGTGGTTCGAGGCGGCCTCGAGTGTGACTACATCGGCGGAAAGTTCGACGGTTACAGCATCCTCAACCTTCCGCATGAACTGGCCGGAAACAGTAGTCTCGATGGTCGTCGTTTCAGCGCTCACTGCTTCGAGACGATATTTGTCCCCGGCTTTCTCAAGCGGATCCAGCTTGATTCTGTACTGCTGGGCTGAAACGCTCGGGGAACTTAAAGTTATGACGGCAACAATGAAAAGTAAGCATTGAACTTGTTTGAGCATAAGAACAGAACCTAACTATGAAAATGCCGAGCACCGGGCTCTGCGCCGGGGAGGAACAAACTGAGTTAGTCGAGGGAGTGAGAAGCTAACACGTGATCCCGCAAGGAGCAATCGGGTTTACACTACCGCCCGCGACGTTAATTTCACCGCGGCCATCGCCCACGTTTTTGCATATATCGCGATGAATCCTGTAAAGGCTGGTTACGTCAAGAGGCCTCAGTTTTACCCATACACAGGATCCTCATTTGATTGTAGGGGTGGCACTCCGTGGCCAACCCGCGGTTCGCATGCGTTATGATTAGTGGTTGTAAGGCAGCGCAACAAGGGGCGGCCACGGAGTGCCGCCCCGACAATGATGCTTCGA
>JANNJZ010000388.1:0-35470 GCA_031396065.1 Pyrinomonadaceae bacterium | reverse complement strand
TTAGAGATTCGTGATCCACGCCCTCACGGACCGGGGTCCCCGGCGGGGCAGCCCCGCTGGGGTGGCAAACGTGGCTATTGAATGCCGGTCCTTCGGACCTAAAGCAGCGCCGCTTCGGCCCCCAGATTGTTAATCGAACTTTAGAGTCAGGACACTAGAGTCGAGCGCGCACTTCCGCTCGTTGCGGCACGGGTTTGAAAAACTCGAGCCCGCTCCTAAGTTCGTCGCAGCGGAAACTACCGAGAGGATCACAAGACAAACCACTCGGCTAGATGAATCTTTTCTTCTGAACACTCTTCTTTGTTAAAGAGAAAAGGTTCAGTTTCCTGAGTTTTCCAAAATCCAACTCAATTCGTCCCGTTAAAGCGAACGACTGGGCGACGGATCAGCCCCGCACATTTGCGAGTTCCGAAGTAATCAGGTTGTTTTCGGTGTTACCCTTTGCCGCTGAGTCTGATTCTGACAGCTTTCGCATGGAGAACCCATTTCAGGACTATAGCGTTGAACTCTGCGACCAACGACTGGGCAGAATCGGATGCTCTTGGGATGTTCTTGTGGATGGCGCCGAACTGACAGAGAGCGGGGATATTTACAAGAGCTAGTTACGTCTCAAATGTGTTCGAAGGTCTTCTCAGCGAATTGATGCCGCGTCATAAAATCGAGGACCGCCGTCCGCACCCGGACGGTCCTCCAAAAACCCATTGCTTATTGCGGGCAAGGGTCTCCATGAGCCAAGTGGGCGGGTAGTGCATTGCAACTCACCGTGATTTCAACTACCGGATTTGACGCACTGCCAGTCCGGTGACAGATAGTGACCTTCTTTTCGCCTCGGCTGCAGGCATGACAACGACCGGAAGTTGACCCGGCTGCGCCGGACTCAACTACGACGACTGGCATTACACTCGTTGAAGCTGTGGGTGTGGCTGACGGTAATGCTAAAGAGCCGACCCCAGCCATCAGACAAAACAAAACTAACGTGATCATTTTCCTCATGTGTTCTCCTCTCGATCTGAAGGTAAGGGGCGGGACCATCGCCAGGTAGCAATGCACCCGCCCACAAACGACTTTTACTAGAATTAAGGGGCGCACATTAGTCCATATCGTCCTTGAATGTCAATCTCATTTTTGAGTACTTCTTACGTGAAGCAATAGGAGGCTTGGCCCACTACTGGGCGGCCTTCACGCTGCAGGACAACTGGAGATAGCATTGAAGAAACTGCGCACTCTCTAAAAACGAGAAGAGGGAACAAGGTGAGAACTGTTATAAAAACTATCCCATTACGGCGAATACTTTTAGCGCCGGATCATTGAGATTAAGAGTCAAATAACGGTTCCCTTGAGCCCTTCAATGCAGTGAACTGCTATTCATGTCAGCTTTGCACAAAAAGTATTCCGGCCGCGTCCGCGTTAGCGGACGACCGTTAGTAGCCCAGCGATTTATCGCTGAGGGACCGCAAGAAATTGAAACGAAGTCTGTGAGGTGGACGGCTGAAAGTTCATAGCGTTATGTGTGCTAACGCACGGAGCCCCCATTTCTATCCATGATATAAGCCACTTCATGAGTACAACAACACTAATAATCGTCATCCTCGTACTTCTTTTACTCTTCGGTGGCGGCTACGGCTACTCCCGCCGAGGGCGATAAGAGCTACCCCGGCCATTAGATTAATTGTCGGGTAAGACTTGATGTGAATGAGTCAAGTTTTTGGGTCGGCAGTAAAACAGAGAGTTAGCCGAGGTGCGGTGCTAGCCTTTGGGGCTCTGCCGCCTTCCGTGCGGAAAGGCTCGGCCTTTCCGATAGCGGTCTCATTCTTCGAGGCTGCGACTCTGATGTCGCCCGGAGGCATTGCGCCAATTGGCCGCGACGTCGACTACCAGCGCATGGCCCGAGGCGACAATGGCATTCGCCCCCAGACCAAGCGTCAGTGAACAAGCGAAGATGAGTGACAGCGCCGGCGCCGCCTCTACTTTTGTCACTGTCAGTGCGAAACCGCCCATTCAAGCGACAACTAGCGCAGCACCAAACAAGAGCGCGAGCTTCTTTCCCAGCTAATATTTCATCGACCTTTCCATAAGCCCCGCGCCACCAGTGGCACATAGTTATCAAGGCCCTCAGGCTTAAACTCGATCGTGCGCTCCTGCTCGGCGCTCATATAAGCAGTCATCAGCAGTTCAGTAACTTCGAGTCCATCGTAAAAACTCTCGTCCGGCTGCTTGCCATCGAGATAGCACTGCACAAAATAACGGTTCTGTGCTTCGTAACCATACTCAGCAGCTTCATTTCCCAACACCGGCATCAGGCCCTGCTCGGCATTCTGCTTTTCTACCATGTCTTCGCCCGCCTCGCCCTGAACCTTGCGGCTAAGAAACAGCTTGAGCCCGCTATCGAGCGAGTTCATGGAAAGCGAATACTCCGGCCCCAGCAATTCGAGACTCAAACGCAAACCCGCACCCACGTAACTCCAGGATGTCGTCACTTCGACTATCAGTGGATTGCCCTCTTCATCCTCATAGTTGATCGTGGCCCGGGCAAAGTCTTCGGATGGTTTGTTTTGGTAGTCGACCTCCGGGCCCATGGTCTCTTGCAGGGCTCTCGCATACTCGGGGCGGGACCATTTCAGACTCGCAATCTGAGCCGAAACTTTCACGGGCCGGATGCTCGAGCGCAATGCGCCTGGCTTGGTCAGCATGAATCGCGCAACCTCGATACTGTGGCACATCATGTCATTGAGCACACCGCCGCGCCCTGCAGTTCACCTTGCCAAAACCAGGGCGAATGCGGGCCGCTGTGCTCTTCGGCAGCGCGCGCAAGATAAGGGCGCCCGGTAAGCGCGGCGGCTCGGTCCCAGATGATCTGCTTCCCGCGCCTGACTCCAGGGGCAAACATCTGATCTTCGAGATAACCGTGAAGTAACCCCGACTGTTCAACCATCTCAACCATCCGGCGCGCCTCAGCGACGTTGCGCGCCAAAGGCTTTTCGCAAGCAATGCCAATCAGCTTTCCTGGGCCAGCCTGAATCGCGTCACAGATGGTCTGCATATGGTCTAAGCGCAAATGGTTTGGCGCGCAGAGCCAGAGGCAGTCGATCTGGGGCGAGGCGATCATCTCTTGAATGGAGTTAAACGCCATCGCGTTACCCACCCGTAGCTGGCGGGCGAAGTCGGCCGTTGCCTCCGCATGCTCTCGGTTTGGGCTGTAAATCCCGAGCACATCAGCATCGCGCACGCCGAGCCACGATTGAATATGAAAGCGTGTGACGAATCCACTGCCTATGAATCCTACTCCCAACTTTTTCGCGGCCATCGTATAGACTCCCCTGCAGCTGCTTTCGATAAAACTATTAGGGTTGCGGTCTAGTGTCCTGACTTCAACGTTCGATTAACAAACCTGGCATAAGTGGCGCGGCCCAGGTCCGAAGGACCGGCAGTTAATAGCCACGTCCGTGAGGGCGTGGGAAAGCAAAGCCCATAGCCCAGAGGCCCGGCACTGGCGCGCTGCGCACGTATTTGTTCCCCACCTGCGGCGCTCAATCGCCTTCGACATTCCTGGTCCACGCCCTCGCGGACGTGGCTATTAACTGCCGGTCCTTCAGACCTAAAGGAGACGCTCTGCTAATCTCGCCGACTCTGAATGCCCGCAGTTGTTAACAGACCTTTAGAGTCACCACAACTGGCTTGTCGCGGTGGGCCTTGCCACGGCGCTCCAAAGGCAAGGTAAGGCATCAGCCATCTCTAGCGTTCCTGGTGTCAAGATCAATTGCTGGGCCCAGAATATTACTCGAATATTGCTCAAGCATTCTGATATTTTAGAGAGAAATCAGCCGCGGATTAAGGCGAATGAACGCGAATCGGAAATAAACAGCCAAAACGGAGAACTCATTATCAGAAACCCCATTACACGGGTTTAACTTCTTTTTATTCCTTTCAGATTCGCGTTCATTCGCGTTAATCCGCGGCTGATTTCAAACTGAACCCACTTACCGTAGAAGGTTACCAGATGACCACACGTAGAGAGTTCGTTACCAGTGCATTAGGCGGCATCGGACTGCTCGGGTTGTTTCTTAAATCGGAAAAAGTGTCAGCGAAATCCAGCAGGAGAATTGATAGCATCGGATTGCAGCTCTATACGCTCAGAAAAGAATTGGGGAAGGACTTCGAATCTACCCTCCGCAAGGTGGCCGCCATCGGTTATCGAAAAGTTGAATTTGCGGACTACTACAACCGAAGCCCTTCCCAAGTCAGACTGGCCTTGAACAATGCGGGGTTAAGCTCGCCTTCAACGCACCTCTCGCTGCAGACAATAGCTCACGATCTCGGGTGGGCAATTGAGTCAGCTAAGATTATCGGGCATCGCTATCTGGTACTGGGCTACCTTGAACCGGAGGAACGTAAATCACTGGATGATTACAAAGCTCTGGCGGACATCCTGAATTGCGCCGGAGAGGATTGCCGGAAAGCCAAACTTCAGCTTGCTTACCACAATCACGATTTCGAATTTGAATCTACAAATGGGCAGGTCCCCTATGATCTCTTGCTGCGGTCCACCGATCGTGAACTGGTGAAGATGGAGCTGGATCTATATTGGGTCACCAAGGCCATGCGCCAGCCCGAAGATTACTTCACTCAATACCCCGGTCGGTTTGAACTGTTTCATATCAAAGATATGGACGGCACATCTAAGCGCTTCTTTACGGAGGTAGGTAGAGGGACTATCGATTTCGAGCGGATTCTTGCGCAGTCTCGCCAGGCAGGCGTCAAGCATTACTTCGTTGAGCAAGATGAAATATCGGGTGCGCCGTTTGAGAGTATCAAGACCAGCTATGACTGCTTAAAGACCCTTCGGTTTTAGTTTCTTCGGTTTATTAGTCGGTACCAAAAGCAGTAGAGATCGGGTGAAACGCAACCGATGTAATGAAGTCAGTACCGTAACGCGGTAGCGTCGGGTGAGCCGTTGGTAGCAAACAACGTTATGGCGTAAGCCCTGACCCGACGCTACGGCGTTACGGTACTGACTTCATGACACTCAGTTGCGCCTTTACACATTCTCTAGCGAGTCGGTCCGTGCACCGAGCGCTAGGGTTCGTACCAAATGAAGGAATCCAAAGTCATGAACATCAGAAACGTGATCATCCTCCTGGGTGTCGTCATCCTCGTACCGTTTGTTGGACCTTCAAGGTCCCAACAAAAGCCTCTTGGGATATTCGCCGGCGCAACCGACGTTGGTAGGCCCAGCAAGGCTGGCGCGGTGAGTTACAACGAGGAGACGCAGCAATACGCGATCGAGGGCGCCGGCGCCAACATGTGGGTGGGCCGCGATGAATTTCATTTCGCATGGCAACGCCTGAAAGGAAACTTCATCCTGACGACCAGGGCCGAGTTCATCGGCAAGGGCGTGGAGGCGCATAGGAAGATGGGATCGACTGTTCGCTCTAGTCTTGAGCCGGATTCCCCGCACGTCACGGCGGTTGTGCATGGAGATGGACTCACCTCGCTCCAGTTCCGGCGAACCAAAGGAGCTGCAACAGAAGAAGTAATATCAACACTCAAAGCAGCGGATGTCATTCAGCTAGAAAGAAAGGGAAACGTCTTTGTCATGTCGGTGGCCCGCTTTGGAGATCCTTTTGTCACCGAACAAATTGCCGATATAGCGCTGGGCGACGAAGTTCACGCCGGCCTCTTCGTCTGCTCGCATAATAAGGACGTCGTCGAGAAGGCCATCTTTCGTGATGTGCGCATCACGGTGCCGGCCAGTGATAGTTTTGTTCCCTACCGGGATTACATCGGCAGCAACCTTGAAGTAATGGATGTTGCAACCGGGACCCGCCGGATACTTCATACCTCGCCGGACTCTTTACAGGCGCCCAACTGGACCAACGATGGCAAGGTATTGATCTACAACAGCAAGGGCCGCCTATATCGTTTCAACCTCGCCGGCAAAGCGCCCGTCGTCCCGGTGGAAATCGACACCGACTTTGCCACCAACAACAACAATGATCATGTCCTTTCTTTCGACGGCAAGATGCTCGCGATCAGCCATCACGCCACGGAAGACGAAAACAGATCCATCGTCTATGTCGTTCCGGTGCAAGGTGGCAAGCCGCGGAGGATAACTGCGAAAGGCCCTTCCTATCTGCATGGTTGGTCGCCAGACGGAAAGTTCCTGATTTACACGGGCCAGAGAGACGGCGAGTTAGACATTTACAAAATACCAACGGCCGGAGGTGAGGAGGTTGCGCTTACCAGCGCCAAAGGGCTCGACGATGGATCGGAGTTTACTCCTGATGGAAAGTATATCTACTTTAACTCAGTGCGTAGCGGCACCATGCAGATCTGGCGGATGAAACCTGACGGAAGCAATCAGGAACAGGTTACCAATGATGAATATAACAATTGGTTCCCGCATATCTCTCCGGATGGCAAGTGGATAGTGATCTTGTCCTTTTCCAAAGACGTAGCTCCGGCCGATCATCCCTTCTACAAGCACGTCTATATTCGGTTGATGCCCGCTAACGGTGGGAATCCGAGAGTGATCGCGTATCTGTATGGCGGCCAGGGGACCATCAACGTTCCCTCGTGGTCACCCGACAGTAAGCAGATCGCGTTTGTCAGCAATTCTGATCGCAGATGACCGTCGATGCTGATGACTGTCGATGCTGTCGATGCAGAGTTAGGCATGAGGCCCAGCCCGCGATAGCGGGCGACAGCGTAAAGCCTGGGGTGCAACGAAGTGGAACCCCAGGATCAAAGCCGAGGAAAATCCCAGCCCGCGGTAGCGGGCGAAAGCTCGTGGGAATTTCTTTCGATTCCTCACTAGCCAACCGTGCATTGCACGGGCTGCCACCCGCTACCGCGGGTTCGAGCTTCAACTCGCGCCTGATCCTGGGGTTCCGCTACGCTTCACCCCAGGCTTTACGCTCTCGCCCACTACCGCGGGCTGGGACTCGGTAACCCGTTGCTGAATCTCCGGGATGGCGAAACACCGCTCCATGTCATCCCAGAGCAGCAGCCGACGCGAGGCGCTAGCGGGGCTTTTCCAGGGTTTCGATCAGAAAAAGGATTTCGGCAGCCATCATGTAGTTCATGTCCGGGGCGCCGGCGAGGGTGCGATCGCGGCTGCCCGCGACGATGGCTTGGAGGGCGTCGGCCTCTGGGTTCGTGTCATTCTTCCACCTTTCGCGGTAGTCGGCAATGACTTGGTCGGCCTCTCCTCTCTGCCCCGCATTGAGCGCCTGGGTCACAGCGTGGAATAGACGGCCGGGCGGGCTGTGGTTCTCGCCGCCGTCGCGGCGGTAGGCGAGGTAGCAGGCGATAGCCTTGCGCTTCGCCTCCGCAGCGGCGGCAGGATTGCCAGCGTCCGTCTCGATATTAGCAAGGTTCGCCCAGGTCTTCCACGGTTCAGATGCGTGACCAAACTCCGCGTCACATTCGATAGCCCGGCGGAGTTCGAGCCGCGCTTCGTCCAAGCGGCGTAGCTTGCGGAGCGTGTCGGCGAGGTTGTTCCTGGTCAGACCTTCCCCCGCTGTGTAGCGAATCTCGACATACTTGTCGGCTGCCTGCCGGAAAAATGTCACCGCCTCCTCCGGACGATTGAGGTCATCATCATACATGCACCCCAACTGGCTCAGCGTGCTCGCCTGACCGGCAACATTTCCGAGCCGCACCTGAATCGGGAGTGATTTCCGGTACGCATCCTCCGCCGCTTCCGGCTGGCCCGCCTGCTGATACAAAATGCCGGTCTGATGCCAGATCACGGCGACGGTGCCCGGTTCGTCCAACTGCGTGAACCGCTCGCGTGCTTCGGCATAAGCCGCCAGCGCCTCCGGGTAACGGCGCTGGTTCTTGCGGACGGTCCCAAGCTGGCCTTTGCCCACGGCGACCTGTCGTACATCATCGAGTTGCTCGGCGCGGTGGATGGCCTCTTCGTAGGCCGACGCCGCTTCGTCGAGCCGGCCCAGATCGAGAAGACATTCGCCTTGTTCCGTGAGGCAGGCTGACGCCATCCCTTCCGCGGCTTTGCTAGCTCGCTCCTTAGCCACTGCCTCGAAGCGATGGCGGGCCTCGTCCAACAGAGCCAAGGCCTGTTCCGATCCGCCGACAGTCTTCAAGACGCGGGCCAGCGTGAAATGGGCCATCGCCAGATCGTAATCGGCGGCGGGATAGGCCTGCCCGCCCGCCGCCCGGGTGCGCTGGAGCAACTGCTGCGCGCCCTCAAAAGCCTCGCGCAATCGCCCGGTGGCAAGCTGCTGGTCGATGCGGTTGTCCATCGTCTGATACCGCGCGTGATTCCAGGCGTCTCCCAATGCCGCGGACGCCTCGTCACGCACCTGCCCCACGCGCTCCAGCAGCCGCGGCTTGCCGGCATTTTGCAGCAGGCCGTAGAGGGAAGTGGCCAGATCGATCGTCGCCTCAGCACCCCCCGCGCTCAGCACGAGGTCGAGCAGCGCAAAGAGATTCGGCAGTTCCAGCACGGTCAGGGTCGCCGCGACCTCGACGTTCTGACTCCGCTGCTGCACGAGGAACCCCGCATACGCGCGCATCGCCTCGACCCAGCGGGCCGTCAGCGCCTCGCGCTCCGTCGCGTCCATCTGCCCCCGCAAGTAGGGACAGAGTGCGGGATTGAGCGTGAGATGGTTATAGCGATTCGGAGTCGCCAGCCCCGTCTCGACCAACTCGCCCGCCAGCGAGCCCACGTCCGCTTCTTCCCACTGCATCATCACACGGAGCATGCCCAGTTGGACTCCGCCGTGAAACACCCCGAGCACGCGCGCCTTGTCCCGATTTGCGGGGGACATGCGGCGGAGGGAAAGCTCGACGCTGGCGAAAACCGACTTTTCCCGACTGCCGGGGAATTTCGCTTCCATCTCCGCCATCAGTTCGACCAGCGATTCACGGGTGGCCTCCGCACCGCGGCTGCGCAGCGCCGGGGCCAGAAGCGCCAGCGTACGGGCGTGGCGGTTGACGGCTTCCACCAGTTGTTCAATGGATTCGCGCGCGGCGTCAGCGGCCTCACCTGCTCCACCGCCCTCGCGGTTCAAGGCGCGCTCGACCAGTTTCACCGCATCATCACGGTCGAGATGTCGCAGTTCACGCCGGTGCCGTTCGGTGTCGAACGGGGCGGGCAGCGCCTCGCGGCTGGTGAAGATAAGGCGCGTTTCGCCCTTCGCATTCAAACGGACGCAGAGCTTGAGGATCGAGTCCAGTTCACGACGCGCATCCTCGGAGAGCGCCTCTGGTGTCTCGATGAATGGCGGCAGGAGGATGCTCTCCATGTTGTCCACCACCAGCAGCGTTGGCTGCTCGGTGAGGACCTGCTCGATTGGGTGCATGGCTTTCTCCAGGTCGTCGAACGTGGCCACGGAGTAACCCGGCACGAGCTGGCTCCCGATTGCATCGAGGACGGCGGCGACGTGGCTATGCGTCTCGACGGAAACGAAAACTGCGCGGCGAATCTGGTGCGAGCGGACCATCCAGCGCGCAAACTCTGCGGCGAGCGCGGTCTTGCCTTCTCCACCCTGTCCGCGCACCACTGCGTAACGCTCATGGCGCAGCAGGCGCTGAAGCGCGAGCAGTTCGCGGCTGCGGCCGATGAAGGTAGTCTCCGGTTCGGGAGGCAAGTCTCCGAGACGGTTCTGGAGCGCGGTCTTAAGATCCGCCTGCGTCTGCGCTGAGGGCGTGGTGCGGAAAAGCTGCGGATCGTCCTTTTCCTGAAAGAGCACCGGCACGAACCAATCGTGAAGCATCAAGTCACCCGCGCCGAAGATGCGGCCGCGGGATTTGTCGTCATTGAGTTTGCGCTGGCCCTCAAGCATGGCATCGCCCACGCGCGCACCGTGGGCGAGCGCGGCGTAAAACGCCTCTACAAATCGGCGCGCGGTCTCGACCAGCACGCTGTGGCTCATGGCCACGACGGAGGCCACGCCAACCTTCAGTAATTCCGTGGCGACGGATTCGGATGCCTTCTCAGCCGTCGCGGTCTGGCAGGCTTCGAGGAAGACAAGCGGAATGCGGTGATCGCGCAGCAGCGGGCCGAGTTCGCTGGTGTAGATCGTGACGTGCCGGCGCTGCTCGAGCTTTCCGGTGTCCTGAGGATCCTCAAAGCAGAGCCCGCCCAGTCCGACGGCCTTGTCAAAGGCACCGTGACCGTCGAAATGGACGACGTGATAGGGCATTCCCGCGTCGTGGGCGCGACCAAGTTCCTCGCGCAAGGATGGAAGCGTAGGCGGGCTGAGCACATGCAGCCGCACCAAGCCGCCGAGTTCCTCCATCGCCTCGACCAGCGGCAGCGCGCTCGCCCGGTGGTCAATGTAACCGCATGCCTCATCCTCGGGTCTGGCGGTGACGAGCAGGATGCGAATGGGCGTGGCCACCACCGGGACCTGGAGATCGTCGCGCGTGTTCGGCAGGCGACGCCGAACGCGGGTGGGTTTCGCGCCCTGGAAAAGAAAGCCGTTGCCGTCATGGAGCAGTTCCCAAGGAAGTCCGAGCAGAACAGTGGCGGCTTCGCGGGCGGCCTCAACGTCAGTCGCGGGCGCGCCCGCGTCAGGGGCAGCATCCACATGGACGGAGAAACGGCGTCGGACCTGACCGCCAATCCGATCCCACGCCTTCATCACGTTTGCAGTCTGCGCCTCAGGCATCGCTGCGGCATGGAGGAGTTGCCCCCACCTCACCAGGTTCTCCTCAACCTTACGCGCCCGGTCCCGAAAATACTCGCTGGGCCATATGGCGAACTTTTCCAGATACCAGCGCAGTTCCTCCGCTTCGATGGGCCCAATGGGAGCCACGAAACGCCAACCCTGCGCGCTGTGAACGTGCGGTTGCCCCGACGTGGCGGGCTCATAAATAAGCCGGGCGTGAGCCGAGGCACGGCGCACACCTTCTTGTTCGTGGAACTTGAAGTCGGTGAGTTCGAGGACGAGCTCCTCCAAAGGTTCAGCTTTGGGCTGGGGCGTGGGATCAACGTCGTGGGCCTTGCGCCTTCCCAACGCGACGAGGATCGGATCCACAGTCGCCTCGGCGCCCCCGGCAGCGCTGGTGACGGAGATGAAGCTCGGCTCCTCGTCGAAGAAGTTTTCGAGTATGCCGAGTTTGGCTCCATCGATCGCCAGCGCGACGACCGGGAACTTTTCCCGGCCGCGCTGCTGTTGTACTTCGAGAGCGTAGCGGAGTTCCTTGCCGACCCATTTCGATTGCAATGAATCGGTGCTGACGACGAACGCGTAGGCGGATGCTTCGTCGATACCTTTTTGAATCGCCGTCCAAAGCGGATCGCCGCCGCGCAGTTCACGCGAATCGATCCATACCTCCTGCTTGAGGTCGGTAAGCGCCTGCTGGAGTTCGCGGACGAAGGCGTCATCCTTCGAGCTGTGGGAGATGAAGAGCTTGTCCATATTTGGTCGCCGGGGACTTTTACAGTTGATCGCTTTGCGCGGGCCAGGAGGCGAAGAGATGCAGAGGAATGAAGCGGCGCTCCTGGTTCAGCGCGTACTCAAGGTGGACCCGTGTTGAGTGACGGGCATTCTACACTAGTAAGGAACCAATTTGGCAGGATTCCGACCAACTGTCGATGAGTTTGGGTGATATGGCCGACTTCTTACTGGGAGCGCGGGCGCCCCGGGGTCCCCGGCGGGGCAGCCCCGCTGGGGTGGCTCACTCGCCCGCATCTCGCGCAGAAGGCTTGTTAGAAAAACTGTTCATATTGTCCAACGCTTGCGGGCGAGGGCGCCCGCGGTCCCAGTAAGCGCGCCCCTAACCAAAGCGTATGCTACTCCGCTCCCGACAGTGATGCATGTGGAAGAATTGTGGGCGGAATCGGTTCAAGAAACCGTGAGAGCGCAGGGACAGCATCGTTGTCCCCGTAGCGGTACACATTCAACGGATAGACGAAATTAAGCTCGCGCTTTGCTCTCGTTGTCGCAACGTAAAGGAGCCGGCGCTCCTCCTCCAAATCATCAAACTCATCACGGAAGCGGTTGACGGGAACCAGCCGTCGGTCATCCAGATCACAAACAGACTGTCCCACTCAAGGCCCTTCGCCGAATAGGGGTCGCGTTGTTGGCAGCTGGAAGCGTTCGTTGGAAGGAAAATCGGTGCGCATCAAACTCAGCCACTTCGGGCCAGTCAGCAAAGCAAAGAGTCAGCTAGTCACAGACGCAGCAGATCGCTACGGTGCCTTCCTTGGCATGACCGCGGTGCTGGCATGAATTCGTCCGTTTAGAGGTGGGCGGGGCCCACCTCTAAACGAACGGTTGATGATTATTGATCTAACGCATAGGTACGTTTGTCCATTAAGCGTCCAATCTCCGTTCCCACCTAGTCCTACAAGTGCAGGGAAGTTCCCCCCATCCCGCGACGTTACAAACTTCACTGAGTTGCTTCTCTTTGAAAGATCCGAACCTGTTAACTCTCTTTGACGGCGGCACGCTGCTGGCTACGCTGGTAGAAGTAAGAAACGACTAGCAGGATCGCTCCCAGCATGATGAATGAGATTATCCGGTAGGCGCGTTCGAGCGAGGACAAGTCCACCAAAAACACCTTGAGCGTTGTCAATGAGAGGAGCGCCAGGCCCATCACCCGCAGCAGGCGGCGAACTCGCCCGGCAATAAGTAGGCCGACGGCATACAGCGCCCACAGAACCGAGAGTGAAAGCTGCTTCGCCAGCTCCAGATTGCGCTGACTCTCAAGGTCGTTAAGCCCTGCCGCGGCTGCAGTGGTCCTCAATTCCTCGAAGATCTTCGCCTCAAAGTAGCCTGCTGCTTGCGCACTCAGCGCCACAATGGCAAGCAGGTTGGCAGCCACCGTCGCGACCGGGCGTACTAGCGGTGCTTCTTCGAACGCTTCACTCGAACGCGCATAAGTTCGCACTATCAACCAAAGCGCCGCGATCACTATTGCGAATCCGGCCAGCGTCCGGTTAAGGATCAACGCATGCCATGACGCGTCGTAATAACTTAGATTCGCGAAGACCAATGGCGTCGTCAGCGCCACAAGCACCAGTCCGCCCAAGCGCCACATTAGCGAGCGACTCCATGCGCCAAACAGGAATGCGCCAGTCGCGTAGAGCGTCCAAACGAGGACGAGCGTGAATGCCTTGCCTTCCTGCAACTGCCTAAAGATTTCTGAAGTCGGTCCCGCCGCAGCGCTGGTTAGCAGACGGTCGTAGTAGCCGATTACTTCAAGGCTGAACGCCGTCAGCGCGAGCAGGTTGGCCGCAACCACAAGCGCGAGACGCATCACGCGTCGTTCCGATTCGTTGGCGCTCGCCTCACGTCCGTAGAGTCGTGCGCCGAAAGTAAGCACCGCGACGAGCAGCGCGTACGCCATGAAGGTTTGATTGAAGACTGGAAAGTGCCACGACGCCGCGTAATAGCTGGAGTCGATGACGACCACTTTGCCGACTGCCGTCAACAACACAAGCAGACCGCCCCAACGCAACAGCCTGGACCGCCGTAGTAGTCCCAGCGCCAGCATCGTCGCCGCATAAAGGGTCCAGAGCACGGAGGTTGAGAACTGCCTCGAGTTCTCGATTTGCGAGTGTAAGTTCGTCCGCTCCGGGGCGCTGCCCGACAGACGCGCGGTGAAGTAGTCGTTCACGTCGACCGACAAGAGTGTCAGCGCCACGGCATTGCCCGTGAGAATGAAGAATGTTTTGGCTGTAGAGCGCTCATCCTCTTCAAGTTCGCCCGCTCGTCCGTAGAGCCAGTAGGCGCCCGCCATCGCGCCTACAAGGAAGGCGGACGAAAGCGCGCGGCGATTTAAAAGCGGCAGGAACGATGGGTCAACGCCGTACGCGAACTCTGGCATGTCCCAGGCAAACCAGTGGACCACTGCCGCACAGAAAACTGCGAGTGCAGCATGGCGCGCGGCAGTTTCACCCAAACGCAAGCCCACCCACGTCAGCATCAGCGCCTCGATTGCCCAGGCAATCGTTACCCACTGCAGTTCCAGCTGAATTGACACAGCGATGCTGAGAAACGTTGCCGCTGCGCCCACGTAGTTGTACCTGAGCAGACGGTCGTCGGAATTCCAGCGCCAGGTCGTATAGAAAAGCCCGGTGAAGAAAATCGAGAGTAGTAACGCCTGCGTGGCGGGCGTCGCGTGATCGAAGCCCGTCTCCGTGAGCATCGCGTAGCTAGCGCCGAAGTAGAACGTCGCGTTCGCGATGGCCAGCGACACGTCGAACCAGCGCGAGGGCCGGCCTCTGAGTACGTTATGGAATATCGGAAGCAGCGAGTAGAGCAGGAAGAAGACACTCAGAAAGAATAGAGTGGTCCAAAGCTTATCAGGGCTGAAGAACTTGAACGCCCAACCAAGTGTCATCCCGACTGTCCCGGCAAACGACAAGAAGTCGAGGCTGCGCCAGCGCTTGAAGTAGGCGACCGCGAGTACGCCGGTATCGAGCAGCGCCACATATGTGAACAACCCGACCTCGTTGTCCACGCCAGTCGAGAGCAGCACTGGCGTCAAGAAGCCACCGACGAGACCTAGAATAGCCACGGGCAGCGCGTTCAGACGCACTGACAAAAGCACTGCCGTCGTCGTCACGGCGACCATCAGCAGTAGGGCTGGCGTGTGCCCAATGAGGTGGTAGAGGCTATAGGCGGCATACACTGAAAGGTACAGGATGAGGAGACCGCCACCCGAAAGGATATAAGCGAAAGACTTCAGGTCGCGCCGGCGCAGGCGCTCGCCCACATAGAGCAACGAAGCTCCTACGAACCCTGAGAGACTGACGCGCGCGCTTGGCCCAATCCATTGCTTGTCGAAAGCGAACTTAAGGAAGAAGGCGACACCGAAGGTAACCGCGATGATACCGATCCAGTTGAACCAGCTACCGGCAATGAGCGATTCCAAGTCGCGACGCTTCTCTTCACGTCCAGCGCCCGAGCGCGCCGAGTCATCTTCGGTTGCCGCTTCCTCACCGTGAACATGCCGGTCGGCCAGAAGAGCTTCTTCCGCCAGAAGAGCCTCTTCGATGGCGTAGGTGCGCGAGGGGGAACCTTCGTTTATCCACGAATGCGTCGCGGGCGTGTCCGGGGGTGGAGTCGCGGGCTGTTCCCACTTTTGCTGAAAAGGCTCTGGGCCATGGAGCCCAAGCGGCGGTTGTGGCTCAGAGTGCGCCCACGTTTGCTCAGAAGGCGGGCGCACAGGAGGCGCGACTGGCCCACGCTGAGTTGCCTCCGAGATGTTCAGGTTTGGCGTTTCGACTTGAGTCGGGGCCGGATTTGATTGGACTTGAGACACGGCCAGAGGCGTCTCGACGTCTGACGTGCTCGTGAACTCCCCGACTTGAGATGTAGCCAGGGGCTTCTCGCCATTCTGTCCCGGAAGAGGTTCGTTCAAGGGTTGTGGCTGGGGAACAATCCGTAGATGCTGCTCGATGCCGTGCAGCCGCGCTGTGTTCGTGCCCAACACACGCTCCAGCAGGTCGAGTCGTTCGACGAGTTGTTTCAGGATTTCCCGCGAGGATTGGTCTTCGGCCATCTGCTCTCCTGAGGTTCCGGTGACAGGCCCGAGGTTCTCGCGCGCCAGCGATGCCGCCCATGATAGGGGAGGACGGAGGAAAGCGAAAGCGGCCCTTTCGCTAAAAAACAAATCTCGCCCCAGCGGGGAAGTTAACGTGAAGCTAACCGCACCTTAGTCCAGCCAAACCAATGTTGGTTCTCCCAAACGAAACTGCGATTACTTCGCGAAGCAATTTGGCCCCGCAAAGGCGCTTGACGGTGACGGAATTTGCGACACGCCTGCGGAGGCGGACTCGAGCTATTACACTTATCGACGATCAGTGGCTGGAAGTCAGACGGCACAGCTTTCCCGTCACGCTTAAGCCGGGCGCGCAACAACCTGATGAGTTACCCTAAGCGTATGCGCCCTGTCATCAACGCGAAAATCAGCAAGTCAACCATGAACTAATTCAAATGGACCTTTCCCTCTTCCAGTTTGACGTTGTGCGGTCAGCCTGAACCTACAATGCAGCGATCAGCGCGCATAGCCAACTCCTGTTTGTTGCATTTCACCCTGCTTTTACAAGGCAGTCACGCGCTGCGAACCGTTTCATGCGTGCTTGGCATGATCTTCGCCAAGTAAGCACTGCTTGATTAAGAGCTAGCTCTTTAACATTCACATCCGTCACCGATAAAGGCCTTCTCCGTTGCGAAAGCAGGAACGGGCACACACTTACCAGCCTACGTCGCAAGCGCGATATGGCAGTGGGAGTTTCCGAAAGACATCACGAAAACGTTCCATGTGGTTTCGTGGGCTGCGCGACAGGCAGCGTTTCGCTTTATCGTGGACGGATGTGACTTTTTTATCCTGGAGAAATTATCGTGAATCGCCCCCAAAGATTGAATCGCTTTGTTGCCCTCTTCCTGGTTTCCGTCTGTGCTGCATCACTCTTCGTCGGAAACGTGAGAGTCAAAGCTGACGGCGGCTATAACTCAGGTCCAGGCAAAGGTTCAAGCGCGATTGATAAATGCTCGCCGGATCTGCTTCAGTTGGCCGACACTGCGGGCGCGTCGCGTGTGAAGGTTATCGTCCAATCCTCAACTGCCTCCGCTGGTCTTCTGGATTCACTGGTGCGAGATTTTGGCGGAATAGTTCTCAATACGTTGGGCCAGCTGAATATTCGCCTGGTTGACATGTCAGCGGGTTCGGCAAAGGCGCTCGCCTACAATGAAGATATCGAGTTTATGTCATTGGACAATGAAGTGCGCAGTTTTGGGCACGTCACGACCACAACCGGTGCTCAGCAAAGCCGCGCGCAAAAAAATGCGCTTGGTCTCAATTACAGTCTTGACGGCTCCAACGTGAACATCGCCGTACTCGACTCGGGCATCGACGTCAATCACAAGTCGTTCTCGGGGCAACTCGGGAAAGTGGTTTTCAGCAAAGACTTTACTGGGGAGAACCGAACGGACGATCCTTATGGCCATGGCACACATGTAGCGGCAGTTGCCGCCGGCACTGGCTCGGCAACCAACGGCAAATATGAAGGTGTCGCTTCGGGCGCGAACCTTGTGAACCTGCGCGTTCTAAACTCGAAAGGAACTGGCAGTGTCTCCGGTATTCTAAAAGCTCTCGATTGGATTATGGCGAATCGGCTGCTTTATAACGTACGCGTAGTGAACATGAGCCTTGGCGCGCCTGCTCTCAGCTCTTATAAGAACGATCCGCTCTGTCTGGCGGTGCGAAAGTTGGCAGATGCCGGCATTGTAGTGGTCGCCGCGGCAGGAAATAACGGCAAAACTTCAAAAGGTCAAAAAATTTATGGGGGGATTCACTCTCCAGGTAATGAACCTTCTGCAATTACCGTTGGAGCGAGCAATACGTACGGGAGTGATCCGAGAAACGAAGATTCAGTCGCAAGCTACAGCTCTCGTGGACCAACACGAAGTTTTAGGACCGATAGCTATGGAGTCAAACATTACGATAATCTGATCAAGCCCGACCTCGTCGCTCCTGGCAACAAGATCGTCGCCGCTCAGTCTCCAAATAACTCTCTCGTCAAATCGCACCCGGAGCTTGAGACAAACAACTACACAACCTCAAACATGAAACTGATGTACCTCAGCGGCACGTCAGTTTCTGCCCCGATGGTGTCCGGCGCCGCAGCGATGTTGCTGGAAGCAAATCCTAACCTCACACCAAACATGGTCAAGATGCTTCTGATGTATACCGCGCAACCGCTTGCGGATTTCAACACCTTCGAACAGGGCGCGGGTCAGGTGAACGTTGCTGGTGCTGTGGCAGTTGCGAAACTAGTGAAGACTAGTCTGCTCGGTTTGACCACTCCCGCGGTGGGCTCTGCACTCTTAACCCAGGCAGCCCCTAGTGCCCGGACCACGATCTCTTCCTATGCATTTCCCTGGTCGCAGGGTGTCGTTCTAAATCATTCGACGCTAACCGGCGCGGATTTGATCAACAGATATCAGCAGAGCTATGCCAAGGGATATTTGCTTGGTGATGGGGTTACGGAAACGCTTACCTCGCAAAGTCTGAGATCGAAAAGTTGGATGGGCAATTTGACGCTAGGAACCTACATCATGAGGAGCGATGGCACGCTCATGGGAGGCGGCGGAGTTTTCTGTCCCACCGGAATCATGCTCGCCGACGGTATCATGCTCGCTGACGGCATCATGTTGGCGGACGGGATCATGCTGGCTGATGGGATAATGCTCGCCGACGGTATCATGCTCGCGGACGGCATCATGATGGCGGACGGAATCATGCTCGCGGACTCAAGTCGAGGTGATGATACAGAAGGAATGCGTTAAAAGAGAGATCCCGGATCCATATCGGGTAGGAGGCGGAGTCACCTCCGCCGTCCTCCCACACCACCGTACGTACGGTTCCGTATACGGCGGTTCATGAAGTCCTCTGGAAACGGAGCCGTTGTTCCAGCAGCGACAAAAGTCCACAGCGATCAAAGTAAGATTTTGGCAAAGCAGCGTTCATGTGCGAAGCCCCGGCATTCCACCAGGGACCGCGCCGGTTGGTCGCTGACTCCCAAGCCTGAGGTTCCTTCAGGCCACGTTGCATCAGTCCTTTAGCACGAGCAAGGGTCCGTTTCCATTGGCGCCAGATAAGACAACGCAGTTTGCGTCGTATCCAGCCATCCAGTTCCTCGAAGATGCCCTTTACCTCTGCCAGCCGGAAGTAGTTCATCCAGCCACGGAGCAGTGGTGTCAGTTCTGCTTCGATTAACTTGCCCAGGTTTCGGCCTCTCCCACGGCGGAAGATTTCTCTTAGCGTCGCTTTTAGTCGTTGCACCGAACCGGCCGCCACTCTAAGTCGCGCCTCCCGGTGCCACGTTAACGAATACCCCAGAAACTTCCGCTCCCACGGTCGCGCTACTGCACTTTTCTCCACGTTCACCCGCAGCCGCAAACGTCGTTCAAGGAATCCGCTGATTGACTTCATCACTCGCTCCCCCGCACTCCGCGATTGCACATAGATGTTGCTATCATCGGCATAACGGCAGAACTTGTGACCTCGTCGCTCTAACTCCTTGTCCAACTCGTCGAGCAGGATGTTTGACAGCAATGGTGAGAGTGGCCCACCTTGCGGTGTGCCTTCTCGTCGTGCCCTCACCAACCCGTTCGACATCATTCCAGCTTGCAGGTAACGCCGAATCAAACGCAGTACTCGCTTATCTTTGATTCGACGCGCCAACCGTGACATCAAGACGTCATGGTTAACTCGGTCGAAGAACTTTTCCAAATCGATGTCCACGACCCAGCGCCGCCCTTCACGCACGTACTCGCGGGCTTTGTGCACCGCTTGCTGCGCGCTTCGCTGCGGGCGAAAGCCGTAGCTCGACTCCGAAAAGCTCGCTTCAAAGAGTGGGCTTAGTACTTGCTGCAGCGCCTGTTGAATCAGTCGGTCTAGCACCGTGGGAATACCCAACATCCGCATCCCTTGACTGCCGGGCTTGGGTATCTCTACCTTACGCACCGGCTGCGGTTGATAGTCGCCTGCCAACAGTTCCTCTTTGATTCGTAGCCAGTGCTCCCGCAGGTAGGCTCGCAGTTCCTCAACGGTTATCTTATCGACTCCCGCCGCGCCTCTGTTGCGCTCCACCTGTTTGAGCGCCAACCACATGTTCTCTCGTTCGACCACTGCCTCTAACAACTGCTCTGCTTCCGGTCCAGAGTCCTCTCTCCTTGCCGTGACTCTTGACGCACCCAAGCCTTCTTCTCGCCGATTCCGTCGGCTACCTTCCGGGTGGGAGTCGAGCATCTCAGCTCTTCTTTCCGCGTCTCCTTTAGCCATCGAAATTCAAGTCTCTAGTCCGTTACTTCATGTTCGGGCCTTCGCTCCGGTCGATGGAACTACTATGCCCTCGGCTGACTTCTGCAACTTCTTCCCGTCGCCTCTCAGCGTCAGTAGCTCATGGCAAAGTTGCAGACCTCCCCGGGTAATGCACTCTCACCTTCACGCTTATGCCCGCCGCATTTACGTACAAGCTTTCCGTACAGGTATCGGACTTTGAAGGGATTTGCCTTCTCATCCAGCTTGCACGCCTCGTATGCGATTTCTGTTCGTCGAGCAAGCGTTTTGCCTGCGGCTTCCTCCAGATTCCACCTCGCGATGGACACCCTTGCCGTCCGCCTAACGATTCCCCCTGTCGGGTTCGTAGGAGACTTTCACTCTCTAGTAAGAGCGCCCTGCCGGGCGCACAAAGGCGAAAGCGGCCAACTCACGTTGGCCGCTTTCGTTTTTGGTGACGGAGCCGGGAACTCTCGGCGGCGATGGGTCAAGGTGCGTTGTCTGACCAACCGCTGGTATATTGGTGGCATCACAAGTGAGCGTCGAATTATCGATTTGGCTGTAAATGTTGGGAAATAACGACTCTAATGAGAAAACCAATTATTCGAACCTTTGTATCAGAGATTTTACCCCTTATCTTGTCGGTACTTGTCCTGACAGTTTCATCAGGCAACATCTTTGCTCAGTCGGGTGGCGATGTGGTGATGGTCTTACCTTTTGAGAACACTTCAAATCGTCCTGAATACAATTGGGTGGGAGAGAGCTTTGCCGATTCCCTGGCCGAATTGCTAAACAAACCCGGTTTGCTGATTGTCTCAAGTGACGAGCGTCAGCTTGCCTACCAAAGGCTTCGCCTTCCCGAAACGGTCATTCCTTCTCGAGCGACTGCGATCAAGCTGGCGCGCGATGCGAAGGCCTCGATGATCGTGGTCGGTACTTACTCTGTAATCCCACCCACTCAGGATGAGACTGAGGGCGACAAAGACAAACCTGCTCCGGAAGCCTACGTACAATTAACAGCGCGCGTAATTAGGGTTAATGAAGGACGCACGCTGGGTCAGATGTTCGACGGCGGTTGGGCCACGCGACAGTTTGATTTTGGCGGCCCCCTGACAACTCTTCAGAACATTCAGGGACATCTGGCTTATCACATCCTCTATCAGCGCGACAAGGCGCTTCCCTTTTCACAGAATCAGCTGGTCCAGGAAGCCACAAAGGTACCGCAAAAGGCTTTTGAGGCTTACGTAAAAGGTGTTCAGTTAGGCGATCGCGATTCAAAGCGTGCAAATTACCTTAAGAATGCCTTGCGCTACTACGCAGATGCCAATGGTGGTGCAGTTTATCCGCAAGCAGCCTTTGAACTGGGGCGGTTCTACATGCTCGAACAAAAATGGAAAGAGGCTACGGAGTACTTAACCCAACTTCAGAAGAAGGATCCTCATTACGCTGAGGCCGCGTTCTATGCCGGACTTGGATACGCCAAGATGGGCGACTTCGGCCATTCGTTGGCAGCTCTTGTTCCACTTTCGTCAGATGTACCGTTGATTGGAATTTACAACAATACTGGCGCCGTTGCCGTACAGGCGTCGCGCGAAGAGAAGAACGAAGAGGAGAGCGCGCGACTGTTGGCGCAGGGCACTTCTTTTTTGGCCCGTGCGGCTGAGTCGTCGCCTGATGATCCCTTAGTTCATTTTAATTACGCACTTGCCTTATTTCTGTCAGGCAAATTTCCCGAGGCTGTCGATCAATTAAAACCGGTAATTACGGCGGATCAGAAAGATGGTTATGCCTATTTTCTCTATGCCAAGGCTCTGGAGAAAATCGGGAAAACTGAAACCGCAAACGCAGCAGACGACCAAGCTCGGCGAAATTTATCCACTTATGCGAAATGGCAGACCGAATGGCAAAAGTCTCAAACGGTCTCCGGCATCTCGTTACGCATGCGTGACGTTTTCAATCGCGATGATCTAGCCGACTTGAATCGCAACGCCACGTCAAGAAATCAGACCTCCGGGTCAGGAACCGAGGACTTGCTTGCAAAAGCACGCACACTTTACCAGGAAGGACGCGACGACGAAGCATTACCGGAATTGCACCGCGTTGTCATGCTTGAACCCACAAACGCCGAGGCATACCTGCTGAGCGGCCGGATAAATCAGCGGCGCGGCGATCAGGAAGCAGCAATCGCTGCCCTTAAAACCTCGATCTTCTGGGATCCAAAGCTAATTGATGCACATATTCTCCTAGGCAGGATTTTTCTTGAGCGAGGGGATCGCGGGGAAGCGGCAAAGTATGCTTCAAGCGCCATGACGATAGATCCCAACAATCAAGAAGCTATCGCCCTTCAACGACAAGTAACTATGGGCAAAAACTGAGCACCTCTTTTCCTTTCCCTCCGAACCGATGTCAAACTGCCCGGCATCGCTCTCGTCGGATTCCATTCCTTTGTGGTCATACTAACGCTAACCCGTTCGTCTATGACGTCAGAAGCAGCAGTGATTATAGCTCTTTGGGTGTTGCTGGCGATCGGAATGGTTGCAGCTTTCTCGCGCCATAGGAAGTCGGGAGCTGGGTCACTAATGTTGGTTGGCTCGATTGGTGTCGTCGAGGAGAGACTTGATCCTGACGGCACCGTTATTATTGCAGGTGAACTTTGGCGCGCATGTTTGACCGAAGGGGTAAGACTAGCAAAGGGTGCGAGAGTCCGTGTGGTGGGAACGCGCGATCACTTGTTGCTGGTAAAACCTCACGCCTAACTTGATCCCTCGCCTCATAACTCCTATCTCCAATCAGTTCTCCTTTCCAGGAAAAACTTTTCTTGGCATGCGAGGTGCTCTAGAGATAAGCGGCAAGCACGGGAGACCAAAGCAAAGTCAAAACGTGCCCCCGCCGCCACCACACCTCTGAGCGCCGCCTGCCGCTGCGCCAGCCACTCGCCGAGCAACCCTTCAGTGCACCCTCCGAAACGTGAACCCAGTCAGCAATGACTGGGTTCCACCTCTTTTAGGGCATCATTATTATCTTCGCTCAAATAGAACCGATGAATGCTGGCGCTTGATTAGACTTGATCAAGGACCTGGGTCAACATTCAGCTTCTATACGCAATCAATCGTCGATTCCATAAAAACTTTTTCTCTGGCACACGAGGTGCTTTAGAGAGAACCGGCAAGCACGGGAGACCAAAGTAAAGTCAAAACGTGCCCCCGCCGCCATCTACCCTCTGAGCGCCGCTTGCCGCTGCGCCAGCCACCCGCCGAGCAGCCCTTCAGTGCTTCCCCCCGAAATTGGAACCCAGTCAGCAATGACTGGGTTCTCCCGCATTTAGAAACCAATTATTCTTACTAGTAGCCCTTCTGCTCCAATATCTGGATATTCTTTTGTAAACGCCGTCGCAACACTTTAATTCATAAAAATTTGAATTTTTCGCACCCAATCATCCTGCGACGGAATTTGTCACTTTGACTGTGACGTTTTCTGTCTTTTTGACTTATTTCTGGTGCGTTTTCAGCGGTCAAAAACGCAGCTCAAGATTCTACTGTAAGTTTTTTTTGAGTCATCCTCTGGGCCTCTAACTTCGTTCACTACTGCTGATGCTTTAGCTCTAGCCCTCACGCTTTTGATAAACTCGTGGCGATGCAGGACATTTCCTCTACGCACCCTCCAATCAATACTGCTGGAGCAGTCCGTGTTTCAACCTTCAGCGATTGGGGCAGTCTCGGCGCGCCATCGCTCAGTTACTGTATTTTAGCTCTGTCGTCCGGCGCTCTTCTTATCCTATCCTTTCCGAGCTTCGATCTCTGGCCACTTGCCTGGCTTGCGCTTGTACCTCTGTTTCTTTTAGTGGGGCGCCATCCTCAATCGGTGCGCGCCTTCTTTCTTGGCTGGATTTTTGGCAGCGTTTTCTTTTATGGATCGTGCTACTGGCTGACGTATTCAATGATCCATTTTGGGGGAATCTCGCCATGGCTTGCATACTTGTTACTTCTACCAGGCGCAGTTCTGGTCGGCATTTTCCCTGCACTCTTTAGCGCCGCGCTCGCTCGGGCGGTCAACAAATGGGGCGCTGCAGCGTTGTTCGTGGCTCCCTTTCTCTGGGCAACCTTTGAATGGGCCCGCCTTCAAACTACCGGTCAACTCTGGAACGCCTTGGGCTATTCGCAGGCCTATCACACGTCGTTGATTCAAGCGGCGAGTTGGGGCGGGGTCTATGCTGTGGGTTTTTTGGTTGTGGCGGTGAATTCCGCCATCGCCTTCGCGCTGCTCAAGCACGATCTACGATCGCTTGTGATTACCGGCGCTGCGATTCTGTTCGTGGCGGCTCTGATGCTAGCGGCAACTAGAAGCTCACTGGCGAGAGCGTTGGGAAGTGATCAACCTGTTGGGGCTGTCGTAGTGGCTGTTCAGCCTAATGTCCCCATGGACCTAAACAAGTCTGATGAGGACCTCCGGAAGCTCACTGTCCGTCACTTCGAACTGAGTGAAACCGCATTGCGGGGAATCCCTCATGATGACAGACCTCGATTACTAGTCTGGCCTGAATCGCCCATGAACTTCGCCTATGGAAGCGACAAGCGGTTGCGTGCACTGCTCACTAACTTTGCGAGGGCGAACAACACCTCGATCCTGCTCAATTCTCAGGAAGCTGCACCAAATGGGGGCATTTACAACTCAGCGGTACTCATAAATCAAGAGGGTAGCCTCGTCACTCAATATGATAAGATTCGCCTACTGCCGTTTGGTGAGTATGTTCCGATCCCAGATTGGGTGCCTGGAGCAGGTTTGATAAGAGGGCTTGTCGGGGACTTTACGCCAGGCACGCAATACGACTTGATGGCTGTTGGAGACGTTCGCGCAGGTGTATTTATCTGCATTGAGTCGGCGTATCCATCGATTGCTCGAAGGTTTACGATCGATGGTGCTGACGTTCTGATTAATATCTCGAACGACGGCTATCTGGGACCCACTGCAGTCATGCGGCAGCACCTAGCGAATGCAGTCTTTCGTGCAGTTGAAAACGGTCGCCCTTTGCTACGTGTTACAAACACCGGGATCACGGCTTTCATTACTTCGACTGGTGAAGTTAAAGACGCGACGCAAGGTTTTCGGCCTGAAGTCAGGACGTGGAGAGTTGCTCGGCAGCAGAGTGCCGCAACCTTTTATGCGATTCACGGCGACTTGTTCGTCACCGGTTGCGCTGTCCTGAGCCTTTTGATTTTTGTGTTTTCGTTTAGGACTGGATCGAGGGAAAGCCTGGCAAGCTCTGAGCCCCGTTTGAAAAGACAGTGACCTTATTTGGAGGATCAATGATCGAGACTTTATCAATTCAGGATTTGAGAACGTCTTACGAAGATCTGCGGACCAGAGTTGAACAACTCGGGAGGTTTCTTTGATGTTGCTTCCGGCCGAGAAGAGTTGACTCGAATCGAGAATCGCGCCTCGTCGCCAGATTTTTGGGACGACCAGGATGCGGCGCAGAGACTCTTGCAAAGTCGAACGATATTGGAGAGGAAGATTCAGCGTCAGGAGCACTTTGAGTCGGAGGTGGCAGATGCCGCTGTCCTCTTCGAATTTGCGGAGGAAGATGACGAATCCTTGAAAGAACTTCGGTTGCTAGTCGAGCGTCTGGAACACGAGATCAGCGTTGCGGAAACCGAGATGCTTCTCGGGGGTGACAACGATCAGCTCAACGCCATCTGCACAGTTCATCCCGGCGCCGGTGGGACGGAATCACAGGACTGGGCTGAAATGCTTCTCCGAATGTATTTGAAGTGGGCAGAACAAAGAGGGTTCAAAACCGAAATCATTGATTACCAACCGGGGGAAGAGGCTGGACTAAAAGGAGTGACCTTCAGAGTGGAAGGCGAATATGCCTACGGTCTGTTAGCGGCCGAAGCAGGTGTGCATCGTCTGGTTAGAATCTCTCCCTTTGATCAAGCCGCGCGCCGGCACACTTCATTTGCTTCATTGTTTGTTTATCCGGAAGTAGATGAAAACATTGAAGTGGAATTGAACGACAAGGACATGCGCGTAGATACTTATCGCGCAACCGGCGCTGGTGGACAGCATATCAATACCACGGACTCGGCTGTGCGCATTACACATATTCCGACCGGGATAGTCGTGCAATGTCAGAATCAGCGCTCACAACATCAAAATCGAGCAGTCGCGTTGCAAGTTCTGCGGTCCCGGCTGTATGAACTCGAATTGGAGAAACGGAAAGCTGAGACCGCTGAGCTGGAAGCCAACAGAGCAGACATCTCGTTTGGCTCCCAGATTAGAAGTTACGTACTAGCACCTTATCAACTAGTCAAAGACACGCGCACGAAGCTGGAGCGGGGCAACGTCGATGCCGTGCTGGCGGGCGACATAGACGATTTTATTAAGGCTTATTTGCTCTCTAAGAAAGCTGCGTAATGGACATTGGAGTTCCAGCTTCGTCTGCGCAGAATGACCTTAAGAGGTCGAATTCTAACTGGCTGAGTCTCTAAAAAGCTTAATGGCCACTACTGAGTTTGAAAACAAGCCGCCGAGGGTAATTACTCCGCGGAACAGCCGCCGAAACGAGATTGTGGCGATCTTGCTTTTCGCGGTGGGGTTATTGCTCTCGCTGTGTCTTGTATCTGCCGCTTTTTACCCTGGCGATCCCTCCTGGAATTCGGCAGGCCAAACCGAAACGCGCAATTGGACGGGGGCAATCGGCGCCAATGTAGCCGCCTTCCTACTTCAGTTCGTTGGGCTCGCAGCCTATCTCCTTCCCTTTCTCCTATTGGCCGCGGCATGGCGGCGCTTCAAAACTCGGACCTTTCGTGCGCCTTTCTCGCGGTTGTTCGGCTTGGTAGTTCTCACCCTCGCTGCGTCTGCTCTCCTCGCAATCTCGAGTATCAAACCGATCTTTGACTCCAGCGTCGAGCCGGGCGGGCTGGTCGGAACCTTGATTTCCCGGGGCCTCGCCAGCGGGCTGAATACTGTTGGTGCTACAGTTTTGCTGGTCGCCGTGGCTGCGATGGGTTTGCTGCTGGCTACGAACTTCTCTTTTATTACGCTGTACGAACGCATAGTCGAATTACTGGTGGACCGATTTGCGTCCGTTAAGAATCTGCCCCAAAGGTTCAAAGTTTGGCGCCAGGCTCGGAGCGAGCGAAGGCGTCTTCAAAAGGAGCAGCTCAGTATTCTCAAGGCCGAGGAACTAGCGACTCGTGAGGCTAATCAGGGATTGCTCAAACTGACGCCTGATAAACGCATCGCGGAATACATGTCCGAGAACAACGCCACCAAGGTGGGGATCGCCGCCATCAACCGCGGCGAAAATCGCATGGAGGCATCCTCAGCAACAATTGAAGGCTCTGCTGAGCCGGCCCGAGCGGCTGCCGCGGGCGTTAGTGCCGGAAGCGAGGGGCGATCAACTCGGCGGTCGATCCCCCTTGGCTCACGCGGCGCCACTGCTGTCGATGATGACGAACCCGAGATTGAAGAGATGGTCAAGGGCGTTTCAGTTTTGCGCCCAAAGGGTGAGGCGCCCGCAACGGGAAAACTACCATTCGATGGCGACCGCACAAAACGCGTTTCGTATAGCGACTATTCAATGCCGCCTCTCGAGTTTCTGAATGAGGCGCCGCCTCATAGTGAACAGGCTGATGCTGAACTGCTGGGCCTAGCAACTCGACTCGCCGAGAAGTGTAAGGAATTTAATGTGTCGGGTCAGATCAAACACATCTGCCCCGGTCCGGTGGTCACGACATACGAGTTCAAACCCGATCCGGGCGTAAAATACTCGCGCGTCGTGTCGCTGGTTGACGATCTCTGCCTGGCCTTAAAGGCTGAATCGATTCGTATTGATCGCATGCCAGGCAAACCGCATGTCGGCATAGAAGTGCCGAATCCTCACCGCGAAACAATTTTCTTGCGAGAGGTCATTGAGTCGCGCGCTTTTCGAGAGTCTGGCTCCAAACTTACGATCGCTCTCGGTAAGACTATCGATGGCCTTAACTACGTGGCAGATCTGGCGAAGATGCCACACCTTCTGATCGCGGGAACAACTGGGGCAGGTAAGTCTGTCGGTGTTAATGCACTAATCGTTTCGATCCTTTACCGGGCACGTCCTGATGAAGTTAAGTTTATTCTGATTGATCCTAAGCGGCTTGAGTTAGGACTCTATGCGGGTATTCCGCACCTCGCTACGCCGATAATCACCGATCCCAAAGTGGCGTCACGCTCACTAAAGTGGGCGGTCAAACAGATGGAACAGCGCTACAAGGATCTGGCAGGTTGGGGAGTGCGCAACATCGACGGTTACAACAGCGAGATCATGCGCCGCAATCTCGTCAGGGAATATGACGAAAAAGGCGAGCCGCACAAACCGCTGCCCTACATAGTAATTATCATCGACGAACTCGCCGACTTAATGATGACCTCAGGACGCGAAGTGGAGGAATCAATCACCAGACTGGCGCAAATGGCTCGCGCAGTTGGGATCCATCTGGTGCTCGCAACCCAGCGTCCCTCGGTGGATGTTATTACCGGTTTGATTAAAGCAAACTTCCCTTCCCGCATCTCTTTCCGGGTTTCGTCCAAAGTGGACTCCCGCACGATCATCGACACAAACGGCGCGGAACATTTGCTCGGTCGCGGCGATATGCTGTTTCTGCCTCCCGGCACATCGCGTCTGATTCGCGTTCACGGCGCCTACGTTGATGAAAAGGAAATTGAGCGCATCGTCAACCACGCTAAGGCCCAAGGTCAGCCGGAGTACGACGAAACGATTACGCAGTCGGACGAGGAAGCCCTGGGCCTCGAAGAAGGCAGTGGTGAGCACGATGAGCTGTTTGAAGAAGCGCTGAGGATTTGTGTGGAAATGAAGCGAGCCTCCACATCTGTGCTGCAGCGCCGTCTGCGCATTGGCTATGGGCGCGCAGCGGCAATCCTCGACAAAATGGAGCGCGAAGGACTGATCGGCCAGGCTGATGGCTCCCGACCACGTCCCGTACTTGGCCGCGCCTATGAGATGATTGCGCAGTGGGATGAAGGTGGCGAGGTCGAATAATAAGTCCGCCACAACTCCATTGATCGACAGCTGCGCCCACCAATCAACAACACGTCCGACACATTTCCACGGTTAGCTGTGGAAAAATCTGTGGACAACTCACAATAAAACATACGAACCTTTTGAATCTGTTAGACTTCGAGCGAAGTGCACACGCCAGCGGCAGCGCCACAAAGCTATTACGACCAGCGACTTGCATAGGTGAAACACAATCTCCCAGCAGCAAAGGCCAGAGCTCTTACCATTTTCCTCTTTTCTGCGCTCATACTGTTCAGTTCAGCTTGCGTTACCCTCCCAAGCGCCGACTCGCCTTACGCTCAATTAGACCTCAGAGCGCCCAGAACAGAAGCCATCATACCCTTAAACATAAACCTCGCTTCGGCCAGTGAACTCGAAAAACTGCCTGGCGTAGGCAAAGCTACTGCTGAACGAATAGTCGCGTACCGCTTGGAAAACGGACCCTTTCGCCGAGTAGAGCATCTGATGATGGTACGCGGCATTAGTGATAGGAAATTCCGCGCGATGCAGCCGATGATCAAGGCAGAACCGGTTCAGGCTGGAAGGGATTAGCGCGACTACTATCGTCTCGCCACTTGGAAGGCCGGCTTGACCCGCTGTTAGATCTTCCCACCACCCAAAAACGACGAGGGCAAGCTCGCGTTCCTCACTTGGAGCCTCCCCTACCTTCTGTCCAGTTGAGAGCCTCGTCATCTCTTACGTGTTACAATCAGGTCCTTAATTTACGAGCTGAGAAAGATGAAGGAGAGAAGTCCATGCCATATTCAGAACTGATGATTCGCCCGATGCGTGAGGAACTGAGCCGGATTGGGATTGAAGAGCTAAGAACGGCAGGTGATGTTGAAAAGACTCTGGACAATTCCCAGGGCACGGTGATGGTAGTGGTCAATTCGATCTGCGGATGTGCAGCTGGGAAGGCCCGACCAGGCATCGCGCGAGCATTGCAACACATCGTCCGACCCGACAAGGTTGCAACTGTGTTCGCCGGCGCCGACATTGAAGCCACGGAAAAAGCCCGGAGCTATTTCACTGGTTATGAGCCATCGTCGCCATCCATCGCGCTGCTGAAGGACGGAAAGCTGGTTTACATGATGGAGCGCCGTCAGATTGAGGGAAGAGACGCGTCACAAGTCGCTGGAGACCTCATCAACGCGTTCGAACAGCATTGCGCTAAAGCGGAAGCAACCGCAAGCTAGGATTATGGGAGCGCAGGTATCCTTACCTGCTGAGTTGCCAGTCGGGATTCCGAAACTGGCTTCTCTGATCGGACGGGTTCTTTATTGACGCTCGCAGGCTTGGATGCCCGCGCTCCCTTTAGTGAATCTCAGTTGAGAGTCTTGCCGGACCAAGAACGCTTGCAAATTCCGAGTGCGCCAATACCACCTCAGGCGATTGCTGCATCGCTGCAAAGTATTTTCTCTGAAACTCACTACCTGACTCACTTGGGGTAAGTAGGATTTTCGTCTGCTCGATTAAGGCAAGAGCAGTGCTTTCATTCGCCGGTTCGCGCGCGGCGAGAAGTTCATCCATCTCGACGATGAGTTCCGACAACTGTCTTAGCCAGGAAAACCACGGATCACTCATCACCAACTGCAAGAACTGATAGCTGTTGCTGATTTTCCCCTCTACGCGTTCATAAGCCTCGCGCTCAAACTGCAGCAGCGTCTTGTGTATACGCAGCAAGACCTGGCGCACACTCACGAGGCGCTGGCGCGTTTGCTCGGTTATCTGGTTTTCTGAAGTCATGTTCTTATGTAACGCAAACTGTTAGTTTGCGTATCCCGCTGTAACTCAGGCGCCAAGCCTATATTCGAACGGGCATTTAGGGTACGACCGCAAACTAACAGTTTGCTTTACGTCGTAGCGACTCCGGTCGGTTCATGACCTGCTTAGCTCCACCCGACCCGCCTTCGTTCCGATACTCGAAACGAAGCATAACCAGTTCTCGCAAAGTCTTCAACACTCGCCATGGGTCTACAATTCGCTATGCTATGCTATGATCGTCTGCAATGTCGCCCACATTCAGCCTCAGCACTCCCATAGACGAGCTCTATAAGTACCGGATTGCCCGTCTGGGCCAGCACCTTTCGCAAAAGCTCGCGCACTCACTGCGGCAACCAGTTGCCAAAAAAGGAAATGGCAGGGTGACCGTGGAAGACCTGCTGAATTATTTGCCGATGCGTTACGAAGACCGCTCGCATCCGGCGCGTATTAGCAATCTGACGGAGGGAGCGGAAGCGTCGCTGGAGCTAGTGGTGAAAAACGCAGCTGGCTTTGAAGTTCGTAATCGCCGTTCTTATGGACGCTCGCGACTCTTTATATTCGAAATCGTCGCCAACGATCCCGAGAGGACTCACCAGGACGTAGTCGTCTGGTGGTTCGTTTCTGGCGCGCATGCGCATGAAATTGTTGACTACTATAAGAAGCGTTTCACCCGCGGTGCGCGATTCATTACTTTTGGCAAATGGGATTGGGACAAGCGACGCGCCACGTTCTCATTGCGCTTGAACAAGCCTGCCGATGAACTGGAGTTGTTGCCGTCTGCAACTGACACCGAGAATAATGGCACAGCTGTATCCGAAGAAGAACAAACGGACGACGCAATCGGGTTGGACGACGATAGTAGTGATCCTGCGCTCGCCGCCATTCATGTCGGACGGCGTGTACCCATCTATCGTAAGCTGGGTGAATTCAGCTCTAAACGAGTCCGCGAGATCGTGCATGCGGCGCTGGCGCTCCTGCCTGATTCAGCCATCCCGGAAACTCTCCCCGAAGACTTGCGGCAACGGCGCAAGCTAATCGCACGTTCCGACGCCTTACGCCAGATCCACTTCCCTTCCGAAGCGACGGCCCTGGCGCTTTACGATCAATCCAGAAGTCCCGCCCATCTGCGCCTGATTTTCGAGGATCTCTTCTGGGTTGCGCTGGCGATTAGCTTGAAGCGCGGGCGACGAATAAAGGAGTCTAAGGGCACAGTTATTAAGATTGACCAGGCCACCAAAGTAAGAATCGCGTCGGTGCTTCCCTTTAAACTGACAGAGGCGCAGCGGCGGGTGGTCAAGGAAATATTTCGTGACCTGAAGTCTGATGCCCCGATGAATCGACTGCTCCAGGGCGACGTAGGCAGCGGCAAAACGATCGTTGCCTTAATTGCGATGTTGGCCACGTTGGAGAGCGGTTATCAGACGGCGTTGATGGCTCCCACAGAGATCCTCGCTGAACAACATGCGCGTAATATCAAACGACTGCTCGCAAAAACTCCTTATCGAGTGGAGCTTCTGAGAGGCTCATTGCGGGCGGCGGAGAAAAGAGCACTGCAGGCGGAGCTAGCTGCCGGGGAGATTCATGCCTGCATCGGAACTCATGCGATCATTCAGGAGGCCGTCTCATTCAAAAACCTTGGACTGGCTGTCATTGACGAGCAGCATCGCTTTGGCGTTATGCAGCGCGCTGAGTTACGTGCGCGCGGTCTCAACCCCGACGTGCTGGTGATGACGGCGACACCGATCCCGCGTTCACTCACAATGACAATCTATGGCGACCTGGATGTTTCCATCATCGACGAACTGCCACCGGGTCGCACACCGATTGAAACCCAGGTGTTGGGTGAAGAACAGCGAACAGACGCGAAGAAAATGATCTACCGGGAGGTGCGTGCCGGACGTCAGGTCTATGTCGTCTATCCACTCGTCGAAGAGTCGGAAAAGATCGATCTAAAAAACGCCACTCAGAGATATGAATACCTTCGGGACACGGTCTTTCCTAAGTTTTCGGTCGGCCTGGTGCACGGGAAAATGAAGGCTGCCGACAAAGAAGAAGTGATGCGGCGGTTTGTTGCAGGCGAAATCGACATACTCGTATCGACGACGGTAATCGAAGTAGGCGTCGACGTCCCAAACGCGTCGGTAATGGTGGTGGAACATGCGGAACGATTTGGCCTTTCGCAGCTCCATCAACTCCGAGGTCGCGTCGGCCGAGGCGCGGAAAAAAGCTACTGCGTACTGCTTACATCAGACAAGAAAACGACGGTGGCGAACGAGCGGCTGGGCATCATGGCAAAGACTAACGATGGCTTTGTGATTGCCGAAAAGGACCTTGAACTGCGCGGTCCGGGAGAACTGCTGGGAACGAGACAGTCCGGCTTGCCGGAATTCCGCGTGGCCAATCTGGTGCGCGATCAGCAATTCCTCCCAGGCGCACGTCAGGAAGCCGAGTTCTATCTTGCGCAGGCTGATAAGTCATCGGAGGTAACGCAAATGATCGAGCGCGTTAAGTCAGACCCGCGCTTCGGCCTCGCAGCGGTGGGATAAGTCTGACCTCCGCAGATTCCACAGATTCAAAGACAAGTTAGAACCGAACTGTTAAGGATTTGAACTGTCCTTCCGAGCTCATATGGTCTGTGTAATCTGCGTAATCTGCGTAATCTGCGGATTGATCTTTCGTTCTAGCTGAATATTCACGCATTGAGAATCATAGCCGGAAAATATCGTGGTCGAAACTTGAAGAGCCCGCCATCGCTTGAGGTGCGGCCGACTTCGGACCGTCTGCGGGAAACTCTTTTCAATGTCATCGCTCCGAGAATCGAAGGCGCGCGCTTTCTGGATCTGTGTGCGGGTTCGGGGGCAGTGGGCATTGAGGCTCTGTCGCGTGGCGCCTCGCACTCCACGTTCATCGATCGCGCGCGGAAGATGGTTGCACTGATCGAAGCGAACCTGGACCAGTGCAGGATTGCGAAAGAGGAGAGTCGAGTCATCCTATCTGAAGCGGCAGATTTTCTTCACTTGGTCCTTCGCCAAGGTGGGAAGCCCTCCAGCCGCGGAAACGGCGAGCCGTGGGACATCGTCTTTTTCGATCCTCCCTACGCGACCGATTACCTTCCTACTCTTGAAACCTTAGGCACACTGACCTCCAGCCTTTTAACCGAAGATGCCTTGGTTATTGTCGAGCATCACCATAAGAAGGAGCTGCCGGATGCACTTGGCAACCTGCACCGCTTTCGAACTCTGAAGCAGGGCGATTCGGCCTTGAGTTTCTATAAGGTTGAATGAATACACCTGAGCGGGGGCAAGCCCGCCTTCCCAACCACGAGAAACCGGGCCTTGAAACTGTATCCAACGCTGAAGGGATTCCAACCTGAGAATCACAGCTGACTTGGATAGTCTCGGGGTCAGGAAGGCGGGCTTGCCCCCGCTCTGTTGCAAATGAACTCATCAATGTCCGACACACTTCATCAGTTTGTTGTTTGGTTGAGGACACCCACCGACGCGACAAACAAAAAAGTGTGGCGGACACTCATTATTCAACAAGTCCTCCATTCGCCCGCCTAGATAATCATTGCTAGAATCCCTGCATGCTCGTTCTCGGTATCGAAACCTCGTGTGATGAAACGGCTGCTGCGATTGTGCGCGATGGACGCGAAATCCTGTCATCTGTTATCGCGTCGCAGGTAGAAACCCACAAACGCTTTGGCGGCGTAGTCCCCGAAATTGCCTCCCGCGAACACCTCGACAAGATCGTTCCCATTGTCCAAGAAGCCTTCGCGTAGGCCGGCGTGAAACCCAACGACATTGACGGGATCGCCGTCACAATCGGTCCTGGTCTGGTGGGGTCATTGCTGGTTGGTGTGTCCTATGCGAAGGCGATGGCGTTCGCACTGAAAAAGCCGCTGGTGGGGGTCAATCACATTGAAGGTCACGTTTACTCGGTTGCCTTCGGAAATCCTCCAGTCGAGTATCCGGCGTTCGCTCTGATCGTTTCCGGCGGGCATAGTAACCTGTTTTTTGTACCTAGCCCGGGCAAATACAAAGTAATCGCGCGCACTCGCGACGACGCCGCCGGCGAGGCTTTCGACAAGGTGGCTAAGATGCTCGGGCTCAGTTACCCGGGCGGGCCGATTATCGAGAAGCTGGCGCGCGAGGGTAATCCTAAAGCAGTAAGGTTTTCCGTACCCAGGATGGGCGACGGCTCGGCTGACTTTAGTTTCAGCGGTCTTAAAACCGCAGTCACCAAACACGTCCGCGAGAACGGATTGCAACCGGTAGCGAATGGCGAGGAACCGTCGCAAGCAATCAAGGACCTCGCTGCCAGTTTCCAAAGTGTCGTCATACGTTCTCTGGTGGGAACTACTGAGCGGCTAGCGGCAGACTATATGCCGAAGTCTTTGATAGTTGCCGGCGGAGTGGCCTGCAATGAAGCCTTGAGAGAGGCAGCGCAGGCAGCGGCGTCACGTTTAGGTATCCCCGCTTACTTTCCATCTCGACACCTCTCGACGGACAACGCCGCCATGATTGCGGCGGCCGGAACGGTGAAACTCGAAGCGGGCGAGCGGGCGGGTTTTGATCTCAATGCCGACGTGACGTTGCGTCTGCAAAATCTTGATAACGAAGAGGACGCGCTACGAAAGGCAAAGGTTCGTTATCGGTTGTGAGCATTCAAGAGCGTCTATCAACGGCGCTTTTCATGTGTGACGGGAATCCCGGGCAAGAAAGCGGAGTCCAGCTGCTACGGACCAAAGCGTCGTTCATACGTCCGTTTAGAGGTGGGCACCGCCCACCGATGCGCCGTGGATGAAACCATTCAACCAGATAATCCAACGATAACCATCTATCCGACTCGTTTTTCCCAGCGCGCACCGGTGGGCGGTGC
>JANNJZ010000328.1:0-3234 GCA_031396065.1 Pyrinomonadaceae bacterium | reverse complement strand
CGAGGCAGGCGCACAAGAGCGCTCTCTAATCGGAGCACAAAAATGAAGGATGCCGGCGCGGCGAGCACACAGGGATGCCGGCGCACCAAGTTGACCCTCTTAGTCTCGCTCGCGTAGCATGTGGCGAAGAAATATGGAAATCGACGACGACGCAAAAGAGATTGTTCGCGACATTGGAACAGCGATTAATGAATCGGTGGAAAATTCGTCCAAAGTCGCCGAGGCAATTGAACGACTGCGAGATGCCGGCTATGAAATGGAATTGACGCTTCGGCTGGAGATCGGCTTGCGGCCTCATTCCGGCGATGACGATGGCGAGTCGGGTAATGCGACGCTGGACCTGACCGATGAGGATGTTCAGGTACTCCAACGAATGAAGATCCGGATCGACCCCGAAGAAAATATCTAAGGTTGTTCTTCTCAGTTCAGACTCGCGTTGACTTTGCGCAACCACGACGGCTCTTCCCTAGAAGACCCCATGTCGGTTATTCTCGTTACCCACGTCAGCCTCAGATTTCTGATAGGGTACAAAAATTTGGTGATTTATGCTTAGCCACGTCACTAGGTTGAAAGCCTCCGGCATATACGGCCGTTTCAATTTAGAGCAGGAATTTCAACCTGGCGTCAATATTATCTACGGAAAAAACGGGACGGGCAAAACCACGTTCCTTCATATTCTAGCTAACGTCTTAAACGCGGATTACAGGCGTTTTGTCTATTTGCAATTCGATTCAGTAGAAGTTGGTTTTGACGATGGCCGCGTGGTTGTCGTGGTTAGAGAACCGGACGGTGAGGAGGATAGAATTAGTGTCACCATTGATCACGAGCTTGTATGCGCGTTTGCAGAAAGCGAAGTAAAACAGCCGCCGAGACGGCGCATTGTTCGACACCCTCAAGGGCAGTTGTTTGAAGAATCTAACGAGGAGAAAGATTATCAGGCGTTGTTACCTGCCGATTATTTTCCTGCGTTCCGAACCATGATTGAGGCCTGGGCCTCTCTCGAAGAGGAAAGTGTACCAGCTAGATATCGTGCAAGGGATCCGCAAATTACTGCAACGCATTTAGCTCGTGAACTATTCGGGAAGTTCGTTCCGAAAATCAATTATCCATCACCTCTTGAAATCGAACAAAGGTTATCGCAGGAAATTAGGGGCGCAATTTATAGTGTTTCACTGAGTGATCAAGAGTTGCTTTCTCGCGCGTTTTTGGGAATATTCGACGCTCTGTTTTCTGAGTCAGTCCAAACAACAGAACGTCCCGAGATGATTCTTGATCAAATAAAATCCCTTTCTGAGAGTCTTGAGGGATTACCCGTTCCTGCCGGGTTTTTCGCGACCCCTATTGGCATATACGATCAGCTAAAACGGTCAATCAGCGCCCTGACGGTACAGGAACAAGTTGAACCGTCAGTCATCCGTATTCTAGATGTATATAGAGATACCCTCGTGAAGCGGGTCAGGGTCCAAACCACGGCTTTTATAGGAATAAACAAATACCTCGATGCAGTGAACGAGTTTTTAGATGATAAAAAAATGGTAACTCGACTCCAAGACGAGGCAACTCATTTAGATACGCTAGTGAGAATAGAGTTTAATGATCAGCATTATACTGGTCTTGAGACTTTATCATCCGGGGAAAGACAAATCGTCACCTTAATTTATGCTGCCACGCACATGAGAAAACAACGGGTGGTCTTAATAGACGAACCCGAAATCTCGCTTCATGTTGATTGGCAAAGACTGCTGCTGAAAAAGATGTCTGAGCAACTTCAAGATCGTCAAGTAATTGCCTGTACGCATTCTCCGATGATTGCTGCCGACTATAAGGATCACTTGAAAGAACTGGTCTTGATTCCCAAAAGAACAGCCGATTACAATCTCACAACAGAGCACCGAAAGGAAGATAATCTCTGAATAGACTCCAGTTTACAGTTCCTGACTACGCTGCCTATCTCCAGATGAGCAATCACGAGCACATTCTGGTAGCGAACAACACTAGGAAGCAGGAAATTGAACGGCTGCTTGGGCAACCCCACACTTCTACTAGATCCTTTGTAAACGTTGATGATGTCGAGTACTTGATTTCCTTCAAACGAGCCTATACCAACGAAGAAAAGATTGGACTGGTGTTTAGCAGTGTGATTAGGTTTCCATACGCTTCTAAGTTAGTTCAGATTGTCCACCACAACCCAGAACTCTTTGAGCTAAATGGTGCTCCTCGGCTCCTCTCAATCAAAGATAATCTATCGCTAGCCGAGCGTGTTCAAGATGCTTTTAATACAATTCTGGTGAGGGACATCAATGTTGAATCTCTTAGTGAGATTCGTGACTATCTGCTTCGACATCTAGACTTAATCGATTTACTGCCATTCGTCGCGAGATTGGCAGCAGAGGATTTCGGCCCAGACACACACCTATCTTTTGAGCTATATAAGGATCCCGAGGTAGAGGATACCTATTTGGCGTTTTTGGCCCGCAGTCGGAAATACGATCAAGGGTTTTTCGAGGCGATCAAGCGGATCAGGTCCGGCTATACGGACTTGCTCGCCGGTAAATCCGGATGGATTCTGGTCACAACAGATTTTGACGCCCCGCAGCAAGGTGAATGATATGCCTTACAACTGGATTGAGTTCCTCTCCTTGGCTCGTTTCCTCCAAGCGGGCGCCGGGGCTGACTACACAGAACAGGCCGCTTCTAGAAGTGCTGTAGGCCGAGCCTACTATGCTGCATACAACCATGCCTGTGTTTATGAAGAAGCTAAGGGCGTTTTTACCCGCCAGGGAGATAGTGGGGATCATGAGCGGCTGAGGCAACACTTTCGGATTCAAGGTAAAACAGACATTGCCTCTGAATTGGACGACCTAAGAAGGTGGCGTAATACGTGTGACTATGATGACACAAGAGCTAGCAGGGTAATTACGGCGATGGTGGCTCCAGCCATAACCAAGGCCCAGGAGCTCATCAATAAGCTCACTTGACTAAAACCTCAACCCAGTCCACCAAATAATGGGGCACTCCCCGAAACAACGCCGCTCTCAGACCCAAAACGCCCCCCGCAGCTAGCGCTCCGCTGTCAGAACTATTTAGAAAGGCCCTCCGCTTGGCGCAACTTTCTACCCTGTGGTATCTTGGCTGGCTTTCAATCAGTCAAGTTTTTCGCCTTCATTAGGCCCCGAAAGAGGAGCAGAAGAAAGTATGGCTACGTCTAGCGCAAATGCGGTTACAAATGGCCAA
>JANNJZ010000318.1:0-10392 GCA_031396065.1 Pyrinomonadaceae bacterium | reverse complement strand
CCTCTGTGTCTCTGTGGTGGGTTCAGAGCGAAAAAGAGACCACCACAGAGACACAGAGGTGCACAGAGGATGCACAGAGAAAGACTATCCGCTTTTCACGACAGACCGATGCCGCAGGTGGTTCTGACAGGAGATAAGTTGCCGCGAACACTTTTTCTAAAAATCTTTCTTTGGTTCGGCACGGTGGTGTTAACCGGGATCGTCGGCACCTTCCTGGTTATCCAGTTGGGCCGTCACGAGCCGTTTCGACAGCCGCATGGCGCGATTGAACTCGCCATCAACAACTACGCCGCTGCCGCCGCCGAGATATATGAGCAGCAAGGAAAAGACGGACTGATTGGTTACCTGGAACGCATCCAAAGCGAATCAAACATTCGTGCCTTTCTGTTCAATAGACAGCTTCAGGAGTTATCAGGTCGCCGCATGCCCGCGGACGCGTCCGGTCTGGCGACGAAAGCCTTCGAAACACAGCTTCCCGAACAAATTTTGACCGGATATGGCCCGCTCCTTTCCCGAGCAGTCACCACCCCACGTGGCGGACAATATGCGCTGGTTGCCGAACTGCTTCCCCGCCCGGCTTCGGAATCCTTTTTCCACCCAATCTTGCATGTGCTGGCGATGATTCTTACTGGTGGACTTTTTTGCTACTGGCTGGCCAGACATCTGACTTCACCCGTCGAGAAACTACGCGCTGCGACTCAGGAGTTGGCCGGCGGAAACCTTGGCGTCCGCGTTCTACCGACTATGGGCAAACGCCGCGATGAACTCGCTTCCCTGGCCGCCGATTTCGATTTGATGGCTGAAAAGATTGAGTCGCTGATTCATAGTCAACGCCGTTTGCTCGGCGACATCTCCCACGAACTGCGCTCCCCACTCGCGCGCTTGAATGTGGCTCTTGAACTAGCACGACAACGTGCCGGCAACGATGCTGCGAGTGCGCTCGAACGCATCCAACACGAAGCTGAAAATCTTAATGAGATGATCGGACAACTGCTCGCCTTAACTCGCCTGGAAAGCGGCGCGGAGGGATTGAGGAAGGGGCCGTTTGATTTGGCTGAACTAGTCAGCGCAATTGCGGCCGATGCCGAATTTGAAGCGACGAGTCGCAATCGGATGGTCCAACTCAAACCAGGCGGGCCGTGTGTGATCGTTGGAAACGAATTGCTGTTGCGAAGAGCTATCGAAAATGTCGTCCGCAATGCCGTTCAATACACAGCCGACGGAACTGCGGTTGAAGTTGAACTCAGGTGCGAGAGCCACAAACCATTCACGGACGAAGCGTCAAATTCGAAACACAAAGTACCGAGTTCCAAGCTGCCAGGATCAGATGCGCATGAGCGCCTTGCCATGATTACGGTTCGCGACCACGGTGCGGGCGTTCCGGAGGATGCACTGGCCGAAATCTTCCGTCCTTTTTACCGGGTCGATGATGCGCGTGATCGAGAGGCGGGCGGAGTTGGCCTAGGTCTAGCAATCGCCGATCGGGCAGTACGTCTACACGGCGGAACCGTTGAGGCTACCAACGCATCCACGGGCGGGCTATTAGTGACTATTAGACTGCCAGCTGACTCAGCGCAGTGAGCGGAATATCCACAGATTACGCCGATTCCACAGATTTGTTAGGTCTGCCATCTGCGTAATCGGCGTAATCTGCGGATAGTTCATTTCGGCGTTACGCCCAAATTCTGCATCAGGAACGAATAGATATCCGCCGTCTGCTCGATGGATTTGGTAGTGCTGCTCGCGCCATGTCCCGACTTGGTATCGATGCGAATCAAGATGGGATTATCGCCGGCCTGGGCCGCCTGTAATGCCGCCGCATATTTAAACGAATGCGCCGGCACAACGCGGTCATCGTGATCGGCAGTGGTGATTAAGGTTGCCGGATACTTCGTGCCTGCTTTGATGTTGTGCACCGGCGAATAAGCAAGGAGCGCCTTGAATTGCTCCGCGTTATCGCTCGAGCCATAGTCAGCTACCCAGTTCCAACCAATCGTGAATTTGTGGAAGCGCAGCATATCCATGACGCCCGCCTGTTGCACGACCGCCTTATACAACTCCGGACGCTGATTCGCCACCGCGCCAACCAGTAAACCACCATTTGAAACTCCATGAATCGCGAGTTTGTCCGGCGAGGTGTACTTGTTTTTGATCAAGTATTCGGCGGCCGCAATGAAATCGTCAAAAACGTTTTGCTTCTTGAGCTTGGTTCCGGCCTCGTGCCACTTTTCACCATACTCGCCGCCACCGCGCATGTTTGCGGAGGCATAAACGAATCCCTGCTCCAGCAGCGCCAATCGGAGCGAACTGAACCCGGGCGAAGTGGTGGCATTGAATCCGCCATAACCGTAGAGCAATGTCGGGTTATTGCCGTTCAGCTTAATTCCCTTTTTGTGGACCATGAACATCGGCACGCGGGTGCCGTCTTTGCTCGTGAAGAAGACCTGCGAAGTTTCATAGTCGGCCGACTTGAATCCAGGAATTTTAGGCTGCCGGAACAGCGACGACTTCTTCGTGGCGATGTCATACTTGTAAATCGTGCCCGGGAAGTTGAAAGTCGTGAAGGTGTAGAAAGTGAACTTGTCGTCGAGGGTACCTCCGAATCCGCCGGCAGTGCCCAGACCTGGCAACTGAATTTCATTCTCCAGTTTGCCGTCGAGGCTATACACGTAGGCGTGGGTAACCACATCTTTGAGGTAAGTGACGAAGAGCTTGCCGCCTACCGTGTTGTAGTTATCCAGCGGTTCCGGTTTCTCGCCAATAACGTCTTTCCAATTCTTTTCGTCAGGGTTCTTCGGATCAAAAAGAAAGATTCGTCCGTTTGGCGCATTGTGGTCGGTGTAAATCAGGAACTTCTCGCCAATATTGTTAATGAAGTCGAAGCTGTCATCGCCGATCTCACCGACGATTGGAACAAACTTCGAGTCGGCCTTGGACGAGTCGCGATAGAAAACCGAGTTACCCTTCTTGCCCTTGCCTCGTTCAGAGATAGTGAGAACTGCAAACCTCTCGTCGTCACTGGTGCCCACAATATGAAATCGTTGGGGATTCGCCTTGTCTTCATAGACCAGCGAATCTTCCGACTGCGCCGTGCCGACCTTGTGATAGAAGACCTGATGGTTTTCATTTTTGGTCGTCATCTCATGACCTTTTGCCGGCGCTGGGTAACGGCTGTAATAGAAGCCATTGCCCTGCCAGGAAACGCCCGAGACCTTGACCCACTCAAGATGATCCGATTGCTTCTCCTTGGTGGCCACGTCCATCACGTAGACGTCCGTCCAGTCAGAGCCGCCCTTTGAGACGCCGTAACCGAGATACTTTCCATCCTTCGAGAGCGAGAATTGGCCCAGGCGGGTAGTGCCGTCAGCGGAGAGCTTGTTGGGGTCGAGCAAAACTTCCGGCGTTCCGTCCAACCCTTTTTGCCGATACCAGATGCTCTGATTCTGCAAGCCGTCGTTCTTGGTGTAGAAAAAATAGTCGCCGCGTCGAGCAGGCGCAGAATATCTTGGGTAGTTGTAGAGGCTGGTCAGTCGCTCCTTGATCTTCTGGCGAAAAGGGATTTGTTCGAGGTAGGCGAAGGTGACTTTGTTTTGCGCCTCAACCCAGGAAGCCACTTCAGGCTCCACGGCCGCGTCACCTTCCAGCCAGCGATAGGGGTCCGGCACTTTCGTACCGAAGTAGTCATCGACGGTGTCGCTCTTCCTGCTTGGGGGATAAACGAGAGCGGACGCTGCCGGCCCGCCACCCGCGGGCGCCATCGCCATCTTCTGTCCGCCCTGGGCGTGGCTGGGCGGGGCCAAATACGAGACTGACAACGCCGACAGCGCAAAGGCTACGATTGCGAACGTTAAAAGCCACGGCCGAACGCTGGAAACCACGAGCTGCGAACTGCTTCTTTTCATTGGAGCATCTCCTGGGATTCTTCTTAAATTGGAAACGATACTGGAAAACTGTGGGCAGACGCCGCATACTCTAGTCGACTTGCGAGATAATTTCAAAGGACCTCGGCGGTTTGCAGTGCCGCTATTTACGCTGAAAGCGTTGGCTAATTCCAGCCCAGGGTTGCGTTTTGGCAACACTGCGGAACAGGGATCTATTTTTCGAAGATGCAACTCTGAAAGAGTTGCGGCGCCATTAGACACGGCAAAGCACTCGCAACTCTTTCAGAGTTGCGAAGAATCTCATGAGGGTCCTTTGAACCCAGGGTTTCAAGGCAAACCCTGGGCTAGAATTAGCCAACGCTTTCAGCGTACTTCTCATGCACCGCGGTCCAGTCCAGCCCCGTGAAATCATGTTCGACGATAACGACGCCATTGATCCATACAATCCGTTCCCAGAACCGGTGACGATTCCGATCACGGACGTCTTTGATCTTCACACCATCCAGCCGCGTGAGGTGAAGCGCGTAGTTGAAGAATATTTGATCGAAGCCCGAGCCGCCGGATTTCGCAGCGTCAGAATCATTCACGGTAAGGGCATAGGCGTACAGCGAGACATGGTGCGTTCGATATTAGCCAGAACATCGTTTGTTTTGGAATGGACGGACGCGCCACCGGAGGCTGGAGGCATGGGCGCTACCATAGCCCGCTTTGGAACCTGAACTCAGGTGAGCTTACTGCCCTCGTGATTCCGGAGTAGCCCAAAGGTGAGATCCAGAGCACAAACCTGACTGAGGCGCCTTGAGCGTGGGGATGACCCGCTGTCACTTCAAGCTGTGAGGAGGCGCCGCGCGACGCAAACTAACGGTTTGCTTTATTGGCGGACCCGCTCTTAGGTCTTCTTGTTTAGGGCGATGTACTCTTCCAACTTCTTGCGGTCCGCGTAATCCGGCTTCTTCTTGAGAAACGCTTCGTATTCGGCAGCAGCTTTGTCCTTGTATCCTGCTCCGTTGTAGAGCGTGGCTAAACGTAGGTGTGCCTCAGCCATTCCGACCGGATCCAGCACCAACGCTGCGTTCAAATGCCCCACTGCCTTCGTGCCCTTCTTAAGATGGAGGTAGGCTTCACCCAGAAAGTAGTTCGCCGGTGCTGACTTCGGATCGATCTTGAGGGATTCCTCAAGGGCTTCGACTGCGCCTTGATAGTTTTTTCGGGCAATTCTAACTCGGCCCATACTGATCAATGCCGGCAGATATGTCGGTTTAGCGGTTGCGGCGCTGACGAAGCTGTTTTCTGCCGCTTCAAGGTCTTTCTGAATAAAGTAGACCATTCCCAGATCAGACCATGCCGGAAAGTCCTTTGGGTCGGCCGCTACCAACTGAAGCAGCGTCGCGATTGCTTCCGGATACTTCTTGCTGCCTATCTCTCGAGCAGACTTCTGATAGAGCGACTTGTTATTACCGGACCGCTCGTAGGCATCCGCCGCGGAGACAACACCCCCTCCGCCACCTGTTCGGTTAGCGATCGCCCGCCACTCGAGGTTGATGTCCTGCCTGATATCGTCCGCGTATTGTCCACTGATAAGCAGCGGAATCCGGGCAAGTTCCACGTTATCGAGTTCAATCGCCAGATAATAGTCACCATTGAAGATGTTAATGAACCGATAGCGCCCGTTGCTGGCGACCCTCTGCCTGGCAAACACATCGTTGCCTCGGGTATAAAGGATGACGTCAAAGGTAACCGGCCTGTCATCCTCTCGTTGGCTCTCGTCGAGCTTAATATCACCCCATAGCGTGAAATTCCGCGTGGTGCCGGCACCTGGTCTCTGAGCCAACGACGGATTTGCAAACCCCGTCGAGAACACGAGCGCCAGCGCTATCGCAAACGAATATCGCCAAACTGGTCGAGTGAATCGCGTCATGATGCCATGTTGGTGTAGGTGCATACGAAGATTATGTCGACTAGTCATGATGAAAGCCTCTTGAGCGATTACGGCAACTCGAACCTGTGGATTGTAGACGGAATCAAGCCATCAGAGAAATGGGTGGTGACCTGGTTTGAAAATCTCTGTGCGTCATCTGTGTACTCTGTGCCTCTGTGGTGGTGTTTGCCCAGTAAATTCACCACCGAGACACAGAGACCACAAAGGTTGCACAGAGAAAAGCTCAAATTAGTGCACTACCAAGAAATGAAGGAGGTTGCGGGTTGTGGTTTCAGTTAGGAGTCGCAGGTCCAAGGCCTGGAAAAAGTGCGGGCTGCGACCGAAGTCCCAGCCCGCATCCACTACCGATAGAACAGTCAGAACTCCGCTAGAATTCGTAGCGGAAGGCAAACTGCATGACTCGGGGCGTGCCCTGAATCGAAGTAAAGTTGTAGAAGGACGCCCCCGGACTCCCAAACTGCGGGTCGAGGCCGTTGGTGTTGTCCGCATTGCCTTGGAGGCGCTGCGTATTGGTAACGTTGAAGACCTCCCACCTGATTATCGCCTTATGATTCTCGCTCCATGGCATCGTAAACGACTTGTGGAGGCCGGCATCGAGGGTAATAAAACCCACACCCCTTAGGATGTTCCGAGCACCTGTTTCGCCGGGTCCTGGGCTCCGCCAGCTGTTATATGCAGCCTTCGGATCCGAGAACAGATTTGCAGGTCTCGCTCCGCCACGTGTCGGAGACGATTCAATTGGCTTAATCGGAACTGCCCAACTTCGGACATTCCAGTTCGTGGGCCAGCCACCAAGGTCAACCGGCGAACCCACCGGCAAACCGCTGTTGTAACGGAAAATATTGGTCAACGACCATCCGCCCAGGATTCCATTAATCACTTTGTTTGAGCCGCTCATGAACCGCTGGCCACGACCCACTGGGATATCCCAAATGGAATTCATGTTAACGATGTGCCGGATGTCAAAGTCCGACGAGGCCCGGTTGTCTCGTTGCCGGAGCGCGTTAGTGATAAAAGCCGATCCATAGACTCCGCTGGTCTGAAGTCCAGATGCGTCGTCAATCGAGTTAGACAGCGTGTAGTTGAAATCCCAGGTTAATCCTCTGAGGCGTTGTCGAACACTGAGCGTGCCGGCGTGATAATCCGAACTGGCGATTGTCCCGTAGGCCGAGAGGGCGCCATACTGACTCTGGTAGAAGAGCTGCCTGGAAGTATTGCCATCCAGAACATCTTGCAGGAAGGTCCAGTCATCTCCTGAATCGTAGCAACCAAACAGAGGCGCCCCGGCACAGCCGGGCGTAACTGCGGTTACTGCCATGAAACCGTAAGCTGCCTGCGTATTGGTAAGCCCGGCGCCAAACAAGAGCGCATCCAGTTCTCCCGCCGGATACATATTCTCGAACCAGGGAATCCTCGGGATATTCGCCACCGGCGTTCTGGCAACTCGGTATTGTTCAAGAATGCCGGCCGCGGTGTTCCAATCCTGACCCGACTTCGGATCGACTATGTTGTTGGGCTGCATGACGTCGCGGGTGGCGAGCAGGTTACGCGCCATACGCCCGATGTACGATGCTTCCACGTACACCCCCTTGCCAAACTGACGCCCGTACGTAAAGTTCCAACTGTAGTTGATTGGCGAAACCAGATTAGTGTCCAGCGATCCCTCGATTCTACGCTGGAAGTCCTGCGGTTGCGTTTGCGGGAAGGTCAGATTTGCCGGAGTCGCAATCCCGGGCAAAGTACGAATCGGCATTCCCAGTCCAGTGATAAGCGGCGCTGGGTTGGTAGTAACATTGTAGGTATTGGCAGATGGAGTCGTACTCGACGCAAATCCGAGTGTATTGTTCGCGTCGAAGTTTACGGCGAGTGCCTGCCCGAAGTAATCGTTTGTAATGGCAAAACCACCACGGAAAGTTGACTGCTTCTCAGAGCCAAAGAGTTTTCCAAGGAATCCATTCCTGAATCCGGGGGACCAGGCGACCGCTACCCGAGGCTGGAAGTTATTCTTATCCAGCGAGTAAAAGCCCGGCGCATTATTAGCTGGGCCCGCCTTCACCACTGTGAGTGGTTCGGTGTAGTTCTGACCCTTCAGAGCAGCCGCAGCTCTTAGGTTCAGGTAGTCCTCAAGAGCGACGCTGGGTCTGGCCTGGTAACCATTGGTCTCGTATACCGGTCGGCTGAGTCCATATCGGAGACCATAGGTCAAGGTTAGATTTGGTTTTACCTTCCAGATGTCCTGTCCGTAGACATCGTACTCCTCAGTGGCAAAGGTGCGAAGCACTGGATCACCAAAAGCGAGTGGCTTTCCGTCAATGTCGAAATTGAAATTCGCCGTGTACTGAGAAAGCCTGCCTATCAGAGCTGCAAAAGCGTGCCTCGTGTTTGTTGAAGAGGCGGAGGCGATTGCTGTACCAGTTGGAAGTCCAGTCAGCCTCGGCAGGTGGGCATTGATCGGATTCGAAAGTACCGCACCTGATGAAGCGTAAAACGACTGATTCGTAATTCCATTGTCGAACGAGGCTGCGTAGTTGGTGCGGATGTTCCGCGTGACGCGGATGTTCGTTCCAAACTGAAACGTGTGGTCACCCTTGATCCAGGTAAAATCGTCGGTGAAGTTATGAACGGGAGTTTCACGAGCGAATCCCCTGGAGAAATTGGCTGTAGACAACACACTTCGGAACGTGATTGCGTTTGCATCCGAATCTCCGACGATTTCGAACGCTTCCCGAGTCAATCCGTAGCGGAAGTTATTAATTTTGTTGTTACTGATCTGCCAGGTGTGCCCTGCGACATATCCGTATGGGTGACTCTTGGTATTGGTAGTCGGCGTGTCAGGAAAAGCCGGCGCGCCCGCTGATTCATCTTTCTGAACGTTAATCCTGAAGAACGCCATATGACGACCATCTTTGGTTATGTTGTAGTCAAATTTCGCCACGTGTGCATTCTGTTTTAGGGGTACCAACGCGTTGAACTGAAAGCCTCCGGTGTTAAGCCCATCTCCCAGTCGATTGTTGTTGGAAGGATACTTAGCAGCTGCAGCAGCCAGGATTCCTTGAGTTACCGGATTAATGTCGACCAGCGGGTTTCCAGTTGGCAAACCAGTGGTCGCAGAAACAGAAGTTGTTAAGCTATTGAGCTGTGCCGGCGTAAGCGTCACCAGCACCGTGGCTCCTGTGGGGGTACGGGCGTTAAACTTGAGCAGACCCTGTCCAAGGCTGGCCAGCGGCACAGTTCTGTTAACCGTATCCTGCCGTGCATCGCGACGACCTTCATAATTGTAGAAGAAGAACAACCGATCCTTAACGATTGGCCCGCTCACAGAACCGCCAAAATTGTTACGGATCAGAATCGGACGGGGCAAACTCTTGCCGGTGACGGCGTCAAGGGTGTGGTTGTTAAAGAAATTGTTTGCCGTAAAGATGGTATTGCGGTGGTACTCAAACAAATTGCCATGCCATTCGTTTGAACCACTCTTCGTCACAAAGGAGACTTGCGCACCGGAAGAACGGCCCTGTGACGCGTTTGGGTTCGTGGTGGTAACCCGAAATTCTTCGACTGTGTCAGGACTAACCCGCAGCACCGGCTCGAAAGCGTCACCAGTCTGTTGCTCATTCACGTCCACGCCGTCGAGAGTCATATTAGCTTGATCGCTTCGACCACCTGCGACATAACCCTGGGGAGTTACCGCCGGTTGGAGGCTCAGCAAATTCGCAACATTTCGTGCGTTCAAAGGAAGTTGGAGAATCTGTTGGGCGACAAAGTTGTTGCCCAAACTGCCATCCTGCTTGTTAACGATCGCCTCGCCAGCACCCACGGTGATCGAGACTGATTCGGTAACGGCGCCGACTTCGAGCTCCACATCCAAATCTGTCGCTTTCGCAACGAGAGCTCCGACTTCAGTGAAGACCGACTTCTTGAAGCCCTTTGCTTCGAACTCAAGCTGGTATGACCCCGGCTGGATCGACTCAAAAGCAAACTGGCCATTGTCATTAGAGGTAGTGACGCGAGAGAAATTGGTTGCGGGATTTGAGATTGTGGCAGTAGCACCGGCAACTACATTTCCCTGCGGATCCCTAACCGTTCCGCGGACAGATGAGGTACTTTGCTGCGAAAAGGCAATACTCGAAAGCAAAAGAACAATCAAAAGCGTGGACAGCGTAAGCGCAAGGGGGCTTGTCGCGTAAGTTCTTTTCATGGATCCTCCGTTCGAAGTTTGGTGTGTACCTGGGTTCTTCATAAAGGAATAGTCTCCTGTTGAAACTTATCGTTCATTAAGGTCTGGTTTAGGCCGGTTGCAGCTTTAATAAAAAGAAGAAACCTGCCTGCGAGTTAACTGCTGAACTCGACCTCTAAAGCTCTTTGTTGAAAAAAGGTAGTGCGATGTAGGGTCGCACAAGGCACTTATTGTTCCGCTATTGGCTGACAAACGAAGGCACAAAAAAGGTTCGCAATTTCCCTTCGTTAATGGATGGTCGCTACTGTCTGAAGGCGGATTATATACATACCTCAGCAGCCAGCGATATAGATTTTTGGATAAACTACAAAAATACGGAGGGATCGGAGCCTCGAATT
>JANNJZ010000250.1:0-26164 GCA_031396065.1 Pyrinomonadaceae bacterium | reverse complement strand
GGTGAAGATGCCGCAGTTTGGATGGCAATTGCACGACGACCAACCCCAGGGCGCATCAGCACCTTGCAGCATGTCCATTACGCTGGTGAACGCCGAGTAGGACGAAAGCGGAAACCAGTCGCGCAATGGTTGCAGTTGTCCGTCCAGTTGATCCTTCAGATCATGGGTCATCCCAGCCAACGTGTAACGCTGCTTGATACGCAGTTCGTCAGAAACGTCTTCGTCACGGCCCGTGAATGAAACTGGCTGAAAAGCGATGGTCTGAACCTTGTCGATGTTTTGCGCGGCGAACTTAATAATATCGCCAATGCCGTCGTTGTTGAGGGTGTTGACGATAGTGGTAACCAGGGTAACCTTAATGCCAACGCTAGCCAGGTTCTCAATCGCTCTCAACTTCACGTCAAACAAGTTTCCCACGCCGCGGTGCTTGTTCTTTTCCTCGCTGACGCCGTCAAACTGCAAATAGACGCCGTGTTGTCCGGCGGCCTTTGCGGCTTTGCAAAACTCAATATCTTCAGCGAAGCGAATCCCGTTGGTGGCGGCCAGGATTCGATAGAAGCCGACCTTCTTGGCGTAAGCCACGGCTTCGAGGTAATAAGGCGAAATTGTAGGTTCGCCACCCGAGAAGAGAATGATGATCTGACGCTTGGGTTTGAACGAAACTGCCCGATCGAGAATTGCCTTCGTATCTTCATACGACGGCTCGTGCACATAACCAACCTGGTTTGCGTCCATGAAGCATGGGTTACACATCATGTTGCAACGATTGGTAAGGTCAACGGTCAAAACTGCGCCGCGTCCAAACTTGATGTTTGAAGTGCCGTGGTGATGGACCGAGGCATCTTCCGCGACGCGAAAGTCGCGTCCGAAGAAGAGCGATTCAATTCGCTCAAGGAAAGCCGGGTCAGTGGCCATCACGTCTACAAACTCGCCATGCTTCGGACAGGTCTTGCGCATCACTACCTGACCGTTTTCTTCCACGATTTGTGCTTTGATTTCGCCCGGATGTTCAAACATCAGGGTTTCGAGCGGCGTTTCGCCGGAGATAACCGCGGTGCGAACTTCCTTCACACAGGTTGGACAGAGGCTGTCGGTTTCGCGCGGAAAACCCAGCGGAGGCGCACTGCGTTCGTATGATTTCAGAAGCTTTCCGGGAGCCCAGGTGGGGCTGATGGCTTCGCCTTCGGGCAGCAGGGTATTGACGGACTGAAACGCTTTCCAGGCCACGTCAGAGGCTTTCGACAACAACTTTGAGCTCTTAACACCCTTGATCTTGCTCTTATCTGATTCGCCCCGGCGAAATTGGTCGCTAAACAATTAGACTTTCTCCTCTGGGCGCCAAACTAAGAAGCGCGCCGATGCCAACAAAAACGAGATATTCCCAATAAACGGCTCAGTTTTGCGTACTTAGTTGCCGACTGTTTTCTAACCGCGTCATGATAGTTGGTCTATTGGGGCATAGCAAGGCGAAAAAGGCGGGCTCCGGGGCTGCTCTTTGGAGTGCGGCTGACCTGTCAGCGCTTTGGTGTCCGGCGACCTGTCGCCGTCGTCGGCGTGAAAATAGGAATCTCTCGATTGGTGTCAGCTACCCAGCGCTCGGGAGGACGGCGGCGACAGGTCGCCGAATACCAAAGCGGTAACAGGTTACCGCACTCCAAGAAAAGCGCTGATGCATAGAAGCGCAAAGGAAGAACTCGCGCGTGGTTCACAGTCCGGGAAAAAGTGTAATATCTGCCCCTGATGACTGACACAAAACTCTTGACGATCGCTGAACTATCCGCGCATGTCGACGGGCGTCTGCTCGGCGATGGGAGCATTCATATCGACCGGGTTGCTGAACTTGGCAATGCGGGGGACGGGGAGATTGCCTACGTCGACGGCGAGAAGTTTTTTGAGGCTGCCTCGTCCAGCAGAGCGTCGTGCCTAATTGTTCCGCCTGAGTTCGTTTCATACTTCGAAGCGCTGGTCATAGAGCGAGAGATAGGCCCGGCGCTGATCGAAGTTTCAAAGCCCAAACTGGCGTTCGCCCTGATTGCCGAGCTGTTGCATCCGCAGAGACGCCGCGATCCCTACATCCATCCCACTGCGGTAATTGCCGAGACCGCGGACCTCGACCTTACGGTTTACATCGGCCCGCATGTTTCGATAGGGGAAAACACGCGAATCCAGGCCGGCACGCGTATCGAGGCGGGTGTCGTGATAGGCGATCACGTCCGTATCGGGCGCGATTGTGTGTTTCATCCCGGCGCAGTTCTTTACGACGAGGTAACGATTGGTGATCGGGCAATCCTGCATGCCGGCGTTTGTATCGGGGCTGACGGCTTTGGCTACGTTCGCGACGATATGGGCTACCACAAGTTTCCCCAGCGGGGGACAGTCGTCATCGAAGACGACGTCGAGCTGGGTGCGCAAACCTGCGTGGATCGCGCGGCCCTGGGCCAGACGCGCATCGGACGCGGGACGAAGCTGGACAACATGGTCCACGTGGGCCACAACTGCGATATCGGCGAGCGCGTAGTTATCGCCGCCCAAACTGGAATCAGCGGCAGTGTGACGATTGAAGACGACTGCGTAATTGGTGGCCAGGTCGGCTTCGGCGATCACATCCGGGTGCAAAGCGGCGCGGTTATCGGTTCAAAAGCTGGAGTGCTGCCCGGCAAGATTGTGCGCCCGGGAGTTTGGTGGGGAATCCCGATCCAACCGCTCGATGAGTACAAACGATTGAATGCTCACCTGGGTCGTCTGCCGCAGATGCGCGAAGAGATTAAGGAACTACGAAAGCAGTTAGAGGAACTTCAGAAGCTTAGGTGAAGGGTGAGGGGGAATGGTAAATCGAATTCAAAGGTTTTTGAGTTCCCCTCTACCCGTTTCCCTTCTTCCCCAAATTATTCCGGACGGTTCAGCTGCGCCACCGTAACGTCACCGGAGACTTAAGCGGATGATCCAGCTGGCCCCCGTTTTGTTGGGCCGTTTCGTGGGCTGCTTTGAGTTTGAAATACCAGGAGGCCTGGGTATCCGCATCGTCAATAAGCATTAGGTGCGGATTATCTTTCAACCCGACCGACTGCTGCTCCATTATCTTTTGATCCTGAGACGCAAAGGCGTGTCCGAAGATACGGAAAATCGTCTTCGTCATTGGCAGCCAGCGAAAGAAATTCCAGGCCGCCAGAAAGTCCAGCCGGCATTCGTCTCGCGTGATTGGCGTCACCAGGGCCCGACTGCTGAACCAGTAAGGACCACAACGGACCTGTTCAAAACGCATGTTGGGCAGGATGAAATCGATCGTAGTTGTAATCGGCTCACCATAAAAATTCAAAATCTTATAAGCGCCGCTATTGCTCGAAGGCGTGTGGCTGCTCATGCGGAATCCGTTGGGTATTGGTTCAAATCGCTTTTCCTTGGTGCGAATGCTGCCGCGTTTGCGCCACCAAAAGCTCTGATGGACGAATGGACCGTGGGCCGGATCCATCAAGCCGATGATCCCATGGTCCACGTTGCAGGCTAACGGGCGCGAGATGGCGCATTGACGATAGGGTTCAGAAAACACGGGCAGCCTCGGCATCTCGGGGAGTTCGCGAGTCTTATCGTCGTGATTCGGCATAAAGACCCAAACATAACCATCAGCTTCTGCAGCGCGAAAGCTCTTAACGGAAATGCGATCGAGTTTGAGGGGCGAGTCAGGCAGCAGCGCGGGGATGTGCCGGCAGCGACCCTCGAGATCAAACTGCCAGCCGTGATAACAACACTCGATGCACTCGCCGTCGAAGTGGCCAAACGAAAGTGGGATGCCGCGGTGCCGGCAGTGGTCGTCGAGAGCAAAGACTTTGCCGCTTTGGTCGCGCACGAGAACTAAGGGTTCATCCAGCAGCTTTTGGCGACGCATCTGCCCACGGCGGAGTTGGGAGCTGGGCAAGGCGGCGTACCAAAAGCCGCGGAGCGGTTCCCCGGGTGCGAGCGTGCGTTCTTTCAACTCCATGTTAATCACCAATGGTCCAGCTTAGGTCAAGGACAGGTTTGGCGGCAATGATTTAACGAGGCTGCTTTCCGTTGTCAAGAAGTTGGCTCCGTTTTGATTCCGAATTTCCGCGTCAGCATAGCTGGAAGAAGGTTTTCAAATGGCGAAGATCGCTAAAGGAGTTAATCCCCAAGCTAACCTTTCCAGCTTTCCAAAGCTACCAAGACCCGTTCAGCCGCTCTTTGTGAAGCGCCGCCCTCGCCAAGTTCAATTGTCACCTCACGCAGTCGGCTTCGCATCGCTGCGTTTCGTTCCCCGTTCAACAACTGAAGCAATTCCTGAGCTAACCGCTCGCCGTTAAGGTCATCCTGCATTAGCTCAGTCGCCACGCGCTCACCGGCAACCAGGTTGACCAGGCCGTAATGATCGGTGGTTATCAAGCTGCCGAGCACGTGCCAGTTAATCAGCGACTCTTTGTAGACGACTACCATCGGCGTTCCGAGGAGCGCGGCTTCAAGGGTGGCGGTGCCACTCGCGATCGCCGCCGCATCTGCAGCCGCGAGCGCTTCACGCGATTGATCAGTGACGATATGCAGGCATGACGGCAATGGCTCTGGAGTGGAGCGCTGCGCCCGCACGATGTCTCGCACTTCATCCGACGAGCGGCTGGGAGCGACCACAACCACGAATTGAACTTCCGGGCGGCGAGCGGAAATGAGCGCGGCAGCTTCCAGCATCGGCGGCAGAATGCGCTGCAATTCCTTGCGACGGCTGCCCGGCAAAAGTGAAATGATAGGAAGTCTGGGGTCAAGCTTCGACAGCCGGCAAAACTCCGCCCGGTCATACCGAGCGTGGACCGCGCCGGCGAGCGGATGGCCCACAAACTCGACGTGGTCGATCCCGCGTTCAGCGTACCAATCCTGTTCAAACGGGAGGATCGAAAGTAAAAGATCGACGTCGCGATCAATCCGTCGCGATCTATACGAGCGCCAAGCCCAAAGTTGCGGACTTATGTAATAGACGATTCTTAAGCCGCGCCGGTGAAGTGCATGGGCCAACTTTAAGTTAAAGTCGGGCCAGTCAACTAGAATTACGACGTCTGGCTGCCTTTCGATTGCCGCCTGCTTCAGCAGTTTGTAAGCGTGCCAGAATTTCGGTAGGGCGCTTCCAACCTCCAGGAGTCCTACGATCGCCAGATCGTCAGTGCGCACAATAGCCTCTACGCCGGCGGCGCTCAGCAAGGGACCCGTGGCGCCAAAGAATTCAAAGTTTGCCCGAGGCTCAGCTGCGCGTAGGGCGTGGACCAGCGCGGCTGCGTGGGCGTCGCCCGAAGGCTCGCCGGCGACGATCATTATTCGGGCTGTTTCCATCGGGGCGCATGATAGCTTAACAGGCTGCTGAAAAAGTAACCTGGCTACATGTTTCAACGTAATAGTGGCGAGTAGTCGAACCTCGCAACCAGGAGAACAGAAACGAATGCGTGGAGATGATCTTCAGCAAGCGGGAATGTTCAGTTACTTGTCGCCAGAGCAACGAGTGCCGAAGGATCATCCTTTGCGCGCGATTCGCAAGATCTGCGATGCCGTGTTTGTGGAACTGTCGCCGCAGTTCGATAAGCTTTATGCGCGAATGGGACGGCCCTCGATCGCGCCAGAGAAGCTGTTGCGGGCGTTGCTGCTGCAAGTGCTCTACAGCGTGCGCAGCGAGCGCCTGCTGATGGAAGAGCTGAACTACAACATGCTGTTTCGCTGGTTCGTGGGTCTGAATATGGACGACCAGGTTTGGGACCCGACCACCTTCACCAAGAATCGCGAGCGGTTGTTGCGGGGCGACATCGCTGAAGCATTCTTTGCGGGCGTGTTGGAGCAGGCGCGCGGCTACGAGTTGCTCAGCGATGAGCACTTCACGGTTGATGGCACCTTGCTGGAAGCGGCGGCGAGTCTGAAGAGTTTCAAGGTCAAGGATCAGCAGGACGAGCCGCCGCCTGATGACCCCGGCAATCCGACAGTGAACTTTCACGGGGAGAAGCGCTCGAACAAAACGCATCAATCTACTACTGATCCGGCCGCCATGTTGTGCCGCAAGGGCAAAGGCAAAGAAGCGAAGATGGGCTACGCCGGGCATCTGCTGATGGAGAATCGCAATGGTCTGGCGGTCTCCGCTTGTGTCACTGCGGCAACCGGCACGGCTGAGCGCGAGGCGGCCCTGGCCTTCGCCCAAGAGATCAGCGGCGGTGGTCGAGTAACGTTGGCCGGCGATAAGAACTACGACACTCATGATTTCGTGAAAGATCTGCGCGCCCTGGAGGTGACGCCGCACGTGGCCCAGAACAACACTAATCGCCGCTCGGCCATTGATGGTCGCACCACCCGACATCCTGGTTATCAAATCAGTCAACGGAAGCGCAAACGGATCGAAGAGATCTTCGGTTGGCTGAAGTCGGTCGGTCTGCTGCGCAAGCTGCGGCACCGCGGTAGCGACCGCGTCAACTGGATCTTCATCTTCGCGACCGCAGCTTATAACCTGGTCCGCATTAGAAATCTGGCCGAAGTCACCTGAAAGACTCCGACCACTTGCCAGCAGCCGCTCAGGCAAGCGAAACAAAGTGGCCAATGAGCTACTCAAGGGATCAATCGCAGTAAGAAAATCGCCCATCATCGATAAGCAAAAGTGTTCATGAAGACGAAACCACTAACAATGCTCAGTTTTTCCGCAGCCTGCTAGGACACAACCGGTGATAACAGCAGCGGGACCATAGTAACCATTTTCCAAGAGATGCGCGGCCTGCTCTAGAAAACCATCAAACACCTCTGCTCGAATCAAAACGCGCGTGTCAAACAAATATCCCTTTTCATGGTCAGTTTTCGCCGCCTTAAGAATACTTAGAGCCTGAGTAACGTATTCGTAGTTCGAAAAGCTAGTAAAGCCAGATGACTGTTCCTTAAACGCTTCGTAATAATCGTTTTCAGCGCCAAAGACACGGTTGAGTAGATTAATGGAGCGCATTCCCCATTCAGTCGCGAGTTCAGGACTAACCTTTTCATAGGTTGGATTGTAAATTGCACGGCGACCAACATGCCTCGCTAATTCCCCTCCGCCGGAACTTCGCGTAAGCAACAATTGCTCGCCTAATTCCAATAATTCCTCAAACATCCCAACTATTATCTGATCCAATTGCGCCATAACGACCTCATTCATTCACCTTCAGCACCGCCAGAAACGCTTCCTGCGGGATCTCCACGCGGCCGACTTTCTTCATGCGCTTCTTACCTTCCTTCTGCTTATCGAGCAGTTTACGTTTACGCGAGATGTCACCGCCGTAGCACTTGGCAATTACGTTCTTGCCCATCGCCTTCACAGTTTCACGGGCAATCACTTTGGCGCCGATGGCCGCCTGGATGGGCACTTCGAAAAGCTGCCGGGGAATCAACTCCTTCATTTTCGTTGCCAACGCACGTCCCTTGGCCGCCGCGGTATCACGATGGAGAACGAGTGACAACGCATCAACCGCCTCGCCGGAAACCAGCACATCCAGCTTTACCAGATCGCTTTCCCAATAACCGGCTAGGTGATAGTCGAGCGATGCATATCCACGCGAAGTTGATTTGAGCCGGTCATAAAAATCCAGGACGATCTCGTTGAGGGGCAATTCGTAAGTCAGCATCACCCGGTTTGAAGTGATGTATTCAAATCCTTTTTGCACGCCACGTTTCTCTTCGAGCAGGGCCAGGATTCCGCCCAGATGTTCTTCCGGCGTCAGGATGGTGGCGCGAATCGCCGGCTCTTCAATCTTCACGATGCGGCCCGGATCAGGCATCTTCGCCGGCGAGTCGATTTCGGTGACCTTGCCGTCAGTAGTGGTGACGATGTAACGAACGCCCGGCGCAGTGGTGATCAGATCAAGATTGAATTCTCGTTCCAAACGTTCCTGCACGATCTCCATGTGCAGCAGCCCGAGAAAGCCGCAGCGAAACCCAAACCCCAGGGCGGTAGACGACTCCGGTTCGTAGAAGAACGAGGCGTCGTTGAGACGGAGTTTATCCATCGCGTCGCGCAACTCTTCATACTGGTTGGTGTCGATGGGATAGAGTCCAGCAAACACCATCGGCTTGATTTCCTGATAACCGGGAAATGGTTCCTTGGTCGGCCGTGCCGCTTCGGTGACGGTGTCGCCGATTTGCACATCGGCGACAGCCTTAATCGATGCGGTCAGGAATCCAACTTCGCCGACACCCAGCTCACCGATCGGCGTTGGTCGGGGCTTGTTCACCCCGAGCGTTTCCACCTGGTAGTCGCGACCAGCGTTGAAAAAGCGAATCTTCATGCCCGGCCGGATACTGCCGTCGATGACGCGAAACAAAACGATCACGCCGCGATAAGAGTCGTACCACGAGTCGAAGATGAGCGCTTTCAAAGGTGCGTTTGGATCGCCTTTTGGCGGCGGCACGTCGCGCACAATCGCCTCCAATACGTCGGCCACTCCGAGGCCGGTCTTCGCGCTGGTGAGGATGGCGTTGTGAGTTTCGAGTCCAATGAAGTGTTCGATCTGCTCGATGGCCTTTTCCGGTTCGGCGCCCGGTAAATCTATTTTGTTGATTACCGGGATCAGCTCCAGGTTGTTTTCAATGGCCAGGTAGGTGTTGGCCAGAGTTTGCGCTTCGACACCTTGCGAGGCATCGACAATCAGCAGGGCGCCTTCGCAGGCAGAAAGCGAACGCGAAACCTCGTAGGAGAAATCGACGTGTCCCGGAGTGTCGATCAGATTCAGGATGTACGACTGGCCGTCCTGGGCTTTGTAGTCGAGTCTTACCGCATGGGCCTTGATGGTAATGCCACGCTCGCGTTCAAGGTCCATGTCGTCCAGTATTTGCGCTGACATGTCGCGGCCGGTGACGGCCCCGGTCAATTCGAGCAGCCGATCCGCCAGCGTTGACTTGCCGTGATCGATGTGAGCGATGATGGAGAAGTTGCGAATTCTTGCGGGATCCATAAAGAGAAGTCCAAAGTCTAAAGTCCAAGGTCCAAAATTCTTCGGCCCGACATTGGTCTACCACTCCACGCGGGCTGCCAGCGCGGGGGCCCCGGCACTTTGGACGTTAGACATTGGACGATGACTTAACATAACAAAAGGCGCGCGAAATCGCACGTGCACCAATTTGGGTAGGGGTCAGTTTAATGAATCAAGCGGTCTGAGCCCATTACAGAACCGACCGCGGTAGGAATTGGCTTTAACTATTGCTCTTAATCGTCGATGTGCGCGTTGACGTAAGCACGCGCCTTCTCCGGCGTGTTGACAGTCTTGTAAAAGTCGCCGTTCCTCATGGCCCAAGTCGCGTGCTCCCGGATGAACTTGGCGTAGTCGTCACCAGTACCACTGAAGAATCCGAGCTTGCGTATGACTCTTTGGATCAGCTCTGTGTCTTGGGTCGCGCTCGCCGCCAGGAGAAGTCTATGCTTGTCGTCGTCAGACATCGTCAAAGGTGCCGTTGACGTGTTGCTGTTTGAGTTGCGGTTAAGGTTGGAGTTGTAATTTGAATTCCGATTGTAGTTGTAGTTGGAGTTGCGGTCAGGCGGGCTGTAGATACCCGGCGCCTTGATGATGCCGGTCACAATCAAAATGGCAACCAAAATCACCAGCAGAATCAAACCAAGGCAACCTCCGCCTCCACAACCCAGTGCAATCTTTGTGTTTCTAGTCATTGTCTCACCTCAATCTTCGACGGAGAAATTACGGACACTTCCTGGTTTTGCGAGCAGCAAATAAGAACCAGCGGAAAGCTAACCTCGAGTTTTCATCCAGGAGATACAGGATTGCAGATGATAGCGCATGTTGTGAGTTGTGTCGTGATGCAGGTGACCGTGACCAGGCAGCACCCACTCGAAGTCGTAGTTGAGCAGCTTGGCCATTGATTCCGTTTGCCTGGACCATGAATACCAGGCGGCGCTCGGAAAAGCAGTCAAGGTCTGGCGGGCGGGTGACCATGCCAGGTGATCGCCAGTGAAGAGAAACTTGTTCTTATAAAGAAAGACTACATGACCACGCGTGTGACCCGGGGTAGGGATTACCATGATGTCGTCATCGAGCTGGATTCGCTCCTGGCCTGCAATAATTCGTTCAACGCCTATCCTCGCCGCACCGTCATCGGCGTGCATGATTCGCTCGCATCCAAACCTCTTCCGGAACAATTGGTGGTCGGCAATATCATCCTGGTGCGTCAGGAGCATTCTCCTGGTGCCGCCCATTTCAGAAATGCGTTTGACTAGTTGCGAAGCAAAACGCGGCGAATCGATTAGCAGATTACCGCCCTCGCTTTCCGGCCGTACGATCAAGTAACTCCAGGCACCGAAGCTCGCCTCGGAAGTGAAGCCGCAAAAGTAGACGTTGTCCGAGACCAGCGAAGGAAATGCTTCAATGCCGACGCGCGCGTCATGTTTCTCGGTTGTGCCGATTGAGCCGGTCGGACACGCGACCAGGGACATTAATGCCAGTCGAGTTTCCGCGCCGGTGGCGGGTTGATGATAAACGCTGCTCTGTTCGCCGTGATCTCGGAAAACGGACGGCACAAGTTGGCTGCACGTGTCGCAGTCGATGCAGCTTGAGTCGACAAAGAAATCGCCGGGAACGTTTTCAGGCAGACGCTGGTGGATATTGGCCATATGAGAAGCATTATCCCCCAAACGATGAAAAAGCGTAGGTGGCTGAATCGTTATCGCGGTGAAAATCGGTGAACGCGGAGCGATCTCATCACACCGCCTTAGAGACTGTGTGAAAACTCCTGGTTCTCAGCGCCAAGGGCGCGAAATGTGATAGCCCAGGGCAACGCCCTGGGTAAGGTCATAACAATCCGGAAGCGCTGAAGGCGCGAAATAGCAAGTCTCGAATGAAAATCCTCGTGATTCCACTAAGTCAACCCTCATTTCGCGCCTTCAGCGCTGGGAATCTTTATGCGAGTCTACCTGGGCCGATGGCCCAGGCTGTCACATTTCGCGCCCTTGGCGCTAAGAACACGCAGTTTTCACCCAGTCTCCTTAGCCCGGTGATAAGCATTTGAATTGGCCATGGAACCGTTTCTACACCACCCTAGCGGAGCACCACGGCTTTATCAGTCTTGAGGTCCAGGCAAACTCTTCAAGTTAATGTCTTACCGATCGGCTTCGCTAAACTCACCCTCGGGGTAATCTCAAGTGCCAACCGACCTTTCGGTGATCATGCCGTAGCATCATTCAACCAAAAGGACAGCCTGCTAACTGCTTGATTGCAAAAGAGTGTCGCGGATGAGAGCTTCTTGACACGCGACACGCCAGCATGTTAAACCCTCGGTCTTCCGGGTAGCTTTGGTAGTTCACAGAAAACAGCCGAGATTCAACCGTTTGGCTCTCGGTTCGCCCTGTCCATTAATTGTGACTCTAAAGACGACTGAACTCAGATTAGCCAGCCGTGTCGAGGCTGTTGAGCAGGCGGCCGCTGCAGTGTCTGAATTACTGAGCCGTGCGGGCGTCGGCGAGGACGCCCTATTCGGAATCGACATGGCCGTGCGGGAAGCCGTCACTAATGCCGTCGCTCACGGCAACAAGCTGGACGAAACCAAATTTGTGGAAGTCGGCTTGAAGAGTCTTCCCGGAGCTTTCGAGATCACAGTGCACGACCAGGGACCTGGATTCAATCCCAGCGCCATCCCCGATCCGACCAACGACGAGAACATACTAAAAACTTCCGGGCGTGGCATTTTTTTCATGCGAAACTTCATGGATGAGGTCGAATGGTCAGAAGATCCAAAGGGCGGCACTACAGTTCGCATGATCAAGAAACTATGAGTACTATTTGAACCGGTGATTGCCATTTGCGATTTTCATTGGCGGCATGCCCGCTGCCAATAACCCGCGAGGCAGCAGTCGAAAATCTAAATTTGACGGAAGATCGCAATCTTTTAAAGGAGACTGGTAAAAATGGCTGAGTTAAATATCTCGGAGCGCAACGTTGGCGACGTCACAGTTCTGGACATGGATGGCAAGATCACCATTGGCGAAGGCAGCGTGGCCCTGCGGACCGCCATTCGCCGGTTGCTGGAAGAAGGTAAGAAAAAGATTCTTCTCAATCTGGCGAAGGTCGGCTACATCGATTCGAGTGGCATCGGAGAGTTGGTTTCCAGCTACACCGCGATAAATAAAGAGAGTGGCGAGTTAAAACTTCTCAACCTAACGCAAAAGCTTCAGGACCTGTTGACGATTACCAAACTGCTGACGGTTTTTGACGTATATGAAAGCGAAGAAGAGGCGCTGGCCAGCTTCAAGAGTTGAGGATCCCGGCCGCAGGTCGGACGGGGCCAGTGTTCCGGGCTGACTTCAAGTTTGTGGTGGTTCATTGCTCTAATCCCACCCTGTAGAATGGACTTAAAGGTTCGTCGAATTCAAGGAGATAACGATGGCAGAACTCGAGATAAACGAGCGTCAGGCGGGTGACGTAACAATTCTGGATATGACTGGTTCGGTAAGAATGGGAGAGGGCGCCATTTCGCTCCGGAACTCTATTCGCGGCCTGGTCGACCAGGGTAAGACTAAGATTCTGCTTAATCTCGGCGGAGTAAAGAATATCGATTCGAGTGGAATCGGTGAACTAATTGCCAACTACACGACCATCAGCCGGGACAAGGGGCAGCTCAAACTCTTAAACCTGACGGACAAGATTCGTGACCTTTTGGTGATTACAAAACTTCTCACCGTCTTTGATTCATTCGAAACTGAGGCGGAGGCCTTGAGTAGCTTTGAGTAGGAACTAGCTGGAGCGCCGGCATCCCTGCCTGCTGGTGCGAAAGTGGTCTGTTGCGCTTCAGCAAATAGTTGTTAAGACTGGCAGGTAAGGATGCCTAAGCTCCCGCCAGAAACTTGAAACTGGGGCCGCAGGAATGTTTCGTGCCACCTTTCGCCGTTTGCTCGCGTTGGATGATCCGCCCGAGCGAACGGCGCTCGCTTTTTCAATCGGTGTTTTTGTTGCCTTTTCTCCCTTCCTCGGCTTCCATACCATTCTGGCCACTTCGATAGCCCTTATTTTTCGCTTTAACAAGCTGGCGATCTACAGCGGCACCTTTATCAACAACCCGTTGCTGACGCTGGTCCCGATTATTATCGCTTCCTATGCGATCGGCGCGTTCGTACTGGGTCGGCCTTTGCGAATAGCTCCGGAAGGGGTTGAACTGCTGACGAATCCCCACCCCCTCACGGCCAGCTACTATCGAAAGTTATTTCGGGAAAGCTGGCAAATCGTTTGGCCTTTTACAATAGGCGCGATGGTGCTTTCGGTGGTTTGTTCGCTCCTGGCTTATCCAGTAACATTGTGGTTGTTAAAAGCGCATCGACGCCGGAAAGCAGCCAACAGCTAATTCGTCTTTGGAGCCGCGATGTTCAGGCGACTCCAGAATTGCTTGTTGTAATCATGGCATCTGTTTCATCCCTGGCGCGCATCTCTAACATTCCCCGGAATTACCAAACCAAACAAGGAACGGCCTTTTATCTGCAATCTCATGAAGAAGATAACTTTTTTAACGATTCTCCTGGTTCTCAGTGGCGCAGTTGCTTATTCGCAAGCCACACCTAATCAAGCTGCTGCCCCGCGTCCAACGAACACTCCGCCGGCACCACAGCGTCCAGCGGCGGGTTTCGAGCTTTCGGATTATGGGGTGACCTTCCGAATTGAGCCTCGTCTCATAATCATGATGGCAGCGCTCGATGCGGCTGGGTTTGATCCCACCCCTGCCGGCGCTGAACCGTCAGTTTTTCGCGCCCAGGTTAGAAAGGACTTCGCGGAACTTGATCCGGATCTGCGCAGTCGGCTAAGAACGTTCTTTGAGCGTAATAGACTGCGTGCGCCGGCGAGCGAGGCCGACCAGGCTGCGCGGTACGTGTCGCTGGCATTTGCCCTTGGCCCACCGCCTTTGCTTGAAGCGCCCTCGCGATCTGAAGACTTGCCGGGCAGTCTCCTGGAAGTGCTCGACTTCGCTCCTTTGGTAAAGGAGTTTTACCGCCGGTCCGGAATTGATGAAAAACTGGTGAGCTATACCCGTTCTTACCAAGCTGAAGGGGACCGGCTCAGAAAACCCAGCAGCGAAATGGTGCGAGCTGTTTTGTCTTACTTGCACACTCAGCCTGTGACAGTTTCCACCGAACGAGTGGTTATCAAATCCCCGGGAAAGAAAAAGGGGCCACAACGGTATACGACTCGAGATCATCAACGCCGTTTCCTCATCGTGCCGGACCTTTTGGGCGTTCCAGGTGCGATTAACTTTCGGGTTATTGCCGATGAGTATTATGTGGTCTTACCGGAAGGGACGGATCCAACTTCTTCCGAACTTCGTCGGGGTTACCTGCAATTCGTTATCGATCCGCTGATCGTGCGGTTCAATCGGGCGATTGCCGATCGTCGCGATCAAATTAGGCAGGTTCTCATTGAACGGGAAAAGGCGGGCGCAATAGTGACCCCCGACCCCTTCGTAGCGGTCTCGCGATCACTTGTAGTTGCGGCCGAGGTCCGCTTTGAGGAATCTCAACGGATCGAGGCACGGTCTGCTGAAACCCGGGTCAAGTTCAATGGAGCCAAAGATGACGCCGCCCGCCAGGCTGTATCAAGAGATTTTCAAGCCGCCAAAATTGCTATTCAGGATGAGAGCATTGCCCGACTTGCTGAGGAGTATGAGCGCGGAGCTGTACTCGCTTTCTTTTTCGCTGAACAACTGAAAGGGGTCGAGAGTTCCGGCTTTGATGTAGCGACCTTCTTCGCCGATATGATTGCCGCTTTTGATCCAGCCCGAGAGACTCAAAGGCTGGCTGAAAATGCCGAGGCGCGCGGGCGGGCGGTGGCTGCGCGCCAGTCGCGTTTGGCTGCCAGGCAGACTGACATGAACCCGCCCGTCTATTCGGAAGCCGAGAAGGCGAGGGCAGCGGGGCTGGTCAAGAAACTTGGAGAGATCGAGCAGACTCTTCGTCTAAAAGACTATGAAAATGCTGAAGTGCGGCTGAAGGATTTGTTGAGAGAGTATTCGCGCGAGCCGAGAATCTTTTTTGCCCTTGCTCAAACAGCGAGCTTCGCTGCCGCCGATGCTACGGACGAAGAGGTGCAGGCGAATCGACTCAATCGAGCGTTGGGAAATTATAGGCTGGCGTTGGAGGCGGCCTCTCCGGAAACGGATCGCGCGCTCATTTCACGGGCTCATGAAGCGATGGGGCGAATCCACGCCTTTCTCGACAATACTGCCGAGGCGTCTCAGGAATTTGATCTGGCAATCCAGATGGGTGAGGTTCCCGGCGGCGCCTTCAAAGAGGCGATGGAAGGGAAGAAGAAATTGGCGCCTCCGCGATAGCGGGCAAGCCGGGGTTAAAAGGGGAAAAGGGTAACGGGTAAAGGGGAAAACGGGTAACGGTAAGAAAAGGGTAACGGTAAGAAAAGGGTAACGGGTTAATTTCCCTATTACCCTTTCCCCCTTTTACCCCATGGTTTCTCCGCCCCGGTTTGTTTTCCCCATTACCCTTTTCCCCTGTTCACCCGTTCTTCGTTTAGATCGGCTGCGATGAATTCTTGATTACTCGTATCTTCGGCACCACGATTCTGATCTCGGGGATTACCGGAATCTGAATCCGCGGCGACGAAATATTGATCGCCGGTATCGAGGGGATGGAGATCGCGGGAACAACCACCTGACCATTGGCGACTCCCTGCCTCACTGCCGTGCGAATTTGATCTCGGATAACTCGACTATTCGCCACCCGTCCGGGGCGAACTAACGTGTTGGCAGCTTTCTCGGGTGTCACCTTGATCGTTCGTTGCTTCTTGTCACGTATTACCACCACAGATACGTCACCCTCTTTGTTCTTATTGATGGCTCTTGATAGATCCCCCGGACCTTCAATCGCGACCCCGTCAACTGAAGTAATGACGTCGCCCGCCTTCACCCCAGCCTTGGCTGCCGGACTGTCGTCCGAAACTGCGCTGACCAGCACTCCCTTGCCATCTGCGATTCCGAAGAAGTCAGCCAGTTGTTTGGTCAGCTGGACGGTGCTCACACCCATACGACGATTGTTGCCTAAGGAGTACAGGAATCCATCGTTGCCGGACCCATTGCCTTCCCACTTCCAAACGTTTCCGTCGGGGACCTTGAAAGCTTTCAGGTCGCCTAGCCCCTCGAGCTTTTGCAGTCCTTCCAACCCCTTTAATCGTTCGAGGCTCTTGAACGCGTCTGGACTATAAAGTCCCTGGAGACCTTCCAGGCGATTGAAGGCATTCATTGACTGATCGCGCTTGCCAATCGTGACCGAGACTTCCTGGTCCGATCCGCCGCGGCTGATTGCCAGTCGTACGTTTTGATCGGGTGCCACTTCTGAAACGAGGCGATTGAGTTTGCGAACGCTGGTAACGCTGTCGCCCTCAAACCTAACGATTACATCGTCCTTTCGCAGCCCCGCCTTTTCGGCCGGACTGTCTTTCACTACCTGCGTAATCCCCACACCGCGGACCTCGCGCAGTCCGTAGCGACCCATGTTCTCCTTGTTAATATCCTCCGCATGAACGCCGAGGAAACTGCCACCTTCAATGAAAAGGGAAAAAGCGCTAACGGGTTCACCCGCCACCATGGGCGCTGAGGGAGTGGCCGGCGGAGCCGCCTCTTGTGCCATGACGACACCGCTGGTCAACAGAAGGGAGACTAGAAAACTAAAGGCATTTTTGAAATTCATAAAAGAGAGAGTCCTCCGGATAGATTTTGATGGATTACACGCCGGGGACGAGGGGCGGGTTCCAAAAATCCGCAGATTCCGCAGATTGCACAGAAATGGAGAGAGTAATTGGGTTTTTCAGTCTCGCGCAGCAGGTTTGGACCTTGCCGTCGGATTGTCTTACTAATCGGCGTAATCTGCGGATGGTTTCTTTGCCTGCAAAGTGAGGAGCTTAGTTTGCCGAGATCTGTCTATAAACCTCTTTCCCGTCGCCGAGCTCGAGTGCGATTTTCCCCTCAGAATGCGCCAGGTCAAGGTGCGCAACCGCCTCTGAAACAGCGAGAAAGCGGTGGACATCGTCAGTGCCGGGAAACATCTGCTGCGATACTTCCCACGCGGTGGTACCGGTCTTGGGAACTAGCCGGATCACTTCAGTTTGACGCACCTGAATTGCCCTAAAATACCGGTTGAATAACTCTTCGAAGTCGTGCACCGGCCCGCCGTGACCGCCATGTACCAGCGTCGGCGCGAAACTGCGCAAACGCGCGAGGCTAACCAAATACTCAGCCAGCGAAGCAAAGCGTTTGGCCGGATCAATTGGGTCGGGTGAAAGAATAGGGTTGGGAGTGATGCGCTTCAGGACGCAATCGCCCGCGATTACGGTGCGGTCGGCTTCGCGCACGAAGGAACATGAGCCGGGCGTGTGGCCCGGCGTATGGAGAATGCGCAAAGTGCCGGTCGCAAATTCAAGTTCTTCATCATCGCGCAGTTCGCTGTATTCGTCGGCCTCGAATGAGTCGGCATATTGGCGCACTCCTTCATACATTCTGCGCATGCTCTCGATTTCGTTTGGCGGCAAACCGGCACGGACTAACAATGTGCGATGTTCTTCATGTTCGAGCCTGCCGACTCGATGGCCTGTTTCCCACGAATGCACCAGGACCTCCGCATCCTTGGCTTCGTCACGGAGCGACCGGGCGAGGCCACAGTGATCTTCGTGGGCGTGGGTTAATACAATCCGGCGGATGTCGGCGACGCGAATGCCGGCCTGGCGCAGGCCCTCACGCAGAGCTTCGCTGGCTTCCTTCGTTTTTGGACCTGTGTCTATGAGCGTGATGGGATCTTCAGCGATCAGATAGACGTTGACCGGGCCGATGTAGAAAGGCGTGGGTAGAGAGATAGGGATGATGCGCATAGCAAGAAAAGAAAAAGGGGGAAAGGTAAAAAGGGTAATGGGGAAAGGGTCAACGGGATGAGAATTGTTTTCCCCTTTACCCGTTCCCCTTTTCCCCAAAATTAGATTAACTTCCGAATTAACATTCCCCCAGGATTGTTCAGTACGCCCACTTATTCGCGCCGATTAGCACATCGGCAATTCGCTGGCGCGCAGTGATCGTGTTCATTGGGGTCAGTTTGGTGAAGCGCCGCAGGGCAGCCAGCAGAGTACGCAGCTCGTCGCCTTCGGCCATTCCCGCGAGGGTGTTCTTGGCGCGTGCTTCAATGCGCTCGACTGCGTCGTTGCAAAAGACGCGGGTCATATCGATGTACCGCGCCGCGGCTTCTTCGCCCTGGGACGCGGCGAGCTTCTGCGCGCGCAGAATTGCCGACTCCATCGCAAAGGTGTCCATGATGATATCTGCGATGCCCAAAAGTATTTCCTGCTGGTCGCCGAGGGTCATCATGTACTTTTGCGCGGCGGTCCCGAGCGTCATCAACGCCACCTTCTTGCCGTTCTTGGCCAGCTTCTGTTCCGCCGCTAACACCGTCTCGTCGTCGTCGAAGGACGCCATCTGCGGGCTTAGCACTTCATCCATCAACGCCTGGGCGGCCGGTAGTAACTTCAACTTGCCGCTCAGTGCACTCTTCATCAGCCGTCCCGGAATCAACATGCGATTGATCTCGTTGGTGCCTTCAAAGATGCGGTTGATGCGCGAATCGCGGTAGGCGCGTTCAGCCGGATAGTGGGCGGAATAGCCATAGCCGCCATAAATCTGGACCATCTCGTCGGCCACGAAGTCGCAATACTCTGAAAGCGCGACTTTGATGATCGAGCACTCAGCCGAATACTCTTCAATGGCCTTCAGCTTGGCATTCGGATCGTGAGGGTCGGTAATCGCCGCCTCTATCATTCCCAGCGTGCGATAAGTCATTGCCTCACCAACCCATGTGCGAATCGCCATCTCTCCAATTTTCGACTTGATCGCTCCAAATGAAGAGATTGGTTTCCCAAACTGCTGCCGCTCGTTGGCATAGCGCACAGCTTCGTGAATCATCAACTTCATGCCGCCGATACACATCGCACCAAGCTTGAAGCGGCCGATGTTGAGCGTGTTGAAGGCGATCTTGGCGCCTTTGCCCACTTCTGCAAGCATGTTCTCGACCGGAGCAATTGCGTCGGTTAACACCAATGGGGTCGTGCTCGATCCCTTGATGCCCATCTTGTGTTCTTCCGCGCCCGGGGTCACGCCGTCCTGCTTCTCAACGATGAAGGCGGTGAACTTGTCCCCGTCGACCTTCGCAAAGACAATAAAGATGTCGGCAAAACCACCGTTGGTGATGAACATCTTCTCGCCGTTGAGGATGTAATGTGTGCCGTCTTCGCTGAGTCGCGCCGTCGCCTTCGCCGCCATGGCGTCTGAACCGGAGCCCGCTTCAGTCAACGCATAAGCCGTGATTAGTTCGCCGGAGGCAATCTTCGGTAGATACTTCTGCTTGGCGGCTTCTGTGCCGAAGTAGATGATCGGCAAAAGACCGATGCCGCTTTCTGCCCCGAGTGTCGTGGCAAAAGAAGCACAGCGTCCAATGTTCTCGCCGACCAGGGCACCGCTCGTTTGGTCTAGTCCAAGTCCGCCGTATTCCTCGGGGATGTTTGCACTGATCAAACCGAGGTCTGCCGCTTTTTGCACCAGTTCCCGCGCCAGTGCCCAGTCGTGCTGCTCGAGTTCGGCAACGCGAGGACTTACCTCGTTATCGATGAACTGGCGCGTTGTCTCGGCGATCATCCGATGTTCTTCAGTGAAATCTTCCGGGGTGAAAATGTCGTCCGGCGAGCGATCTTCGATTAAGAACGCCCCACCCTGGACCACTTCTTTTTGTTCGGCTACGGCTGACATATCGCAATCCTTTCTTTTAGAGGTTGGCATGTACCAACCGACTCCATCTCTAATTGGTATCCGGCAACTGATCTTTTATTTCCTGCGGCATCATGGCTCGTAGGTCTGGATAGGCCTCAAGAATCCTCATCAGATCAAGTTCATCCTTTTTCCGTTTCGTCGGCCTGCGTGTCTGATCACTCCAAGCCCAAATCTTGCCCAGCGCAACCTTGGCCAGAGACGCGACGTGCACTTCCTCGCCTAACACATTCATTCGCTTGGTATCGTTCAAAAACTCCTGATAACGCGGGTCAAGGCTAAACTGAATTCGCAGCTGACTGCCCTTCATCGTCGCATTGAGTGAATGCGGAAACTCCTGCAACGAGAAGCCGGCGGTAGCCAGTTCAGACTTTATCTCCGCCAGCTCTGTCGAAACGACAACGAGATCAGCATCGAGGGTGAACACTGGCTCGACATAGCAGTTGACCGCAAGACCGCCAATCAAGCACCAGGGAGCATGCTTTTCTAAGATCCGAACAACAATCGCGAGGTCGCTGCTACCGCTTCCCGTCACCGCTTCAAATACTTCGGAAGCCGTCATAAAAACTCTTTTACTCCCGACTTAGCGCACATTCGCGTCTTGGCGGTTAAATTCGCTCAAAGATTCCCGCGGCACCCATGCCGCCGCCCACGCACATCGTCACCATTCCAAAACGACCATTGCGGCGTTCGAGCTCGCGCAAAATCGAGGCTGTCAGTTTCGCGCCAGTACAGCCTAATGGGTGACCCAGCGCGATTGCGCCGCCGTTGACGTTGACCTTGTCGGCGTCAAGGCCCAGCGTTTTAATAACCGCCAACGACTGCGCCGCGAAGGCTTCGTTTAGTTCGATCACGTCGATCTGATCGAGCCTCAGGCCCGCTAACTTTAGAACTTTCGGGATCGCATACACCGGTCCGATACCCATTTCTTCGGGCGGGCAGCCGGCGGTCGCGTAGGCAACAAAACGCGCCATCGGTTTGACGCCCAGGCTCGCGGCTCTTTCCGCCGACATGACCACTGCAGCCGCGGCGCCGTCAGACATCTGTGAAGCATTGCCGGCCGTTATGGTTCCCTTGAGGTTGAACGCGGGTTTTAGCTTCGCGAGTCCTTCAATTGTGCTATCGCGCCGCACGCCCTCGTCACGGTCGAAGACGGTCTCGCGTTTCTGCTTGCGGCCTTTCTCGTCCAACTCCTCGAAAGTCACGGTCAACGGCACGGTTTCATCCTTAAACTTGTCTCCGTCAAGCGCCGCCTGCGCGCGTTGGTGCGAACGCAGAGCAAATTCATCCTGCTCTTCGCGGCTGACGTTGTATTTGCGCGCCACGTTTTCGGTAGCCAGGCCCATGTTCAAATAGAAGTCAGGATAATGTTCGACGAGGTAAGGGTTGGGCCGAATGATGTGACCACCCATGGGAATCATCGACATTGTTTCGAGGCCGCCGGCAACGATTGCTTCCGCGCCGCCCGAACGGATTCGGTCAGCAGCCATCGCGATCGACTGCAACCCGGATGAGCAGAAACGATTGATTGTCATAGCACTCGTTTCAACCGGTAAGCCGGCGCGAATCGCCGCGGCCCGAGCGACGTTCATGCCCTGCTCCGCCTCCGGCATAGCGCAGCCCATGATCACATCTTCGATCTCAGATGCGTCGAGTCCGGGCACGCGCGCGAGCGCTTCCCGGATCACTGCCCCGCCCATTTCGTCGGGTCGCGTATTTCTAAGTGTGCCTTTTGGCGCTTTGCCAACCGCCGTCCTTACTGCTGAAACAATTACTGCGTCTCTCATAAACACCTCAAGAATTCAGAAAACAGAATTCAGAATACAGAATTCGGAAGTCAGGAGACAGAAGCTCTAATTGCAGCTGCATAGCTACAGAGCAGCTTGCTCACTTCTTCTAATTGGTCAACCAACTCGAACGTTTCGCCATACCCCAGATCCCGTGTCAGGATAAGATAGTAACGACACTCTTCAAGCGAACCCTCGGCAATGTTCATGAAACGAACTTTGTCTGCTCGCCCTCTTTTCTTAAATCCTTCGGCTATGTTTGCCGCTATTGAAACTGCGGCGCGCCGAAACTGCGAAGTAAGTCCATAAATCTCCTCGCGCGGGAATCCCTTGCTAACGCGATAGACGCCAATAACAAGCTGGTGTGCTTTTTGCCACACCAGCAAATCTTGAAAGGTTCGCGCTGGTAGCCGCTGCATAGAGTATCCTCCAGATTCTGGCGCGGATGCAGGGTGTGTATCCGCGGTGTTAGATTCCGAAGCGGCTTGCCTTCTTACTTCACCTCGTACCTCGTGATTTATTCTGAATTCTGACTCCTGAATTCTGACTCCTGCTTTTAGTTCCTCAGCGGTTTCCCAGTCTTCAACATTGCTGCAAGGCGTTCCTGGGTTTTCCTGGTCCCGGCTAACGATAAGAAGGCCTCACGCTCCAGATCCAGTAGGTACTGTTCCGAAACCCGCGTTTCGTGGTTCAGGTCGCCACCCGTCAGTATTCGCGCCAGCTTCTCTCCAATCAGCGCATCGTGATCGGAAATGTAGCCGCCGCGTTTCATTTGGTGAATGCCGAGTTTCAGTGTAGCCAGTGCTGGATTACCCAGCGCCAGAATGTCGGTCCGTTGCTGCGGCTGCACATATCCGCTGGCTGCCAGTGCCAGCACTTCCTTTTTAGCATCCGCAATTAAACGATCCTTATTCATTGAAATTGTGTCATCCGCCGAAAGGAACCCGAGCGTGCGCGCTTCTTCCGCGGAAGTCGCCACTTTCGCCAGTGCAATTGTTTCAAAGGCGCGCTTCACAAACGGGAACGGATCGGCATCGCCAACGTTTTTTGGAATCGAATCCAGCGTGCGCAGCAGCAACTCCTTCGTTCCGCCCCCTGCGGGAATAATGCCAACTCCGACTTCCACCAAGCCGATATAAGTTTCCGCGGCTGCCCTGACGCTATCGCCGTGCAAAACCATTTCGCAACCGCCGCCAAAAACCAGGTTAAACGGCGCCACTACCACGGGCTTTGGCGAATAACGCAGACTCATGGTGGCGTTTTGAAAAGCGCGGCCCATCATGTCGAGCTCTTCCCAGTTTTCTTCCTGGGCTTCCATCAACATCAGCATGATGTTGGCGCCCACGCAGAAGTTTGTCCCCTGATTTCCCACTACCAGGCCGACGAAATTCTTTTCGACTTCAGCCAGCGATTGCTTGAGCATCTGCAATGTGTCGCCGCCAATCGCATTCATCTTTGAATGAAACTCAAGGCAGGCAACGCCGTCGCCGATATCGATCAGCGAGGCGCCTGAGTTCTTCTTGATAACGCCGCTGCGGTCCTTGATCGATTTGAGAATAATCACGCCCGGCTGATCAGCCAGGGGTAAATACTGCTCCGAGTCAAAGTCGAAGTAGAAATCCTGGCCATCATGCGTTTTGTAGAAGGAGTGAGCGCCTGAGTCGAGCAATTTCTGCACGTTGGCGGGAATCGGTTGACCCTCTTCCTTCATTCGCGCGACAGACTTTTCGACACCGATAGCGTCCCACGTTTCGAAAATGCCCAGCTCCCAGTTGTAGCCCCAGCGCATTGCCCGATCCACTTCGACGATGGTGTCGGCGATTTCCGGAATCAGGTTCGCGGTGTAACGGAAAGTGCGCGACAAAGTCTTCCAAAGAAACTCGCCCACGCGATCCTTGCCACAAACCAGTGCCTTAATACGCTGGGGTAAGTCTTCGATATTCTTGGCGACGTCGAGAGCGGGCAGTTTCACCTTCTCCGACGGACGATACTCGAGGGTCGCGTGGTCAATGGTCCAAATCTCTTTCTTGCCGCCTTCGCCGGTCTGTCTCTTGTAAAAGCCGCCTTTGGTCTTGTTGCCGAGAATCCCGCGCCCGATCATCTGCGTCAAAAACTCAGGGGCAATGAAAACATCACGCTCTTCATCGTGCGGAAGGGCTTCGTAGAGGTTCTTGATGACGTGACCACCCACGTCGAGCCCAACGAGATCTAGCGTTCGAAAGGTAGCGCTTTTGGGCCGGCCCACTGCCTGACCAGTGATCTTGTCCACCTCTTCGATCGAGTAACCACCGTCCAACATGGTCCTAATCGTGATCATCGAGCCGAAGGTACCGATGCGATTAGCGATAAAGTTTGGTTGGTCTTTCGCTGACACCACTCCCTTGCCCAGTCTCTGATCGAGAAACCCATAGAGGAAACAGGACACTTCCGGCTTGGTCCATTCAGTGCGAATGATTTCGACGAGATGAAGGTAACGAGGGGGATTGAAAAAATGGACGCCGAGGAAATGGGCGCGAAAATCTTCCGACCGGCCATCGGCCAACTGTCGAATGGGGATGCCGCTGGTGTTGGACCCGATAATCGAACCGGCCCGACGATGCTGCTCTACTTTTTCATAAAGACCCCGCTTAATGTCCAGGTTTTCAACCACAGCTTCAATGATGAGATCGCGGTCTTTCAGTTTCCCGAGGTCATCGTCAAAATTGCCGATGCTTACAAGGTTGGCGATCTCAGGCGTAAAGAAGGCCGCCGGCTTCGCTTTTTTCGCGGCCTCAAGCCCGGCTCGAGCGATGCGATTGCGAACTTCCTTCGACTCCAGCGTCAGACCCTTGGCCTGCTCTTCTTTGGTTAATTCGCGGGGGACGATATCAAGCAGGATGGTGGGCACACCCGCATTCGCCAGGTGCGCGGCAATCTGCGCTCCCATGGTTCCGGCACCCAGGACTGCGGCTTTTTCAATACGCATTTGTTTCTTCGTAAACTCGATTTTGGTTAGACGAACGGCGACATAATACTGAATGAGCATTCATTCAGCAAGTTTCCGCCTCAAGCAGGGATGGTGATCGCGATACGAGCCCGGCCGGATCAGTCCGGCGTCTTTAGCTCGTTCAAGGATGAAGTTCGCGGGTAGCAGTTTCATAAAGAAAATTGAAGCAAGGTGTACTTTGAGAAAATTTCAAGTTATGACCGAAATCTGTAGGAAATTCTCACGTTATGCCCGACAAGAATTTCATTTAATGACCGAACCCACACGCGAATCGCCTTCAAATGCCTGTGTGGTTCGATAATAAGATGAATTCTATCGGGGAATAGAGTGAAATTCGTTGGCCAACTAATTGAAGTAGCCCTCTCACCAACCGCTCGATCATCGATCGCGACTGGTGGGAGGGCCAATTCTCTTTCAGTTAACCGGGACATTCACGCAGGAGTTATTATTCGCTTGAACGGCATCGCCTACATTGGTTATCTGCGCGCAGTTTTGAATCGTGCTGCCCGCCGGCGCGGTTACGTTGGCGGTGAAGGTGACGGTAACTGCATTTGCTGCACCTGGGAGCAGCGGACTGGTAGAGGTACAGTAAGCGCTGACCCCAGGGCCGGTGAATCCGCAGGACCATCCAGGCTGGTTTGCCGTTACGGGGAGCAGGAAGGTCAACCCTGAGGGCTGCGAGTCTGCCAGGTTTATGCCACCGACAACTGGACAGGGTGCTGTACCCACGTTTGTCACAGTCAGGGTGGTGGTCACTTGCTGGCCACTCTGAGCGGGGTTAGGTGTGACAGTCTTCTTAATTTCCCTGTCGCACACGGCTGTCGGCACGACCGGGGTGGTCACGCACGACTGATTGTTCGCCGGGTTGTTGTCGTTCGCATTGCTGACCGTCGCGCAGTTCTGGATGGCCGTCCCCGGTTGCGCGGTCACGTTGAAGGTGTAGGTGACCGAGACGCTCCCATTGACGGGGATCGGGTTGGCATACGTGCAGACAGCCCCCGAACACGACCAGCCGGGACCACTTGCGGAGACGAGCGTCAAGCCCGCGGGCACCGTTTCGGTCACGGTTGTCGGGCCTGAGCAGAGCGCGCCGCCCAGGTTGGTCACGATGATGGTCGCCGTGGCCTGTTGCCCGCTGACCAAAGTGGTGGGCTGGACCTTCTTCTCGATCTGGAGGTCGCAATTTGGGGGAATGCAGGGCGCACACGTCACACCGCTCGAGCCATTCTGGCTGATCGTGTTGCTGCCGAACCCACCCCAAATGATGTCAATCCCCGGACCGCCAAACATGCTGTCGTTGCCCAGATTGCCAAACATGAGGTCGATGCCGGCGCCGCCGTCCATCACGTCGTTGCCCTGGTTACCAAACAAGCGGTCGTTGCCGATGCCGCCCAGCATGGTGTCGTCGCCCTGGTTTCCGAACATGGTGTCTCCGTCGTCGCCGCCGTCCATGCAGTCATCCCCGTCGTTGCCGAACATGAGATCGTTGCCGGGTCCGCCAAACATGCGGTCGTTGCCCTGATTGCCTAACATGATGTCGTTGCCGGCGCCGCCGTCCATGCAGTCATCCCCGTCGTTGCCGAACATGAAGTCAATGCCGGGGCTG
>JANNJZ010000236.1:0-12063 GCA_031396065.1 Pyrinomonadaceae bacterium | reverse complement strand
GCATTTGCATCTAATCCCGCTGCAACCAGCGCCTGTAGACTTACTCGATACCAGCCGTCCTCTTTCACTGCCAGCTTTGGTCCCGACATCCCTGCCAGGATTTTCTGCTGCTGCTGCGCTTCTGACTTTGGTGTGGTTGTCGCTGTGAGAAACTCAAAACCTACACGCGCGGCCGGAGTCCTGGCTAGCGCAGCAATAGACCGCGTGGCATCCTGAGACTCGGACCAGGCTTCGTCACTCGGGACGTGAATCGCGGATAGTTCGGTGTCTAATGTTGATTGCGCGGCTGCACTCATTGAAATGGCCCAGCCTCTTTGCGAACTGTGCGCCGCTGTCTGCTGCCAATCTGTTTCATTCAGTTGTTCAATAGGAGTCGCCCGAGCAAACCTGGTAGCAGCAACGTCTTTCTGCGCACCAACAGCCGGAGTAATTGGGCCATGCATCGTCCGGGTGCCGTTCAGATCTATGTCCTCCAGGTAATAGACGTAATCTGACGCCCCCCTCACATCGATAAAGGAATACGAATCTCCGCCGGTCGTCATTGCTCCTCGTCGGGCCAGGAGTGCCGAACCGGCCAGCAGCGATGAGTTCACGCGCTCTCGCTTCCCTTTCTTTTCGCGGTAAATATTGAATCCCAGATTGTCCGCCTCGTACCCTGTCCGCCACTCGAGTAAGACCCCCTGGCTCAAGGCTGACGCAGCAATATTTTGGAGCTCAATCGCCGTTACCGCACTTGAATCCATTCGAAAGTTGTCTAACCGGATAGTGCCAATTCCGTTAGCGGAGATGAATTTGAAATCCGTGATGACTTGACTAGCCGTTAGGACTGCAACGTCATCTTGAAATTGTGAGGTCTCAATAAAGAGATCGAAGGTGTCATTGGCAAGAGTTTCCGTGTTTCCATCAGGCCCGATATAAGTAATCGCGCTGCCCGAATTATTGAGCACTAAAGTAATGGTCTGGATCCCACTGAAATTTCCACTATTAACTGAAGTGTCTATGTTCCGAAGAGAAAACGTACCGTCAGTAGCGGTAAAATTAATTCCAAATTGGGCGTAGGTGTTAGCGCTGGACTCGTCAACGTTGCTTGTTCCAAAGCCGTTTCCAAATCGAAAGCGCGCGGCACTGGTTGCCGCTGCTGTATTGCCGGACACCGATAAGTCAACCCTGAAGGTCACCACGCCAGGAGTTGGACTGAAATCGGTGTTCCTTGAAGCGATGCAAATGCTGGAATTACTAGATCGAGCGAATTGCAGCTCCCCGCTCGTTATTGAAGGAGCGCAATTAGTATTGTTTCCCGTGGAAATCTGGTCGAACTGAGTATTGTCGGGAGTAGTTGACTCATAAGTACTAAACGGATCTGTGGTGTCGTCTGTCGGAAAAGTTTGAACGAACAAGGCCTGGGCCTGCGCCGTCGCGCTAATCACAGCAATAAAAATTCCCGAAACCAAAAAGGCAATCGCGTTTTGCATGAGTCCTCCGAAACGCGACTTCGCGCAGGTGCATTTAAGAGTATCCATTCGTTCTCCCAGCCTCTTCATAGACAGGTGCCACCCTGACAGGATGTAGCTCCACAACAGGGCGAGCCACCGTCTGTACATGCTCCACCAGAGGGGACGCAGTCCGACGTAGCTGCCAATGCGATGGGCGCATTTATCGTTGTTATTAATGGTAGGAGTACAGCGCCCACGCCCAGACGTCGCACAAGTGCTCTTCGGGAAAAATCAGCAACTCCTGGCGAACCTTTATACGTTTCGCGAAGTAAGTGATCACGGCTGAGTTGCGTGAGTGCCAACTCGATCACTGTCTCATCGAACGCCGTCTCCAGCGCAGTGCTAACAGCTCGGGTTAGTTCTGTGACGTTGGTCCGCCCATCGCAGTGCTGCCATATGAACGCAGCGGTCGAGTTAAGACAGTGGGCCTTATTCCGCTCCATGTCATAGATCAACAACTCGCCGTCAACTTCTTTGAAGATAATGCCCTCGTGACGCGCTGCCGGCTGAAACTCCGCATGCTTTTTCATGGAACTCCTGGATCAATCACAGAGCGGCTTTCCAGAGGTGACTCACTCCAAGGGTAAGAGGAGGTGATCCGGTGACAGTTCTCGCACGACCGTGACGAAGTGCGAAGTTTGTGAGTAGCGGTGGTCTAGTCGGAAAGGGTGGTTGCCGACGGTCGATTTTGTTTCAGACGGCGCCGACGCTACCACTGTCCAAATCACTGGTCAACGCTGACTGAGGTTTGTGTGGTTTCAGGTTATTACAAGATTTCAAGCAACGAGGCAGGCAAGCTTTCGCAAGCGGCTATCAGAACGGCCAAAGCCAAAGTTAACCAAGGGGGAAGCCTAGAAATCTTGGGGAAAACTTGATGTGAATGAGTCAAGTTTTTGGGTCGGCAGTAAAATAGAGAGTTAGCCGAGGTGCCGTGCGGTGATAGCCTTTGCGGCTCTGCCGCCTTCCGTGCGGAAGGGCTCGGCCTTTCCGATAGCGGTTTCACTCTTTGAGGCTGCGCCTCTGATGTCGCACGGAGGCATAGCCTCAAAATAAATAGAAGTGCCGGTGAGGCGGAGCCTCACCGCACGGAAGGCGGCCAAGCCGCAGCACCAAGCTTAGAGACAAGCTCAGTGTGTAAGCGAGACTCGCACCGAGGCGGAATTTGCAAACCGAGATGGAGTCGCGGATGGATGCTGACAAACGCACCTGTGTTTATCCGGGAGAATCCGCGGCCAGAATACCAACACACGTCTGGTCGGTCTGAGGCAGAAGCCTCGCTAGAGTTCGTCGGGCGAGTAGGTACTAATTAGTGCAGTCGGTAAAAACATCGAACAAGTTACGACAAGGCTTCTGTCTTTGCGGCTTGCCGCCTTCCGTTCGGTAAGGCTCTGCCTTACCGAACAGGCTATTCTGAGTTTGAGGCTATGCCTCCGCCATGAGGCATAGCTTCTAAGTTTCATGGATTTGGTTTCGGTAAGGCAGAGCCCTACCGCACGGATGGCGGCAAAGCCGCGAACGTAAGGGCTGAAAAATATGAGCTATGGCGGCATTGGGCCTCTATTTGGCTCTCACGCCGAGGAGCGGAATGTAGGTACCCGAACAAGTCTGACAGTGAGGCAAACTCAAACTCTCCGTAGGGGAGTAAGGTGTTGGAATTACTCACAATTGCCACCACCGGGCTTGCATCGACCGTTTCTGCAGCAATCACTTGCGCATTCGCTGTCGAACGTACAAGGACAATTGGTATCGCGACCGGTCAGAGAACCACACGATGCGGCCATCGCGGGAGTGGGAACTATGATGGAGGCGATAACAGGAATCGATACTGCGGTACCAAGACCCAGGGAGCGAATCAACCGCCTTCGTGACAGGGCACCCAGGCGATCCGGTTTGGAGATGCGGCCATTCAGGAGTTTGAACTGAGCCAGTTGATCTAACGCCAACCAGATTATTTCCTCAGCCACTGGCGAGCCGGCTTCCTTCTCCATCAACTCGCGTATTTCAGCGACTGTTCGCTGTCCGTTGCAATTCTTCCAAACAAGTGCGGCGGTGTGATTGAGACAAAGAGCTTTATCGGTTTCAAGATCGTAGACGAGGACTTCGTCGGCAAGTTCTTTGATTATTAGACGCGCTTCGCGCGCGCGAGCGAACGTTTCCTTCAAATTCTGAGCTCCCGGAGGACTTGATTGGGCGTGTCGAGTACACCACCGAGCGGGTGCATCATACCACGCAATTTCCATTAGTTGTGGGAAAACCCTTCCGGCATCACAATATACTGCGGCCAGCCCTTTGGACGCAGCCTGGCTCTGATTAGTCTGATGAATCTTTGACCCGCAGCTCCGATACTGTTACTTTCACGTGCGAAACCGTGAAAACAAGGAAGCTCCTGGCAAGAAGTGCCACACCATCCATTAGTTCAGCCTCTGCCAGTGCGGCGCTGGCGGTGTCGTTACAAATCTCGGCTCAAGCGAATAAAGGACAAGCTGACGCTCAGGACGATTCCTCATCAATCAGTCCCCCTCTGAAATGGGCGGGCGGCAAGCGCTGGCTGGTGCCCCACATCGCGCCGCTTTGGCGGTCGCATCGAACCTGCAGGTATGTGGAACCATTCTGCGGCGGGCTGGCCGGCCCTCTGGGCCTAAGACCAGAGACATCGTTGTTGAACGACATCAATCCACACCTCATTAATTTCTATGAACATCTGCAAAGAGGTCTTAAGGTCACCATCGAGATGGAAAACGAGGAGGTGTGCTTCTACCGGAATCGGAAACGTTTCAACCAGCTGATCGCTGACTCGCAATCAAAGTCTACTGAAGCCGCCCAGCTCTTCTATTATCTAAACCGCACTTGCTTCAATGGACTTTGCCGGTTCAACAAAAGCGGGGAATTCAATGTGCCCTTCGGCACTCACAAGGCAATCACTTATGTCAGGGATTTTTCTCAGTTTCGCGGAGTCTTTAAGAAGTGGGCCTTCACAAATCGCGACATCGAATCAATGGAAATACGGCCGAATGATTTTATCTATGCCGACCCGCCTTATGATGTAGAGTTTACGACCTACAGCGCCGGTGGATTTAGTTGGGATGATCAAGTGCGCACAGCGGAATGGCTGGCAGTGCATCCCGGGCCGGTGGTGTTGTCGAATCAGGCAACGAACCGCATTGTGGAGTTGTACAAGAAACTGGGGTTTGCGATCACATACCTTGACGGCCCCAGAAGAATTAGTTGCACTGGCGATCGCTCAACGGCGAAAGAGGTCCTGGCATTGAAGGGCTTCTGAGATTTGCTAAGAGTTTTCCACCGATTACGCCGATTACGCAGATAAGAATCAGAGTGAGTTAAGGAGCGACCACAACTGTGAACTACTCGAATAGACTTATGCTTAATCTGTGGAATCGGCGTAATCTGCGGATTCTTCCGGTCCTCGGGATTCTGCTACTGGTTATTCCAGTTCAAGCTCAGGACGCAGCCTCGACCAAAGCACTACACGATCTGTTCGCGCGTGAGTGGGAGTATGGCTTGCAGGAAAGTCCCACCCGGGCATCGCAAATGGGCGACCGGCGCTGGAACGATCGCTGGCGCGACGTCAGCCTCGAAGCCATCAAGCGACGCCACGCGCATGCTCGCGATGTGGTCGCTGAGCTCGCCCGGATTGATCGCGGAAAACTCTCCGCCGCCGACCAGTTAAACTACGACCTATTTAAGAAAGACTACGAAAGCGGCATCGAAGAGTTTAAGTTTGGCTGGTATCTGGTCCCACTCAATCAGCGCGGCGGCATTCAGTCTGAAAACGAGTTGGCCGATTCGCTGCGCTTCCAAAGCGTCAAAGACTATCAGGACTGGATCGCCCGGATTAATGCGTTTCCTGTCTATATGGACCAGACGATCGCCCTGATGCGCGCCGGCATCGCCGCGAAGATGCTGTTGCCTAAAGTGATCATGCAACGCGTGCCGGCTCAGATCGACCGGCAGATAGTCGCTAACCCGGACGAGAGCCCTTTCTACAAACCGTTCAAGCGTTTCCCGGCCGGCATCCTTGACCGAGAGCGCGAACGACTGATCCGAGAAGCGCAGCCCGCCATCGCCGCGAATGTGATCCCTGCCTATAAGCGCTTTAAGAAATTTTTCGTCGAGGAGTATCTACCTGCTTCTTACGGCGAGGTGGGCGCCTGGCAGATCCCCGAGGGCGACGCGATGTACGCCTTCTTCGTGCGCAAGTTTACGACCACCAGGGTGACGCCGCGCGAAGTGCACGAGAAAGGTCTGAGTGAAGTAAAGCGGATTCGCGCCGCCATGCAGGAAGTGATGAACCAGGTGGGCTTCAAGGGCACGGTGCCAGAGTTCTTTGCCTTTCTCAGGACCGATAAACGCTTTTATTACGCAAGCCCGGAAGAATTATTTGCTGCCTACCAGGCAATCTCTAAACGCATCGATCCAAATCTGGTGAAGGTGTTCAGGACTTTACCGCGGATGCCTTATGGGGTGGAACCGATACCGTCGGCGACGGCACCTGACACCACCACCGCTTACTACCGCCAGCCCGCCGCCGACGGCTCGCGCGCCGGCACCTACTTCGTCAATCTGTATCAACCCGAGGCGCGGCCCAAGTGGGAGATGATGGCGCTGTCGCTGCATGAGGCGGTGCCCGGTCATCACTTGCAGATTGCGCTGGCCCAGGAACAAGGCGACATCCCAAACTTCCGTCGCTATGGCGGTTATACAGCTTTCACCGAGGGATGGGGACTGTATGCGGAGTCGCTGGGTGAGGAGATGGGTCTTTATGACGATCCGTATGCAAAGTTTGGCCAGCTTAGTTATGAGATGTGGCGGGCGGTGCGCCTGGTAGTTGATACCGGCATGCACCAAATGCACTGGACCCGCAAACAAGCCATAGACTATTTCATGGAGAATTGTCCTAAGCAGGAACTCGACATCACCAATGAGATCGATCGCTATATTGCGTGGCCGGGACAGGCGTTGGCGTACAAAACCGGCGAACTAAAGATCAGGGAACTTCGCGAGCGCGCTAACCGCGAGCTCGGCGGCGCCTGGGATCTGCGCGAGTTTCATGAAGTGGTGCTGGGGTCGGGTGCGGTGCCGCTTGATGTGCTGGAACGGAATGTCGTGGAGTGGATTGCCAGGAAGAAGAAATAACCGAAAGGACTCCCACAGGATTAACTGGATGAACAAGATTTAGAAGGCAAAGGAATCCTGTGAATTCTGTTAATCCTGTCTAAATTACTTGTCGGGTAAAACCCTGAGACTGCTCAAGTTGAGTGATCCTAATCAAACTATCTGGCTGGCTGATTTGCTTTACACCAAGGGCCGCTTCACCTCCAAGTCGCCGCTTATCTGCGACGTAGACGGAAAGTTGCGTGAGTTCGAGCGGGCCGATGAAGTTGATGAGGCAGTACAGCTTAAAGGTCGCGCGCTCCTGCCCGGTCTCGTCAACGCTCATTCACACGCCTTCCAGCGCGTGATTCGCGGCCGCACCGAATATCGATCATCAACCAACTCAAACCACAAAGACAGTTTCTGGACCTGGCGCCAAATGATGTATAGCGCCGCCACGCGCCTTACGCCGGAAGATGTGTACGACGCTTCGCGCATGGCCTTCCTCGAAATGGCCTTGAGCGGCATAACCTCCGTCGGGGAGTTTCATTACCTTCACCATGGGCCCGACGGAAAGCCCTACGATGATCCAAATCTGCTCGGGAAGGAAGTTGTACGGGCGGCGCAGGACGTCGGCTTGCGCATCGCGTTGCTGCGAGTTGCTTATGCGCGTGCAGGTTTTGAAACTGAAGCCAATCCTCAACAAGCTCGCTTCATTGAAAACGATCCGGACGCCTATCTGAAGAACGTCGAGCAACTGATTGCCGACCTGGGCGCGAGCAGTAGCCCCAGTCCGACCGCTTGGGTAGGCCTGGCGCCGCATAGCGTACGCGCTGTACCACTCGACTATCTGAAACAAGTGGTCCGATTCGCCGACGAGCGCAGCTTGCCGGTTCACATGCACGTGGCTGAACAACAAGCTGAGGTTTCGGCGTGCATTGCAGAGTATGGCAGGTCACCGGTTGCATTGCTGTCCACGGAGGGACTGCTCAACGATCGTTTCACCGGCGTTCACATGATTCACGTCACGCCAAAGGCTATTTCAATGTTGGCTGCTTCGCGCGCGCTGATCTGCGCCTGCCCCACTACTGAGCGCAACCTCGGCGACGGGATTATTCCGGCGGAAAGTTTTTTTCAACAAGGGCTGCGGGTCGCCCTGGGAACGGATAGCCACGTCGAGATCGACTTGCTCGAGGACGCGCGCGAACTGGAATATCATCTGCGGCTTCAGAAGATGGAGCGGGCCGTACTGGCCACGGCTGAAGACAACGGACTGTCGGCGATCGCCGCGCGGCTCTTCGCGAGCGCGACGGTCAGCGGGGCGGAGAGCATTCAGGCACCGGGCGGCAGCCTCGAACCCGGACGGCCGGCAGACTTCTTCACCGTCGATCTAAACGATCCTTCAATCGCCGGCGCTGCCGCAGAGGATCTGCTTTCGACTATCGTTTTCTCCTTGTCGAAATCGGCAGTGAAGGATGTGGTGGTTGGCGGCAAACGAATTGTGGAGGATGGCCGACACAGTCAGCAGGAAGAAATTGTCGAGCGATTCAAGAAGTTGCAGAAGAAGCTTTGGGGTTAGTTTGGAGTGCGGTGACCTGTCACCGCTTTGGTCTTCGGCGCCTGGCGCCGTAGTCCACAATAGACTCAAGCGGATCGCAGTCGCGCCAGGTCGCGACGGACCAAGCGGTGACAGGTCACCGCACTCCAAAATATGACTGTCACAGAAACACTCGCCGAACTAGTTGCGATCAATTCAGTCTCTACGCGATCGAATGCAGAGATTGTCGACTACTTGTCCCAACGTTGCGAAGCGCTGGGGCTTCGGGTCAAACGCCTTCCCTACACGGATGACAAAGGCATTGAAAAAACTAACCTGATCGCGTTTGCCGGTGTTCCGGCGTTGACAGAAACTCCCGAGGTTGAATTGGTCCTGGTGGGCCACACTGATACTGTCCCTTACGATCCAAACTGGACCGACGCGCTTCATCTCACCGAGAGCCAGGGACGGCTCTATGGCCGCGGCGCTTGTGACACGAAGGCATTTATCGCTGCGACACTCACCGCGGTCGCCACGGTTGATCTGAAAAAAATGTCCAAACCCCTGGCATTGGTCTTTACCGCCGACGAAGAAATTGGATTGATAGGAGCGAAGCGGCTCCGCGAAGCGCGAGCTTTACGACCGCGTTACGCCATCGTGGGCGAACCCACTTCGCTCCAGCCCATGCGCGCGGGCAAGGGCTACTGCCTTGCTGAAATAACAGTGAAGGGTCGTGAAGCTCACAGCGCTTACCCCGCCCTCGGGTCGTCGGCGGTGGTTGGCGCGGCTCGTCTGATTACTCGGATTGAAACGATCGCCGAGCGACTACGCAGCGAGGAGCACGCTGCATTTGATCCACCATTCACCACTCTGAATGTAGGCCTGATTAGCGGCGGCACTGCGAAAAACGTGGTTGCCGGCGCATGTAAATTTACACTCGAATGGCGACCGATACCGAGTCAGGGGCCGGAACGATTATTGGAGTTTCTGGCGGAGGTCGTCGAAGAAGAAAAGAAAGCTGATCAAGGACTGGTATTTGAAGTGGATGCGGCGCGCGCCGATGAAGGTTTCGAAACTTCGCCTGATTCCCGACTGGTTAACTTGCTTGAGGAACTTACGGGGCAACAGACGGGCACAGTAGCCTTCGGCACCGAAGCAGCGCAATTGACCCAACTCGGTGCTGAAGCGGTGGTGCTTGGACCCGGCGACATTCGCGTGGCGCATAGAACCGGGGAGTTTGTGCCGGTTGACGGACTTGAGCGGTGCGTTGAGATATTGAGCGGATCCATCCGAGCTTTGTGTATGTAGGTTCATGCCTCACGAATAGGGAAAGGTTATCGCGCGGAGCATGCTCATAACACCGTGGCTCAGAGACTGTGTGGACCTACCGCTCGCGGCTGTGCCGCCCGATGTGCGGTGGTGGCTCAGCCCCACCGGAAGCTGACTATCCTAACCATTTCGGGGCTACGCCCCAAAACGTGGGGCGCAGCCCCAAATTCAATCAGGTCATTCCGGAAGGGCGGCAGCCCTTCCGCACATCGGGCGGCACAGCCGCGAACGGGACTCCACACCGTCTCTTCAGCACGGTGGTATTGAGATCGCCCCGCGCTTTCGGGAATGCCTGATCTAGATACGAAAGCCTTATTAAGGCGATTACTACCGCACCGGACAACTATGCCGCCAGAAAAACATCGAAGAGCCGTCACTTCCTGTATCAGTCTTAATAGGGACCCTTAAATGCCAACGACCCTCGCAAATATCGACCGCCTCCGCATCGCCACTTCCTGTCCTATTGGTTGGGAGCAGATGACTGGAGACAACCGGGTCCGCTTTTGCGATGTTTGCCGGCTGAACGTCTATAACATCTCAGAACTAAGCCGCACCGAGGCCGAAACGTTAATTGCATCAACTGAGGGTCGGCTGTGCGCCCGGCTGTTTCGACGGGCCGACGGAACGATTCTGACAAAAGACTGTCCCGTTGGATTACGCGCCCTCAGGCGTCGAGTCGGGAAAAGAGCCGCGGCAATGTTTGCGGCCATAGTAAGTTTGTCAGCTGCCGCTTTTGGTCAGCAGCCCGCGGATAAGCAGGGGAAGACCTCAGGCACCAGTCAAACTCGGATTACTCAAACGAATTCCGCCGGTAATCAATTGGAGCAGGGTCTAACGGGAACGATTGTCGATCCGGCAGGTGCGGTGATTCCTGTCGCCAGGGTCACGCTAACAAGCTCCGCCACCAAAGAAAAAAAGGTAACTTCGGCAGACGATACCGGAAGGTTTCAGTTCGCGTCCTTAACGCCTGGTGATTATTCGGTTACGATAGAAGCTACTGCCTTCAAGACTCTCCTGCTGACAAATCTAGTTATCGAAAAAGGCAAAGTTATAAACGTCGATACTGCTCTCGAGACGACTGGGGTTTACTTGACTGGCGTCGTCGCCCTGGAAGAGGAACTGCTGCTGCTTGACACCCCGGTCAGCCCAACTATCATTAGAAGATTGCCAATCCGGAACTAATATGAATCGCAAGTTAATCAAGTTTTTATCGTTGGTTGTTGTTCTCTGCCCCGCGCTTAGCAAAGCACAGTCTCAACCTTCCCCTCTTACCAGCCGCGAAGTTGTCGCGCTCGTTTACCAATTGCCACAGCATCCCGACCGCCGCGATGAAATCGTCGACGAGATTCGCAAGCGCGGCATCGCTTTTCCGCTCACTGACGGTATGCGGTCGCTGGTCGCCAGCAAGAGTGGCAGCGATCCGATCCTGCGCCGCACGCTGGAAGAAGCGGAACGACGGCGCGTTAACCCGACCGCTTCGGCGCGACCGCCGGAAGCTGAAGGGAATGCTTTGTTAGAGCTGACGCGCACGGCCACCCTGGCAGCGGCAGACTCGATGCCCGACTTCATAGTCAAACAATTGATCAAGCGGTCGGTCGCTTACGGCAGCACAAACAATTGGCAGACCCAGGACAATCTGACAATTGCGGTCGGTTACCGGGCCAATCAGGGAGAGCAATACAAAGTGCTCGCTATCAACGGCATTCCCTCGGGCCCGGAGGTGAAGGAAAGCCGGAACTACAGCAAGTACGTTGGAGGAGGAGCAAGTTCCAGCGGGGTGGAATATATTTCGGCGTTGGCGGATCTTTTTAAGGTGGAATCCAGGACGGAGTTTAAACTGGCGGATACCGACCTGATTCGTGGGCGCCGCACTCTGGTTTACGAATACGAAATCAAGAAGACTTATTCGCAGCTAACCTTGTCCTCCGGTGACGCCTCGGCCACCGTCGGCTCGCGCGGACGTGTCTGGATTGATCGCGAAGCCAACCGCGTCCTTCGATTTGAACAGATCGCCACAGAGATCGAACCGAACTTTCCGATCACCGCCGCCAGCAGCCTCATCGACTACGATTGGGTGGTTATCGGCGACAACAAGTTTGTCCTGCCCACCCACTCCGAAATCCTGCTTACAAATGTTAGCAGGAGAATGACGCTGCAGAGTCGCAATGACATTCGCTTCCGTGGTTACCAGAAGTTTGGGGCGGAGTTGAAAGTAATCGATGAGATCGACGAAAAAGACTTCCCGCCCGAGAAGCCCGAGAAGCCATAGCAGATAAACTTTCGCCGAACCCGCTAAGTCTTCTCCAAAGCCGTAACCAGGACTATCCGCAGATTGCGCTGATTCCTCCGATTCAGAGCGCAGGGATCAAGCCTGATGATGGTGACTAAAGAACCTGAATTAGTGTCTTCGGATTCTTCGGATGTCTTCCTGTCCGATGAGTTCCTTGTGTCTTGAATCTGTGTAGCAAACGTCCAACTTCTTGTTTTTTCAGCAAGAAACTAAGCTGCTAAAAGAGCAAGATCCGGTTGGCGAAACTTCAAGGCGGTGGCCATTACTTGGTGCCCCTTGCGCGTGATGCGGTAGTAATTAGT
>JANNJZ010000376.1:0-3352 GCA_031396065.1 Pyrinomonadaceae bacterium | reverse complement strand
GGGTATTGATCAGCAATTACGCCGAAGTATCCCCATTTTGCTGAGCACTCTTGTTTGGGATCAGACCCACCCGCTACCGCGAGGTGGTACTGACCTCATTGCTTCGAACCTACTTTTAGCCACACGCTAGTTAGCATGAGCGACTGATACCGATTGTGAAACTTCTCCCCCACATCAGCAAACTAACAGTTTGCTTTACACTCGTTTTGCTTTGGTCTCTCCAGGTGGCAGCCCAGCGGGATTTCGCGCGTTTTGTCGATCCGTTCATTGGCACCGCTGGTCACGGTCATACCTTTCCCGGCGCCACGATGCCTTTCGGGATGGTCCAACTCAGTCCCGATACCCGATTGACAGGTTGGGACGGCTGCTCCGGCTATCACTATTCCGACAACATCATCTACGGTTTTAGTCACACTCACCTGAGCGGCACCGGCATCTCTGACTACGGCGACATTCTGCTGATGCCGACTGTTGGCGAGGCTTATCTTAACGCCCTGGATGGAGAGCGGACCGAGAAGGGTTACGCGTCGCGCTTTAGCCATCAAAATGAAGCTGCCCGGCCTGGCTATTACCGGGTCAAACTGGACGACGACAACATCGCGGTTGAACTGACCGCTACCAACCGAGCCGGCTTTCATCGCTATTTGTTCCCCAAGACTGATCGCGCCAACATCATTATCGACCTCACCCACCGAGACAAAGTCCTCGAATCCTATTTCAGGATTGTGGATAGCACCCACATAGAAGGCTTCCGGCGATCAGAGGCGTGGGCCAGGGATCAGTGGGTCTATTTCGTGGCGGAGTTTTCACAGCCGTTCCTTACTTCTGAAGTATTGACTGGCGGAGTTTCTGCGGGGCTATCCGAAGCGCGCGGCGCCAACGTCAAGGCGTTTCTTCGGTTCGCGACGCTTGACGGAAAGCCAGTGCTGACAAAGGTAGCCATCTCGGCGGTGAGCATTGAAGGCGCTCGAAAGAATCTTGCAGCCGAACTCAGCCACTGGGATTTCGAAAAAGCCAGGTCTGACGCGGCCCGCGCCTGGAATGCCGAGCTAGGCAAGATTGAAGTCAGCGGCGGTGCTGATGCACAACTAAAGAATTTCTACACCGCGCTGTATCACACGATGATTGCTCCCAATCTGTTCATGGACGCGGACGGGCAATATCGTGGTCGCGATTTCAAAGTTCACCAGGCCGAAGGCTTTGACAATTACACTGTCTTCTCGCTTTGGGACACTTTCCGCGCCGCCCATCCGCTCTATACGATTATCGACCAAAAACGCACTGTGGATTTCATCAAGACGTTTTTGGCGCAACACCAACAAGGTGGAAGGCTGCCGGTTTGGGAACTTGCGGGAAACGAAACCGAGACGATGATTGGTTACCACGCCGTGTCCGTGATTGCCGACGCGGCCGTAAAAGGAGTCAATTTCAAAGGCGGCTTTGATTCAGAACGTGCGTTCGCGGCGATGAAACATAGTGCTGAGCTGAAACACTTCGGCCTCGCGCCCTACATGGATCATGGCTACATCAATTTGGAGGAAGAACGAGAATCGGTTTCCCGGACCCTCGAGTATGCCTACGACGATTGGTGTATTGCCCAGATGGCCAGCTTGCTTGGTCATACCAGCGACTACAACCGTTTCATCGAGCGGGCCCAGTTTTACAAAAATGTTTTCGATACGGAGAGCGGCTTTATGCGTCCGCGGACCAACGGCGGTTGGTTGACTCCATTTGATCCGCGTGAGGTCAACTTCAGTTTTACCGAAGCCAACTCGTGGCAATACACCTTCTTTGTTCCTCACGACGTTAGCGGCTTGGTGGAACTAATGGACGGCAAGCGCAAGTTTGCCGCTAAGTTGGATCAGTTGTTTGCTGCCGACAGCAAGACGACCGGGCGCGACCAGGCCGACATCACGGGACTGATTGGCCAATATGCCCATGGCAACGAACCCAGCCATCACATGGCCTACCTCTACAACTATGTGAATCAACCTTGGAAGACGCAGTTTCGAGTACGTCAGATTTTGGACGAGTTCTACCGGCCTGAGCCTGACGGCTTGATTGGAAATGAAGACTGCGGTCAGATGTCTGCCTGGTATGTGTTGAGTGCCGCGGGCTTTTATCCGGTCACTCCCGGTTCTCCCGTTTACGCTATTGGATCTCCGCTATTTCCTGAGATGCGCCTTAATCTCGAGAACGGAAAGACGTTGGTGATTAAGGCCCGTGGAGTTTCGGCCACGAACATCTACATTCAATCAGCACAACTGAACGGTAAGGCTTACCAGAAGTCGTATCTCAGCCATAGCGATCTGATGGCGGGAGGCGAACTGATTTTCGAGATGGCCGCGCAACCGAATCTGAGATGGGGTGCGGGAGAGGACGACGTTCCCGTATCGCGAATTGAGGGCGCTCAAATTGTTCCAGTGCCGGTGATCCGCGCGGCCGGAAAGACATTCAGAGATCGTCTGGAGATCACCATTCAGGGCAGGAGCGTTCGCGGTAGTAGGGCTCGGGGCAGCAGCCCGACTGTCAAGGAGGGCTCACGCAAAGGCGGCTCCCGCTTAGGAATGACCAACATCCACTACACAACCGACGGTACCGAACCTGGCGCTGAGTCGCCACTGTTTACCAAGTCGTTCTTCATCGATCACAGCACCACGCTAAGAGCCCGGGCTGTTGATAGGGACGGGAAGCGAAGTCTGGTCGCGACCGCCGTTTATCACAAGATACCTCACAACTGGACCATCAATTTGATCTCCAAATACAGCCCGCAATATACCGGCGGCGGAGACTTTGCTTTGATTGATGGGATCAGAGGCACAGCAAACTGGAGCGGCGGTGCGTGGCAGGGTTATCAGGGTCAGGATTTGGTAGCCGTCATTGATTTAGGAAAGACTCAAAACGTTTCGAAAGTGGGAGGAGGTTTTTTGCAGGACGTGGGCTCGTGGATCTGGATGCCGCGCAGCGTAGACTTTGAGTTTTCCCTTGATGGCCGAAATTTCGTCAGGGTGGTCACGATTCCCAACGACGTTCCGGATGGGAGCAATGCGATCGGCAGCGTCGGTGCCATCATGAAGGACTTCGTTAAGAGCCTTCCTTCGCAGAGAACTCGTTACGTCAGAATCCGCGCCCACAACTTCGGAAAGATTCCTGCCTGGCATCCCGGCAGCGGAGGCGACGCGTGGATCTTTGTTGACGAGATTATTGTTGAGTGATCGGCAGCACCGGTGGGTTAGCGAGGGAATCCGCGCCAGCACAAATTCACGATCGCTGATCAGCCGTTCGTTTAGAGGTGGGCACCGCCCACCGGTGCGACTTGCGATTAACCGTGTCCGGCACCGGGGGGCGGTGC
>JANNJZ010000213.1:0-13158 GCA_031396065.1 Pyrinomonadaceae bacterium | reverse complement strand
GCCTTGAAACAACTATTCGCCACTACATCGACAATCATAACGAAGAGCCAAAGCCGTTCATTTGGACCAAAACCGCCGACGAGATTCTCGATAGCGTCGCGAGATTTTGTCAGCGAACTTTAGGGACACCACACTAGTGTCCCGACTCTAAAGTTCGTATCCAAATGCTGCGGTCAGAGGGGGCGACATTAGTAGGCGGCCTGCTTAGGTCCGAAGGACCGGAAGTTAATAGCCACGTCCGTTAGGGCGTGGACGGCGAGATCCATAATGTCTGAGGCCCAGAGGGCCGGCACGGGTTGAGCTGCTGGAAGCAATCAGTTCCGCACCTGCGGCGCTCGTCGTCTTTCAAGATTCCTGATCCACGCCCTCACGGACGTGGCTATTGAATTCCGGTCCTTCGGACCTAAGCAGGCCGCCTACTAATGTCGCCCCCGCTGACCGCAGCATTTGGATACGAACTTTAGAGTCAGGACACGAGAAAAGGCTCGGACGCAGTTGGCGGTCGACGAATGCGCTGCACTCTCGGCGCTGAGACAGCCTCGCTTTGTCTCCACCAGCCGTCTTAAAGCCGTTGAAAGAATGACTGACTGAGAGGTTCCCGCTTTGCAGATTCTTAAAAAACTGTTTGCCATCAGTTATGCAGCCATTATCTTGCTGTTCATCTGCTGCGGCCTCGCCTTGATCTTCTTTGCCGCGCTCGAGCTTTGGCATGGCCTCAATCCCAGCGAGGCTTTGCCGCTCAGAAGCCGCTTCAACTTCGTCCTTGAGGGTATCGGGTTATTGACCATTGCGGTGGTAGCGCTTGAACTCGGGCAAACCATCCTGGAAGAGGAGGTCGTGCGGAAAGTGCAGGTGAGTGCGCCGACGCGGGTCCGCCGATTCTTGTCGCGGTTTATGGTCGTGGTCGTGGTGGCGCTTTCAATCGAGTGTTTGGTGGCTGTGTTTGAGCTCGCTCATGATGATCCTTCGCGACTGCCGCATGCCGCTGCCATCGGGATCGCAGCTGCCGTGTTGCTGGCTGCCTGGGGCGTATTTATCAAACTGAACCGGAGCGCCGAGGAGCTAGAGCCGGAGGCCATGGCGGAGGCGAAGAGCGAGGATCACAAGATGAAGGAGTAGGCTTGAGGAGGTAAGCTCAACCCCTGCTTTCACCATAATCAATTCAATTCCGAGCGGGGCTTCACGGTTTTTGATAGCCGAGCACCAGCGCTTTAAGCTGAGATGTTCGGGGGTCTTTTTCAAACGTCACCCACCCTTCCCGGGTTGCATGACGCGGTAGAAAAGGAATATCAAGTTGCCCGCGTTCTTGCTCTCCACCAGCGCTATTCATCACCACCTCAATTCGTACACCCTCCGCAGTTTCATCGCCGTGATTAACTACTGTTACCGGCACAATAAAATTAAAACGACCTGGCTCCGGTGTTCCGAGGCGAACCTCAAGACTGGGCGGATCGTGGCCCATCGAGGCGCCGGCATAGGTGAGATAGCCGAGGGTCGCCAAAACCAGTATTAATCCTAGGGCAAAGACAACCCATTCCAACCAATTCTTTTGGATTTTCATTGCAACAACAGCCTCCCTGCGGATGCGCCAAGAGTGGCAGCTACGCCGAGCACAATGGTCTCAGACACAGCGGTGAATAGCGTGATCCCATCGAAGCGACCAAAGAACCAGAGAATTAGTGCGGAAGAACTTAAGGCAATTGCGTAGGTCACGATTGTGCCAAGCACAATCACACCTGGGTGATCCGCGCGCACAAACTGGGAGGCCCCTTTGAAGGCGCTGTAGTGGAGAATTAGAAAAGCAACCAATAGTGAGAAGATAGCTAAACCTATTAACCTCAACCAGGACGTTTCGATTGCCAGGACCACCACCTCTTCTGTGGGTGCAATGTTGGCGGCAAAGAGAACGGCACCGCAGATGGCAAAGACCAGCTGGCCGCCGAAATGAACATCCTTACTATTGGCGCCTCTGCCAAGGCCTTCGTCTTCCTCGCCCCCCGCACCGAGCTGGGCAGTGCCGATTGAAACACCGATTGCTACGGTCATCGCTTCCACCACAATGACTCCGAGAAGTTCAATGACCGGCATTTCCAAGGTAACGCGGCCCAGAAGAAACAGAACGATGGCCGCAAGCAAAAGACCGATCCCCATTTCCTCCATGGAGTCGATCGCAACTTCCGTCATACTGGAATCACGTCGCAACCCGGCAAATCGGTTATAGCCGAGCAAGAGCGTGAAGGTTGTCAGCACATACACTACCAGCCGGTAAGGATGCGCAATGATCCCGGTCCACCACACTTCCATGGTGTATAGCAAGGGGAGGCTGAACATCAGCCCACCCGCCACGCCGCGTCCGTATTCCTGCAACGATTGTGTGATCGTACGCTCGTGTCTTCTGGTGGATTTGCGATGCGCCATAAACCGAAAAACGTGACAGGGGACGACGAAAGCTCGGACGACGATTCCGACTTCGATTAAAAGCTGAGGGGTGAATTGACCTGAAGCATAGCTGCAGGCACACCATTGAGCAAACTTGAGATAGCCCACCTGCATGAAAAGACCGATCGAATTTACGAAAACATGATGGCCCGTTTCGAGAAGATGGATAAGCGGGCGGCCTCGTTGGAATCGACGCGGCCATGAAGAGATTCCTTACTTCGGGTTGGACGTGCCATTCGGGTGCCGCTGCCTGCGATGCTTCATGTTATGCCGCACTTCGGCTTCTTCGATCGAGTGGCTTGAAGTGAGTTGCTGATCGCTCTTGGCCATTTCCACGAGTTTCTGGTAGTGCTTGTGAAGGGTCCTAATCTCTGATTCGGAAAGATCCTCAACATCGATCAGCCTGTTGCTGGCCCCTTCGAGCGCCGCCACAATCTCGTTTAGCTTCAGGTGAATCGCCAGGGCGTCTTTGTTTTGGGCACGTTGGATGAGAAACACCATCAAGAACGTGACGATCGTTGTGCCCGTGTTAATGACCAGCTGCCAGGTATCTGAAAAGTTGAAGAGTGGTCCAGTCAGCAGCCAGACAACAATCACGAGCAGCGCCAGGATAAATGCAGTGGACGAGCCTGTTGCTTGAGTTGCTCGGAGTGAAAAACTTTCCAACGCCTGGCTGAGGGTGTTCTTTTTCTTTCGCTTTCTTCTTTTCTTCCGTTCTTTCCCTTCCATGAGGCCTCCCCGATCGCGGTTTGAGTTTGAGAATGATGGTATTTCGAGCGTCCCAAACATTGTAGGGGTGGCACTCCGTGGCCACCCCCTCGTTGCTTGAGGGACCTTTCGAAACTCGGATGTCTGCGGAAGCTGGGGGCGGCCCACGGAGTGCCGTCCCTACAACGAGGACGCCGCGGATTAAGCGAATCAACTAAAAGTCGATCGACAACCCAATCTGAACTCCAGCGCGCGGACTGCCCACGCTTTTGCCGGCGATTATTCCGAAGTCGAAAGAGGCGTTACTCTTGAACTGATAATTTCCGCCTAACAAAGTTTGTAGGTGTCCCTTGCCAAGGTCTAGTTGCTTCGTCATCGCGCCGGTTACTTCCATCCCGAGTTGCAGCTTCGGCGTAAACTGCTTAACCAACGAACCGCCAGCCGTTAACACGGCTCCTCTGGTTTTGAGTCCAATTACACCTGTCGTCTCATTGCCGGAAAACAGAATTCCGCCATTCAGTCTGAGTTTTGTCTTCCTGGGTAGTGACTTTTGCAGGATGCCGTTAAGGTAGAAATCTGCCAGACCTGAACCGAGTTGGCGTTTGACGTCTCCGGTAGGAAGCTCAAAGTTGAGTCCAATTGTCATTGCCGGTAAACGGGAGTGCTCGCGTTCTCTAAGAAAATTGTATTTGACCGACAGGTTCGTGTCGCCAATTCCCGTCACGGTTTTCGGACTGGTTCCGGCAGCATTGAAGATTCTGATCAACGGCACGGCCACTCCGACTTCCACATTATCAAGCAAGCCATAGTCGATTTCGAAGTCGGCGGTGTTCTGCTTCAAATTGGGAAACGCGGATTTCTGAAGCAAATCAAATTGATTGCTGAACTCGAAGTGAAACTTGCCTTTGGGGGTTGTATCGGCATCGTCAGTGACAAACGGTTGTTGCGCGCGAACGGCCGGTCCAACGAGAAGCAGAAAAACGGGAAGGACTAGTCTGCCAACGATCTGAGTTTTGGTCATGGGAGATTTGATCTTAGCTCTTAGCTCCGTTTAGGTAGCGCACTTGTGCACCGGAGCGCAGCGACTTGTGTTCGGCAGCGGTTGGCTTGGTTCTGACGATCAGGTGCCAGGCAAAGTCCGCAGCGTTTCGCTCAAGTGTGAACGGTCAGCCAGGGTATGTAGTAACGGCCCTTCCGAAGTGAATTCGACTACACTAAGTCCACCAACCGGACATCCTAAGCGGTATCGAAAACGGCCGACATCTATTCCCAACAAGCTGCAAAGAATAATCCGGATGGTCGCCTTATGAGACACCACCAGAATATTACCATCGTCGTACCGCTCCTTGATCTCCTGAACGCCCAGCAAGCCACGTTGTGCAACGGTGACGGCTAACTCTCCTCCGGTCGGCGCATTCCAGGCCGGATCCGCCAGCCACCTAATATAGTCGTCGTGATTTTGTTTTTCGACTTTCTCTTTGGATAGGCCTTCCCATTCGCCATAACTGATCTCGTTGAGTTCGAGGCGCGGTTGCATGCTTATTCCCGAGGCGTCGCAAAGCGGTTCAGCAGTAGCAATGGTCCGCTTCAGGCTGCTGGTGAAGATCGCAGTCCATTCATTCTCTCGATAGGCCGCAGCAAATGCCTGGGCCATCTCGCGGCCTTCCGGCGTTAGTTCCGGATCGAGGCCCGAGCCACAAAAGTTGTCCGCACGACTCAGAGTTGTTTGTCCGTGGCGAAGAAAATAGAGAGTCAGGCTCATAGGGCAGGAAGTCTCCCAGGGGGTAGGAGTCCTTCAAGGTGGAAGGTAGCTCAGCCTTTGCCGTGAACGGAGCCGCTGATTTTCTTTTTGGTTGTCTCACCGGTTTGCAAAACCGGTAACCCAGCATCCACATCGTCGTGAGGTTGTGGAATCACATGGGTGGCGACCACTACACCAACTTTACGTCCGGCGGCAGCCCCGGCATCAACCGCCGCCCGCACCGCGGCTACATCGCCGCGCACGATCGCCGTGACCAGGCCAGCGTCAATTTTTTCCCAGCCAACCAGGCGCACGTTTGCTGATTTGACCATCGCATCGGCGGCTTCGATCATCGCCACCAGACCCATGCATTCCACCATGCCAAGAGCTTCTGCCATATGTTCTCCCCTTCAAGCGTTCGCAGCTACCGTTGCGGGTTCCACTATCATAGTGGGCGCTGCGTCAAGCTCCAAGGCATCAAGCAGGATCTCCTGGTGCTGATAAATGAAGTCGTCACGCTCCGTAATAAAATCTTCCAGGACCTGCTCGCGGCTCTTTTCGATTTCGTTCGGGTCCCAACGGTTTTCGCGACCGTCCGAATAAACGAAGGAGAGATCCTCGACCACGTCGAGGAGCAAGTTGTTGCTCTTTTTCGTAATCCGTCTGAGTGTTTCGCTGTATTCCTGCATTCCATCCAAAGCCGGAAACAGTCGTGTAATAATCGCCACTTCGTGCCAAGCCGTTGCCAGTTGCAGAGTCACAGCTTCTAAACCATGAATCCAGCCTTTGAGGCTCACTACATTCGTGAGTCCTTCATAGAATTCAGACAGCCGGGGATCCAGAAAATCGTAATCCGGATTGCAAACGTCACCCAACAGCCGTCCGGTCCGTTCCAGCTCATCCTTAATCGGCGTGCCGTCATATGGGAGCATGCGGCAGAAGGTTACTGGCAAGCATCCATCGGCAAGAATCGTCCTCAGAAAATTCAGGTTTTGCCGCACCGACTCAAAGGTGCTCGAGGGATCGAGCAACATGAATCCATATTCCCACATGAGCCCTATGCTCTTTAGCAGATTCACCGCTCGGAGGTTTTGCTCGACAGTAATCTGTTTGTGGAGCGTCTCCAGTCCCTGCTCACTCCCCGATTCGAGGCCCATATAAACAAGGTAGAGTCCCGCATCTCGCATCCTTATGAACAGCTCGCGATCCACGGCGTCTGCGCGACAGTTCATTTTCCAAATAACTTTTTCGGGTAATCCGCTGCGGTTAAGTTCATCTACAAACTCGCTAGCCCACTTTCGCCAGGTCTTACCAAACAGCGGAAAATCATCATCCTGAAACAGGAAGATGCGGACGCCCCGCTCTTCGTGCAGCTGGCGCATCTCCCGGACAACTGCCGCGGGCTTGCGGGTGCGCACTATTTTTCCGGGGGCGGCCCGATAGAAGGTGTGGATAGAACAGAAAGAGCACGTGCGGGCGCATCCACGGCTAGCCAGTATCGGCATGATGCTTCGACCTAACACTTCGCCCGGCTCGTAGTTGCGCTCCGGGTATGGCAATTGGTCGAGGTCTTCGACGAGGGCGCGCGCGGGCGTGGTAATCACCTGTTCCCCGGTTCGATACGCAATGCCGTGAATGTGATGCCAGTCCTGACCGGTGCTTACAGCGTCAACCAACTCGACGAGCGTCGATTCGCCCTCGAAGCGAACCACGCTGTCCAGAGACGGGACCAGTTCAAGTGTCTGCTGGTAACTCAGGCTGGGGAAATGTCCCCCCATGGTGAAATGACAATCAATCCCGTTGGCGCGCAAGAGATAGACCAACATTGCATAGCGATCGATAAAGAATTGAAAGATGAGGGAAAAACCGATCAATACCGGTTTGAGTTCCAGGGCGATCTGTAGGATTTTTTCCGGCTCTTGTTCGATGTCAACCGTGTGTACGGAATAACCGTATTGGCGCAATACCGAACTAAGATAACCCAGCCCCAGGTTTCCCTGGTTCTGAAAGCCGATGAGCATGACCGGTCGCGACGTGTCGCGTTCGCGCGTGGATTCAGCAGGTCCCTGGAAAATGCGGAGCGGAATAGGCTGGCGCATGGTTCCTCCCCAGCAAGTACCGCCTTAGCAGTCTGATGCCGCGTGGCAATAGGCTGCTAAGGCGTTGTTTTTTTGAGTCTGGGAACCCCAAGCGGGTAAGCCGCTGAGGCGGTGGCGGTGATGCGCGACGCTAACCCTTCAATATCTGGTTAACACGGGCGCCAAATTCTTTCTTAGCTAGTTCCAACTGCTTCAGAATCGCGGGGCTGAACTGCTTCTTGAGTTCCGGCGCAGGATCAAAAATCCATTCTTTTCTGAAGACGAGTTTCGTAGGGAGCTTCTTAGTGGGTGTTTTCTTGGTTACCATTCCGGCCTCCTTTAATGAGGAACGTGTTTAAGAGATAGTAGAACGACAACGACGGTGTTGGTTAATATACACCGAGGGGGAAACCTGTCAACAAGAATGATTCCTCCGTAGTATTCGATTAAGGTGTTGCTAATGAAGGGACTGTTTGAAGGCGAGGTGGTCCGGTACAATTTCGCAGGAGAGATTGGTCGAGAACTGAATCATCCATACCCCGTTCTTCGTCGAAGTCAACGGCACACGGCGAATCCTCTTAATTCCTCAGCGAATGAATCGGTGCCGGAATGCGCCCGCCGCGGTGAATGAACCCCGCGGACGAAAACGCGTTTACCGCCATGATCGGTGCGCTGCCCAAGAGTCCTCCGTATTCAACCATTTCGCCAACTTCGCGCCCCGGTACCGGAATGATTCGCACTGCGGTCGTCTTGTTGTTCATTACTCCGATCGCCATTTCATCGGCAATGATGGCGGAGATCGTTTCCGCCGAGGTAGAACCGGGAACGGCTACCATATCGATACCCACCGAACAGACGCTGGTCCACGCTTCGAGTTTGTCGAGAGACAGCGCACCCAACCGCACCGCCTCGATCATTCCCGCATCTTCGGAGACCGGGATGAATGCACCACTCATTCCACCCACCGAGCCGCTGGCCATGGCTCCGCCTTTCTTGACAGCGTCCGTCAATAACGCGAGCGCGGCAGTGGTTCCATGGGTTCCGGCTCTCTCAAAGCCCATCGCCTCTATAATGTTGGCGACCGAATCTCCCGGGACCGGAGTAGGCGCGAGGGACAAATCGATAATACCGAACGGGATTCCCAATCTTCGCGCTGCTTCCCGGCCCACTAATTCGCCGGCCCGCGAAAGCTTGAACGAAAGTTTCTTGATGATTTCCGCCAACTCCTGTAGCGGCAGACTGGCGGCTGCGTGTCTCACGGCATAATTAACCACGCCAGGACCGGACACTCCCACATTGATAACTGCTTCGGGCTCGCCAACGCCGTGAAAGGCCCCTGCCATGAACGGATTGTCTTCAACTGAATTCGCAAAGCAAACAAACTTGGCGCAGGCAATGCCACCTTCATTGCTGGTGCGCTCAGCAGCTTCCTTGATGATGATTCCGACCTGGCGCACCGCATCCATGTTGATACCGGCGCGCGTTGTAGCTACGTTAACCGACGAACACAAGCGCATCGTGGTAGACAATGCTTCCGGAATGGAATTCAGGAACTCTAGCTCCGAGTTAGTGGCGCCCTTATGGACCAGGGCCGAGTAGCCGCCAATGAAATCCACGCCGACCGCCCCGGCTGCTTCGTCGATGGCGCGGGCGAGTTGGACTGGATCGCCTGAGGCGCCCTCCGTGATCATTGATACCGGCGTGATAGCAATTCGCTTGTTGGCTATTCGAATTCCAAACTCGTCGCCTATTTGGTCAACCGTCTCAACCAGCCGATCGGCGAAGCGGTGAATTTTTTCTACTGCCCGTTCGGCGGTCCGAGCCATCGACTCGCTGGCGCAGTCTCGCAAACTCAAACCCAACGTCACCGTGCGGACGTCCAGATGTTCCATCTCTGTCATCGCGACAGTTTGGAGAATTTCTGCTTGCGAGTATTCCATTACTTTAGATCTCAAATTTGAGATCTCAGATCTGAGATCTCGGATCCTCTCTACTCAACCTATGAACTTATTCAGGAACAAGATCAGGAGGAATAAAAGAAACAGAACAGCGGCGACGAGTACAAAGCGCAGACTCGGATCGTATCCGGCTTCATCAAGCACGACGCTGGAAATCTGGCGAACTTTTTGGACGCGATGCTTCACATCGCCTTCTACATCGCGGGCCAAGGTAGTGGCGCGTTGAATCTTGTCGCGGACCTTACCAACCGGAGGCGGGTACACAGTTGTTTTTGGGGGAGGCGCGGCAGAGGCCGCTGATGTCTCCAGAGCATCTGCTCTCGCAGGGAGATCGTTGTCCGGCGCCCCATCAAAGTCAGCGGGTAATTCGTCGAGCGGGGTGGTTACTATGGAGGTGGTGGGCTGCTCCGCTTGATTCTGATTGGCCATATGGTCGCCGCATTGGGGACAAAAGAGCGCCGCTTCACGGATTGACGCCCCACAAGCGGGGCAACGTCGAGCGATTTCCGGTTTAGACATGCGGGTAAATGGTAAATGGTAAATGGTAAATAGTCACTTGCTGGTGCCGTACAGAGTTGCTGAAGGCAACATCGCCGTTAAGCTCTGACGATTTCCATTTACTATTCACCATTTACCATTCACTAGATCCGATGCATCGCGTTGAAAAGGTCCTCACGCTGCGCGTAGATACGGACTCCCAGCTTCTCCCCTTCACGCCGCAGCCGGGCGATGAGTTCGGTAGCGCTTTCACGGGCCCGCGATGTGTTGGCAATAATCACCATGGCAAACTTCCCCTGGACCACTGTTTGATTGATGTCAACGATACTGCACCCCGCCTCAGCCAGTATCTGTGAAACTCCAGCCACAATACCAGGGTGGTCTACGCCGAACACGGAAATGATCATTCGGTCTGAAGAACCTGCTTGTGATTGAGAACTCACGCTGCCTGTGGCAGACGCCGGCAACGATGAATACGCGGAGCCGTTTGGGTTAAGGAGAGGCTCAACCTCGCGATAGACTTCGGTCACTAGTTGTTCGACCGTCTGTTCATCCGCCGCTGGGCCCAGGCGACTGTAGACAGCCTTCGTTAACCGGTAAATTAGATCTTCGTTGGTCATAACTTAAAAAAGTGATGAGTAATGAGTGATGAGTCACGAGTAATCCTGAGCTCTTCCATCACTCATCACTCATCACTCATCACTTTAGTTCGTTTGCTGCCTCGCGCATTTCCTCTGAAACAGAGTCAGTGATGTCCACTCGATCCACGATGCCAATAACCGCAGCTTCGATCGCCATATCCTGATCACCGATTGCGGTGCGTGCAGCCTTTCCGAAAGCACACATCACCATCTCGCCGGTACCAGCTCCCAGGCGATCCGCGACGATAACAATATTGCGGGTTGGTTCCTTATCGAGGTCGTAGGGATGAACAACCAGAAATCGAACCCCTTCGAGATCCGGGCTCTTCTTAGTAGACCAAACTGTGCCGACAACTTTAGCTAGGAACATGGCTGGTAAATAGTGAATGGTAAATGGTAAATGGTTTTAAGTTGTGGGATTCTCAATTCAAGCTAAGCCTGACAACCATTTACCATTCACTATTTACCCTTTTGCAAACACTTCACCTGGTTCGCCGATATCGCGGGCGGCCGGAGTGATAATTGTTTTCCCGTTGATATAGATCTTCTCACCTTTTTGAATTGCACGTTTGACGTCGTCTTCGCTAACAAAATCAACCGTTGCATTTCTGGTGGCGGATGGCGTGGGCTTCGAGTTGGACTCTGAGGAAGCGGTTCTGCCTCCATTCCCGGCCCCGCGACTTTCGCTCTGACGAGCAGGCTGGCTCGCTCCTGTGTACATGCTCCCTGCTTCAGGCTCTACGACAGGTGGAGGCGTCCGCTGCTCCGCTGGTCTGGGTGTTTGCCGCGAAGTTGACTCCGCTGTTTCGTCGGGCCGGCGATTAGCCAGGAATCGATCGACTATTGCCGCGATCTCTTCACGGTTGATCTTGCCAGGGCCTGAACCAACCACGGTTTGAGAGGCAGGCGGTTGCGCGGTGGCTGAAGGCGCTGGTGCTGAGGCCGGCGTCCGGGAAAGTGAGGCTGCGGGCCGGGTGCTTTTCACCGGTCGGGTTTCGAACGCCACTCGCTTAATGTCGAGCAAGTGGAGTGGCGAGACGTTGTCCGAAGTGACGTTTCCACCCCAGGAGCCGCATCCCAAAGTCATTGATGGCGGTAGTGCGGTTGAAAAACCAATGGCGCCGTGAGTGGTGGGAGTATTCACTGTGATGCGAGATGCCGGCATCTCGCCGCCATATTTGACGGCCGCCTCGCGCGAACGGGTATGAACCCCGGCGGTATGGCCCATGCCACCGTAACGCAAAATCTCATAGCAGCGCTCGGCGCCGCGGGTTAGTCCATCGGCAACGTAGAACGCCAGAATTGGTGATAGTTTTTCCATCGACAGTGGAAACTCGCGGCCTACTCCACCGACGTCAGCAATCAGGCAACGCGTACCGGGCGGCACACTGATGCCGGCCAACTTCGCAATCACTTCGACAGACCTGCCCACGATGCCTGGATTCAATGAACGCTGCGGAGTCGCCACGACCTTCCCGAGCTGGTCCGCTTCAGCTGCTGACAGAAAATGTGCACCCTGAGCTTTGAATTGTTCGCGCACAGCTTTCTCAACCGGCGCGTCGCAGACTACGGCCTGTTCCGAAGCGCAGATGGTTCCATTGTCAAAGCACTTGCCGGTAAGAATGTCCTGCACGGCCTTGGGAACGTCAGCCGATCGTTCAATGAAGACTGGTACATTCCCCGGACCAACTCCGAAAGCCGGCTTGCCGGAGGAGTAGGCTGCGCGTACCAGGCCTATGCCGCCGGTTGCCAGAATGACGGCGGTCTGCTTGTGCTTCATCAAGGCTTCTGTGCCTTCAATCGTGGCCGTTGTCATGCAGCCGATTGCTTCAGCGGGCAAGCCTTCTTTGACAGCAGCTTCCCGCATAATTCGCGCGCTCTCGTTAATACATTTAGCGGCGGAGGGATGCGGAGAAAGCACCACCGCGTTTCTGGACTTGATCGCGATCAGAATTTTGAAAATTGCGGTTGAGGTTGGGTTGGTTGAAGGGATGATGCCGGCAACTACGCCGCGTGGGCTGGCAATTTCTACAACGTCTTTCGACTCGGAAACAACTCCGACGGTTCGCAGGCCGCGAAAGTAGTTCCAAACATCCTCCGCGGCAAACCGGTTCTTCTCGCGCTTGTCGTCCGGTACGCCATACCCGGTTTCTTCGACCGCCATTGCGCCCAGCCGTGCGGCCTCTCGGAGAGCGGCCTTAGACATTGATTCGCAGATTCGATCTATCTTCGCCTGGTCAAATCTGACTATTTCAGCCTGGGCCTTGTGAGCGCCTTCCACCAGGTCTCGCGCCTGCTGTACTGAAATAAGGTCCTTATCAGCGGACATAACGAACCCCCGAGGTCATTGCCAATTTTCGATTTCCGATTTCTGATTGCCGATTTGGATGCCAATCGCAAATCTGAAATCCAAAATCTAAAATCGGTTTACCTGGCTCTTTCCTTGTTTCCTTCTCGCGCACCGGCTTGAAGCGAGCGACCATCGCCCTGCCCCAATTGGCCTTTCGCGCCGCCGCCTTGAAGCGCACGCTCATCCGGACTCAACCCGGTCCGGCCATCGACCGGTAGAACGCGCTCGACTTCAGCGTGGGGACGAGGAATCACATGGACGCTAATCAACTCGCCAACCCTTCGTGCAGCCGCCGCCCCGGCATCCGTTGCAGCTTTAACTGCCCCTACGTCTCCACGCACAAAAATCGTCACATAACCGGCGCCGATATACTCTTTTCCCAGGAGTGTAACGTTTGCCGCCTTGACCATGGCGTCGGCCGCCTCGACGGCTCCAACGAAGCCTTTGGTCTCCACCATTCCGAGTGCTTCTAGGGACATCTCGTGCATCCTCACTTTTTCTGTTGTAGAAATTAAAGTCGGTTATTTTGGAACTGCGGCAAACCTATCACCGCCCGCTCGAAGAATCAAGACATCAGAGGCCAGAAGCCAGGAACGAGTGCTGAGTCCTGAGTCCTGAGTGATGAGTGATGAGTGATGAGTGATGAGTGATGAGTTAGTGGTTCTGGATGCTGAATGCCGAAAGCCGAGTGATGAGTGATGATTCCACCTCTCGAGCTGGAACCACTCATCACTCATCACTCAGG
>JANNJZ010000187.1:0-1515 GCA_031396065.1 Pyrinomonadaceae bacterium | reverse complement strand
GCGATTGGACGAGTTCTGGATATTGGTCCGCGACACGCACACAGTAGGCGGCGCTGAGCGACGCTGCGATCAAGTGGACAGGTGCGCCTGCGACTTCGCTGATGAAGTCGGCGATTAATTCAACATAGAGTTCAGCGGAATACGAAACACCCGCGGGCTTATCAGAGAAACCAAACCCGAGCAGATCCGGCGCGTACACGCGAAAATCCCTTGCAAGAACATCGAAATTCTTACGCCACATGAAGCTGGAAATTCCAGCTCCGATGCTATGCACAAAGATAATTGGTACGCCATCGTTTCCCGCGCCGGCGACCTTATACACTATGCGCCCCTCTCGCCAATCGTAGAGGGCAGGCTCGCCGCCAAGGGCGCTGTCGTCAGGTTCGGTCACCTGACGCTTGATCGAAGCGTTGACAGCCGCGAGCGCAGCGATTCCGGCTCCACCGGCAAGCATTGTTTTCCAGAGTTTGCTGAGCGCGCCCACGTCTGACCCTGCCTCCCGCGTTAAAAACCCAACCGTATTGAAAAGGTGAAGTGCGTCTGTCGCTGCCGTCTCACCTTGCCGGCACGACGACTAAGCCACATGACGTCGTGTTGCAAATAAGGAATCCCGTGCGCTTCTCAGGTTCCACAAAGCCTAGCCACGCGCACAATCGGGAGATTCGTCTGTACAGACTATGAAGGATTCGAATTCGTTTTGTTCTGTGTCTCGGACGGCGATACCTACTGCGCCGATTGGAAAATTGCGATTCGGGTCTTCGAGCGTTCCGAGCGGCAGAACGTCTCCCGTTAAGCTATCGGTAATAAAAACGTTAAACTTATTACCAGAAGCCACTATCGTTACCTTGAAGAACTGATCCTGCTTCTTCAAAGTTCCTATAAAGGAATCTGTAGGAATGGTCGATCCGAAGCTCTGAGTCACCCCATCCTTCACGACAAAGCCGCGCAAGACATACGGCTCATCCGCCATCGCTCCGGTAATCTGAATAAGATAGTAGTTCCGCGTATCTTTTGCCCGGAGAGCATAGGACGCGGCGACACCATTGACCATTTTGACATTGCTAAATAGACGAAAGTCCGTGTAGTGACGGGAACTTTCATCTCGCGGCAATGCAACACCCGGACCGGTCGGTGAGAGCTTGCGGGACCCGACCCGCCATCCCGCGGGCGTTTCCCATGCGTCAAGGCTCACCCATAACGCTGAGAAGGTTTTCGTGCTCTGCAATTTTAAAAGCGTCACATCATAGGTGGTCTTTCCGGGTAACGTGAAAGTAGCAAGCAGAGTTTGGTAACCTACATCAGTGGCCCGGACATCCAAGCCGTAAGTACCAGGGCGAAGATTGGGAAGGGTAGCTCGCCCATTCGTTAACGGAGTTACCCGCACCTCGCCGGTCTGGTTATACTTGATCTCTCCTTTTGCATCCCGACTACCAACCACGGTGGCATAACGCACTTCACCTGATGGAATATTCGCGACTATTGAAACGTTATCGGTTTTGGGCCGAAGGTCAAGGG
>JANNJZ010000151.1:0-2133 GCA_031396065.1 Pyrinomonadaceae bacterium | reverse complement strand
AAATTTGACGTAGTCACTTTCGGTTCCTGCAAGGGTATCTCTCAAATCTCTTAAATCCAGCATCGAGAAGTTAGTGGCTTGGTCTGCTATTTGTGCCACAAACCAGACTTCAGACTCGTGGGGATCGCTAGCCGGTGTCGTTTTGTAAAGCAACACGACTCCATTCCCGCCGCGCTTCATTGCCAAAAAATTCTTCGGAGAGTCTTCTCCGAGCGCGGTCTCTTCCACTGGCCGTTCGGTGAACCAGAGCTTGAGAGTGTTGTTACCTTCGTCAAAAAAGTCATAATCGACCAGGCGGGCGTAAACATAGTTTAGCTTGGTGGGCTTGCCATCTATCTCAATCTCGCCGCTGGCCCTACCGGGTTCAAGCTTGGTCGGCGGCTGTCGGTAAAACCCACCGCCAGTCCAGCCGTCGGGCTGCACCTTCACCGTAAAACTGATGTCAGCCTTGCACTCGGTGGTGCCAAAGTCCTTAATGTGACCTTCCACTGAATCCGCCGAGAACGATTTAATCTCTACCTCAAAAGGTAAGTAGTCGTGATCCACGCCATTGTAATACGCTGTTACCGAAGAGTCGCCGCGTTCTCTGTCATCTTCATCCTCGGAGGAAGGCCCGCCCCGCTCGTCTAGGCGCTTCTGAATTTTCTCTTTCCCTTCGGCAGCCACTTTCCGATCAACCGCCAGTCTTAGCTGAATTCCGCGCACGTACCTGCTGCTCAGAACCGCTCGTAAGTGTTTATCCCCATCCTCAGCATTAGTCGCTTCAACCACAGCTATTGACCGGCGGTCGAGCGGGGTTTCGGACAGCAGTATCACAACGTCCTGTTTGGTCTCATCCTTCCGATTCTTCACGAAGCGTGCATAGGCTTGTGTCAGCTTCACGGTTATCGGAGTTTTGTCTTCACGGTTGAAGATAGGATCAACAGTAAAACTACCCGTCACCGTGTTAACCGATTCAACATCGCGGATGGGCGACGGGGCAGGCGCACCACTAGCAGGCTGTCGTTTTTGTGAACAGCCGGCAAAAGCCAATGCGGCCATAACGACTAACAAGATCGTTCTACGTCTTAGCATCATTGATTCCTCCAACAGTTCAACGAAGCAGGATCCGAGAAAGGAACGGCGGCAGAGTGGTTTCTCATAGCCAACTCAATAATTTTTGCGGAAAACCCTCGTGGCTGATCGTAAGTGAGCCTGATAATACGGTAGAAACGTACCCAGCAGATCAGGTGAAAGCTGAATAGCCGCAGCGCAGTCTATCCAGACGGCTTGACGAAACGTCGCCGGCGTTTTCGCTCAAGACTCTTACTAAACAGGTCAAGTCCGACTCGATCAATTTTCTCAACAGACTCAGCCTCCTCAATCGTCAGCCCGGCTTTCAACGCCTCGCCACGCGGGTTGGCAAGGAATTGCGCCCGCGCTTTGTCATCAACATAGAGCTTCGCCAGGAAAGCCTCGAAGCGCGATGCACTCATGCCGCCGCTTCCTCCTCCGATTCATCAGTTCGGCGCGCGCGCCCTTGCGCCAGCGGTGACATCAACTTCCACATCCTCCACAGCCACCACCACAGCCGCCGCCGCAGGAACTTCCACAGGAACTCCCGCAAGACGAACCACATGACGACCCGGAACCTGACTTTTTCGCGCGTGGAAAGAGCGTTTCCGTGTATGCGAAACCATCGCCTGCCAATGCTCCCACGCCGAAAGCCGCAGCTAGCATCATCGGCTCGATAGTCGCGCCGCCAGGGTGAATGAACATAGCTCTATCCTTCAATCCGGCGTAAAGCATCTGAATGTCTTTGAGCATGGCCTTCCCCCGAGCGGTCAGCCGCGGAAAGGACACCCTGTATGCAATCACGATCGCGATTGTCATAAACATGACAAGGTAAAGGACGTTTGTTCGTCCGCGTTCAAGTGCGACAAATACTTTAATGCCACCCACGGTGCCGAGGATGAAGAGGGCGGCGATGAAGTACAGCAGGCGCGTTTGGGCTAAGGAATTGTCAGGCAGCAAGAGATTTGCTTTTAGTGTTTCTTCATATGGCGTACAGACAAACTTCAACCTCGAATCATTAAAAATGGAGGTCGCCTCGCCAGGTCGTACATAAGTTTCAATCAGCGCTCTTTCAATCGG
>JANNJZ010000119.1:0-5101 GCA_031396065.1 Pyrinomonadaceae bacterium | reverse complement strand
CGGCTGCTCTGGAGAGCGCTCGGCTTTCCACGACCTCTACAAATGTCCAAGCGCCCATACCTCTCGAGCTTCGCATAGACGGTCACCTGACAACCCTGAGTGCTCAGGGAATCGAACTTGGCGGCGGCCGCATAGTAAAGTCTGTGGCAGGGAGCGGTATAGAAATCTACTTTCCGGATGGTACCCACTTGATCGTCACACCGAATTGGTGGGCGGATCAGAATACGTGGTACATGAACGTAGATGTCCTCAACACGCCAAGCAGGGAGGGAATTTTGGGCGTCGTTCCACCGGGCAGTTGGTTGCCATCACTGCCGGACGCCACGTCACTGGGGCCGATGCCAGCCTCGCTGGCCCAACGCCACGTCGATCTGAATCAACGGTTCGCCGATGCCTGGCGGGTGAGCAATCAGACGAGCCTGTTCGACTACTCCGGGGGCTCGTCGACAGCGACGTTCACGAATCGCGATTGGCCGCCCCTCCCCTCCGCCACCCCACAAGGTGGACCGTGCGTCATCCCGGGATCCAATATTCCACCTGCCAAGGGTATGGACCCTCTCAAGGCGCAGGAACTGTGCAAGGCGATCGTCGACCCCAACATGAATGCTGAGTGCGTTTTCGATTTGACGTACACAGGCGAATCCGGTTTCGCGGATAATTACTTGCTCACGCAGCAACTCATAGGTCGATATCGCTTATCTCGCCTAGTCACGATCAGCAATGCGTTCTCGCCCAGGATGATGAATGCTGGCGGGACCTCGACCGTCACGGTCAAGCTTGGCAATGACAGCCCCAGCGCTCTGACCAATGCTTCGTTTACTGACATGCTTGACAACATGCGGGCGGTGGGCGGGGCTGTAGGCGGCTCCTGCGTCGGGACGACGCCCAACGCGCTCGCGGCCGGGGCCACCAACTTGAGTTTCAGCGGAATTACCATCCCGGCCAAGGGTAGTTGTACAGTCACCTTTGAGGTGACGAGTAACAGCCCGGGCCTGCAGACCAACACGGTCTCAGGTGTGACAACCACACAAGCGGCTACCAGCAGCGCGAGCAACCCGGCAACACTAATCGTTGTCGCGCTGCCCATCACGTTGGATCCAGCATCAGGCGCGTTACCTGCGGCTCTAGTCAATACTCCTTACAGTAGGACCTTCACGGCAACTGGCGGCTGCGCGTCATTGTTCACCTACGGGTTGACAAGCGGCGCCTTACCTCCGGGCCTCACGTTGGGTGCCGATGGCGTTTTGTCGGGAACGGCGACCCAAGTGGGCGATTTCACGTTTGCCGTGACGGCGACCGAGAGCTGCGGTTCCAGTCAGACGCAAACGTATACGTTGAAGGTGCAAACCCAGCCGAACATAATCAATACAAAAACGCTGGTGATCAGTGCCTTTCGTGAGAATGGCCCTAACGGCGCTGGTGACGAATTTATCGAAATCTTCAATCCATCCAGTCTCCCGGTTACAGTCAGCAATTTGTCGGGTGATTCGAGCGGCGCCATTGGCGTGTTTTCGTCGGCCGGCAATGGCACCGCGTCAAACGATGTCTCCCTTCGCTGCGTAATCCCGGGCGTCACAGTAATCAAAGGAAGAGGCTGGTATCTCTGCGGCGGATCGCAATACAGCCTCAGCAACCTCGGTGGTAACGGCGGCACATTCCACTCCGTGCCGGATACGACAATCCTTGGAGACATTCCAAACGATGCTGGTCTCGCGCTGCTTAACATTGCTACCGACAACGTTACGACATGCCAGGGCGGGAGTTGTCCCACGGGTTTCAAATCCCCGGCGTTACTCAGTGGTAACGCTACGGTTTTCGATAAAGTTGGGTTCCGGCCATATGGTCTCGGCGCGCCGCATCCCAATACCTACCCTTCACTGGCGCCGAACTACTGCGAAGGCACATGCCTTGAGCCGGTCGGCGACGCTAGCACCGTCATCCTGACTTTTGCATGTCCTCCGGCAGTCGGCCCACTTTCGGATCCGGCAGCGTTTCCGGTGCAAGCCGGTGGAGCCCTTAATGGAGTTCCGGTTTGCTATGGAGAGTCAGGTCAATACAAGATTGGCCGTCGTCGCTCGGCACAGCAATTTAGCTCCAGCGCGGGCAACCTCCATCGCGACACGGACAACAACGCCGACGATTTCATCCTGGATGCTCCGCATCCGAGTACAGGCAACGTCGGCCTGGCCATCACTGGTGTCTCAGGTGTTTCTTCAGTCTTGGGAGCTGCTGGACCACACAGCAGCAGTGCTCCGCCAATTGTCGGAGGACCAATCCACACGGAGGGATCCTTCGATATGTGTGCGGGTGCGGTGATTCCCTGTACATTCAGTGCGTTGGGCCCACGCAACGCTGAACGCAGGTACTCTCCGGATGCATACGGAAACCCAGAGAACGATCCGTCGGGAACATTTATTCTGCGGCGGCGCTTCACTAACACCTTGGGCGCAACCAGTGGCGCACGCTACCGCATCGACGACATTACTACGCTGTGTGGGGGGCAGAGCCTAAACAACAGAAACTCTGTCGTGGCAACTCAGGAAGCCCGCAATCTTCGGGGCCCGGATTTCACCGCGCCGCCGTCCATAATGCCAATTCCGACTTGGCCGTCCATAATGCCAATTCCGACTTGCCAGGGGGAAGGTGCGGATAATGGTGTTTTCACCGCTGTTCTTAAAGCTTTGAATCACGGTCAGGAGATCGTGGTTGACAGTGCCGGGATCGCGCGCGTGGTATTAGGCAGCGTGCTTGAGGATACCAGCACCGGCGCTGTGGGCACGCCTGCCGTTGGCCGCCATCAACCGTTTGGCGGCGGCAGTAACAGCAGCTTTGTAGCCACTACTGCAACTGCTCCTGTGGGTGACGGCGTGAATGGCGGCACCGGATCATTCGCTGCCATAACTGGTCCTCAAGGTACGGTTTTCCGCATCGCGTTCAAGTTTGGCGTGGTGAAGCCTGGCCGCTTCAAGCTCCTACTCGGGTCTGAAGTCCAATAGCTCAGAGGCGTCCGCTTCATAGACTTCTGAGACGGGCAATCCCAAGCGAACTCCTCGTGAATAACCTATCGCAGGGGGGCAGAGCGGGCTTACCCAGAGCGAAAGCTCTGGTACGCCCGCTTTGTGGCTATACCTCTTAGTGCTCGTGAGAATTGATGCAGTTTAGAGTTCAAACTTTAGTTTGCGGTGCGAAACCGCAGCCTAAAGGCTGAACTCTGAACTACCGGCTTCGAACTGCATCAGTACCTGCTCGTCGGCGTCCTTGACACCGGACCTCGTCGCCTGGCCGCTCACCCCGGGAGTTGAACCCGCCCGCCAGAGTCATAACAACACGACTACTTGATCAGAAAGCGCCTTTTGGGGGGAAGGTCTGCGGACGACGACGCCGCCATGGTGAGAAACAAGGCATCGGTCGCGGCCTTGCGATTGATGTTGACGATCAGTTGTTCCCGCATCTCTTCGATCTGGGAAATCCAACCCGCAGGATTACGGCCGTCAAGTCGTCGACTGATTCTCTCGAGTTGAGGTAGCAGATCGTGGTTGACTACTCCGTCGGCCGGCGCATGAAGTGACAGCATCCACGCATCCCGGATCAGGGTCTCCAGAATATCAAGACGTGACTCAAACTCGTCCTTCACCGGGGCTGCATTTTGTTCCTCGGCTGATCTGAGAAGTTGGATGCGATCGTCATCGGCAGCAAGGGCCTCCAGCACCTTCAGCATCGCCGCTCGCTGCGATGTAAAATCCTCGAAATCCTGTTCAACCGCTCGGCCCAGACTGCCTCGGGCAATTCGAGCGCGAATGCCTGCTTCCGCGGCGCCGGCAATCTTGTTCTTTACCAGATGCGTCTCAATCTCACCGGTGGTGAGCGGCGCGAATCTGATCATCTGACACCGGGAACGAATTGTCGCCAGGAGCATCGCGGGACGCGCCGTCAGCAGCACGATGTGAGATGTATCGGGAGGTTCTTCGAGCACCTTCAAGAGCGCGTTGGCGGACGAATCATTTAGCTTGTCGGCGTCATCAATCAAAAACAGGCGCGCGCGTCCTTCGTAGGGCCGGAAGTTTGCCTCGCGTTCTATCGCGCGCATTTGCTCGACGAGCAACACCCGCTTCGGCGCCGTGACCAGCCCAACGTCCGGGTGGTCCGTCCAGATAATTCCTTTCCAATCATCAGAGTCACTACTTTGCGGGTAATTGAACTTTGAGATTCGCTTGCACGGCGGGCAAGTGCCGCAGCCTTCATCTCCCTCGGGCGTTCGGCAGTTGAGAGCTTTGGCAATCTCGAGTGCAAACAGCTTTTTGCCGACGCCTTCTTCGCCCGTAAACAGCATCGCGCCAGGGATACGGCGCGCCTTAAGCATTTCCTTCAGGAGCTTCTTTACGCGTTCGTTACCTGTAAGTTGATCCAGCATGCAATTCGTCTGTCGCTCATTGCAGCGATGTCCCCAATTTATCGTTTATTTAGAGAGCATGTCTGCCCGCGCGGGGGCACAAGTGCCATTTCTAAACGGACCGGCATTGGGCACAGCGCCCTTTCTAAACGGCCGACGGCTTAGCGGTGGTTTCCAGCGGTTCGCCGCCACAGTCATGCCCCCGGCTGCGTAAGAACGGCAGAATGATTTCCTTCACCTGCTCTTGAGTTTCTTCAACCGGGCGATTGGTGTCTACAATCTTCACCCGCTCGGGTTCGGCACTTGCGATAGCCAAATACGCCTGGCGCACCCGCGTATGAAAGTCGTCGGTCTCTGCGTCTAATCGATCGCCCTGCTCTTTGCCGTTCATCCGGCGGCGAGTTCGCGCGGTTGAGTCTGCTACCGAGAGATCGAACAGGACCGTTAGATCGGGTCGCAGACCTTCGGTTGCCAGCTCAACGATTTCAGTAATCAGTTCCGGTTTAAAGCCGCGCCCAGCCCCCTGATAAGCTACCGTGGCATCGGCGTAGCGATCGGAAATAATCACGTGTCCAGCCTCAATGGCCGGTCGCAAAACGCGACGGACATGCTGGGCGCGATCGGCGGCGAAGACGAGCAGTTCGGTAAGCGGATCGACTTGCTCCTGCGCGTCCAGCAGGGCAGACCTGAGCCGGTCGCCGACCGGAGTGC
>JANNJZ010000106.1:0-7801 GCA_031396065.1 Pyrinomonadaceae bacterium | reverse complement strand
TTGAATCTCGCCCGCGCTGGTTCCGATGTAACGTAAATCTTCAGGGAGCAGCGGCGGGCGCAGGAACATAAAATATAGACCTAACCCAATCAGCCAAATACCACAGGCAATAAAAATAACCATGGAGATGGATTGACGAGGCTTTTGTATTCCATTGGCTGTTAATCAATCTCACATACTGCAGTGAAGCAGGCCCTACCACCTCATTATTTGGCTAAAGCTGAGCAACTACCCGCTTGAGCTTTTCATTCACCTCAGTAGCTACTGCGTCGAGAGTCGCATTGTCTCCTACCACCGACAGCATCATCTTGGCGTCTATCGCCGCAACTACAGATTTTCCCGCTTCGTCAGCCTCATAAACAATGACATTGCAGGGAAGGAGCAGCCCAATGTTGATCTCTTGCTGCAGAGTCTTGTATGCGAGAGCCGGATTGCACGCACCGAGGATCACATATTTCCGGAAATCCACACCGAGCTTTTCTTTCAGTTTGTCTTTGATGTCAATTTCACAAAGCACGCCGAAGCCTTCCTCCTTGAGCGCGGCCCGCGTCTTTTCGACAGCCTCTGCGTAAGGAAGATCAATGGTCTTACTGAATCCGTACTTTGAATGTTGTGTTGGCTGAGTACTCATTTTCTTTTTCCTTTTTCCAATGCGACCAAGCTATTAAACGACGCGGCTGGCACAACCAAGCCGGCTTCTTAAGGTCGTCACAGCTTACGCTCTGAATCGCTTGAACTTGGTGCGTCTCTCGCTGCTGTTGTGTGTTCATTCCTCACTACACCCGGTCGAGACTCGACACGGCACGAGTTAGCCATTCAAGTCGGGACACCGAGACGCGGCAGCACCCAGCGCATCAGCGCGATGTAAGCGGCAATAAATAAAACAATCCATAACCATTCAGCCATTGTTCATGTACTCCTTCCCTTTGCTCTCCCCTGGCCCCTTCCCTGTCGACTAGGAACAGAAGAGGTATGTGACGCGCTCAAGACCGCTTGCGAACTGAGCTAAAAAGCGACTCCGGCATTTTTCAGGCGCGGCGTTTCACGGGCGTAATAGCATGACCGAACGCGCCGGCCTGCGCTCCAAGTCTCTCACGCAAACTGGAACAAACCACTTCGCAAAGCTCAAATACAGTCTCGTCCGCAATTGAACAATAGACAGTGTTGCCTTCCTGTCGCCGGGCCACTAGCCCCGCATCCTGCAACATCTTGAGATGTTTGCTGACGTTGGGCTGCGTGGACTCAACCGCCTGGGTGATCTCAGAAACAGACATCTCTCCGTTTTGAAGCCCGTGGAGAATCCGCAACCTGATCGGTTCAGCCAGCACCTTGAAACGTGCCGCAACCTGCGCCAACGCCGCCGGCGTCATCTGCTTGTGTTTAGTTCTCACGGCTTACTCTCCTTCAAGCGTAGTTGACTATATCACCACATCGTTATATAGTCACTTGTGAGCGAAAGTATACCTGCGGTTTTGCGCACAAGCAAGTTCAAATAATGCTGTTGATTCTCGGAGGCCAACCATATGACAAACATGATCAGAAAATGCACTCCCGCTGAAGCGCGCGCAGCGTTTCTCGCTGAACACGGCTGCCAGATTGTTGATGTCCGCGAGTTCTCGGAGTACGACGCGGAGCGAGTCGAGGGAGCGACGCTCGCCTCACTGTCGACGCTCGATCAAAATCTGGGGCTTATCGAACGTGACCGCCCGGTCTACCTGATGTGCCGGTCTGGCAAACGCGCCCAGCAAGCGGCGGAGCGTCTGGCGGGGCGGGGGTTTGCAGACCTGCGGGTGATTGACGGCGGACTCCAGGGATGGTCGGAAGCCGGGCTCCCCGTCGAGCGGGGAACGGGGCGAGTTTGGTCGCTCGAACGGCAGGTCCGGTTCGTCGCCGGTCTCTTCGTGCTGACCGGTATTCTTCTGAGTCTCATCTCGCCGTGGTTCGTCCTGCTCTCCGGCTTTGTCGGAGCGGGCCTGACGTTCTCGGCAATAACGGACACGTGCGGCATGGGCATGATGCTGGCTCGGATGCCGTGGAATCGTGGGCCGAAGACTGGCTCAGACGCGGTTTGTGTAAGTCGGTAAGAGGTAAATGATGGATCCGCATACAGTTGTGGCTCTGATTTTGAGCGGGGCGATTGGTGTCAGCCTCGGCCTGTTGGGCGGCGGTGGCTCGATTCTGGCCGTGCCGGTGCTCGTGTATGTGGCGGGCATTGAAGCGAAAGAGTCCGTCGCCATGTCGCTGGCGATCGTCGGTTCGACAAGCCTATTCGGCAGCCTGTTGCATGGGAGTAAAGGAAAAGTCGATCTGAGAGTCGCTGCTATCTTCGGAGGCGCAGGCATCACGGGCGCGTACGCCGGCGCCAGACTCACGCATCTTGTGGCGAACCGCACCCTGCTCCTGCTTTTTGCGGGGCTCATGCTCGTGGTAGCTGTGGCTATGCTCTTACGAAAAGATCGACAGGCTGCTGGCGAAACGCGAACGCAACAGAGCAGTCTTGCGCTAACGCTGCTTGTCGGTCTGGGCGTGGGTTTCCTGACCGGATTTCTCGGAGTTGGCGGAGGCTTCCTGGTCGTGCCCGCGCTGGTGCTCTTTGCGGGACTGCCAATGCGCTTAGCCGTCGGCACGTCATTGCTGGTGATAGCCATCAACTCGGCAGCCGGATTCGTCGGCCATCTGGGTGAAGGTGAATTGCAACTGTCTAAGACTGTCGCTTTCACTGTTGCCGCTGTGGCAGGCACATTTGTCGGCGAGCATTTCGCGCGACGCGTTCCGGCGCAGCATTTACGGCGGATGTTTGCTTACTTTGTGATACTGGTGGCGATCTTGCTGGTCGCTGAAAACTTTCGCGCGCTGACCTAAAGCGTGTAATTACAGTGAAGGAGAAGTAATGTTTTTCAAACAGTTCTATCTGGGATGTCTGGCCCACGCGTCATATCTAATTGGCTCTGAAGGCGAGGCCGCAGTGGTTGACCCGCAACGGGATGTTGAGCAGTACATCGTTGAAGCTGAAGCTCAAGGGCTGAAGATCAAGTATGTGATTGAGACGCACCTCCATGCGGACTTCGTGAGCGGGCATCGCGAGCTCGCGGCGCGCACCGGAGCCGAGATTGTCTTCGGCGAAAAAGCGGGCGCGACTTTCCCGCACCGAGCGGTTCAGGAAGGTGCGGAGATCAGAATTGGGAAGGCCGTCCTGCGCGTTCTTGAAACACCCGGCCACACACCGGAAGGCATCTCTGTGCTGGTGATCGATTTAGAGAGTTCGCCTGAGCCACAGAAGGTGCTCACGGGCGATACGCTCTTCATCGGCGACGTAGGCCGTCCCGATCTGGTTGGCTCTAAGGGTTACTCGGCGGAGCAGATGGCCGGAATGCTCTACGATAGCCTGCATGAAAAGTTGATGAAGCTCGCCGACTCCGTGGAAGTTTACCCGGCACATGGCGCAGGGTCTTTGTGTGGACGCAACATCTCGAAGGAGACCTCCTCGACCATCGGCGAGCAGAAGAAGTTTAACTACGCGTTGAAAGAGATGCCGAAGGATGAGTTCATCAAGTTGATGACTACCGACTTGCCGGAAGCGCCGCAGTATTTTTCGATGGACGCGGAACTAAACCGCGCTGGGGCGTCTGCCCTCAATGATCTGCCGGCGCCGCCCGCCCTTGCGGCAGAAGAAGTCAACAAGCGTGTGCAGCAGGGAGCGCTGGTGCTCGACGTCCGTGAAGGCGCAGCGTTTGGCGCGAGCCATGTGCCTGGCTCAATCAACCTCGGCTTGAAGGGACAGTTCGCTTCCTGGGTAGGCAGTCTCATCTCGCCCGAGCACAAAGTAATCATTGTTGCTGACGGTGAGGAGGGCGTAAGTGAAGCCGTGATGCGCATGGCGCGCGTCGGCTTAGAAAATGTTGCCGGCTATCTCGATGGCGGCATTGCCGCCTGGCAGCAGGCTGGTCTTGAGCTGGCGACGTTGTCTCAGATTCCTATTGACGAACTGCGCAGACGCATTGACGAGCAAAATGATTTACAGATCGTGGACGTGCGCCGCCCCACGGAATATGTGACCGGGCACATTCCCGGAGCGGTGAATGCCGAACTTGCGCACCTTGAGGAGAAGGCTGCCGAACTTGATCCGTCGCGCCAGACCGTGGTTGCTTGCGCGGGCGGTTACCGTTCAAGTGCGGCGGCAAGCATTCTCGAGCGGCGCGGCTTTCGCGATCTCCTAAACGTCGTCGGCGGCACTGGGGCGTGGATTAGCGGTGGCCATCCCGTCGAGGGGTGACAGCGGCAAGCTGGAAGAAGGAACGATGTCGTCACCGATCCGACTGGGGCTGAGAGAGAACGCGGGGCAGTTCGCACTGCTGGTGCTGATTAACGGCTTTGTCGGCGCGATGGTCGGGTTGGAACGGGCCATCGTACCACTCCTCGGAGAGCAGGAGTTCGGAGTCGGGTCGCGCACCGCACTGCTCGCCTTCATCGGCAGCTTCGGCCTTGTCAAAGCTCTTACCAATCTCTTTGCCGGTCACTTCTCTGAGCGCACCGGTCGCCGACCGCTACTGATCGCGGGCTGGCTCGCCGCTCTTCCCGTCCCGCTCTTGATCATCTGGGCTCCGACGTGGAGTTGGATCATCGTCGCCAATCTCCTGCTTGGCGTTAACCAGGGCTTATGCTGGTCCACGACGGTCGTGATGAAGATTGACCTGGTGGGCCCGCGCCGGCGGGGACTGGCAATGGGCTTGAACGAGTTTGCCGGGTATCTCGCCATGGCCGCCTCAGCGTACGCCGGGAGCGCGGTCGCCGCGCACGCCGGACTGCGACCGGAACCTTTTTATCTGGGGATTGTTTTCGCCGTCGCGGGCCTGCTGCTCTCGGTGTTTTTCGCCCGCGAGACCGTGGGACATGCGCGCTACGAAAGCCGGCAGCATGATGACGGGAAGGAGCCGCCGCCTTTCAAAGATGTCTTCATGGATGCAACGTGGCGCGATCCGGCTTTGAGCAGTTGCAGTCAGGCGGGAATGGTTAATAACCTCAATGACGGCCTGGTGTGGGGACTGTTGCCGATCTTCTTCTTTGCCGCCGGTCTCGACCTCAAGAGTATCGGTCTCATCTCGTCCGTTTATCTGGCAACCTGGGGGGTGGGCCAACTATTTACGGGGGCGGCGAGTGATCGCCTGGGCCGCAAGTGGATGATCGCCGCGGGAATGTGGCTGCAAGGGGCGGCGCTGCTGGTCATGCCACTCGGCCAGGGAACCGCCTTCTGGCTGATCGCCGCCGCGACGCTCGGCGTGGGCACGGCTTTGGTTTATCCGACACTGCTGGCGGCGATCGCCGATGTGGCGCGCCCTGACCGGCGCGCCGCTGCGGTGGGAGTGTATCGACTCTGGCGAGATTCCGGATACGTCTTCGGTGCGCTTCTCGCAGGTATCGTCGCGGACCGGCTGGGCATCATCTGGGCCATCGAAGCGGTTGCGGCGCTGACCGCGCTCTCCGGCGTGCTCGTTGCCATCCGCATGCCTGAGACCTCAAGGCTTGGTGGCGTCGCGCATGCTCAGCGTCAACATGCTTCGCGGGATAAACTCATGGAAACGGCTAGATTGCCGACTGATAGAGAATAGAACGGAGAAAAACGATGAAAGATTTACGCCGGTCATCAACACGAACTCGATTACTTTTGGGCGGTCTTTTGACAATCGCCAGCGTCCTCTTCATTGTGCCTTTCCTCGCTGAAGGACAGGGAAGGACACCTCAAAAGGAGAAGCCGCAGGCGGTGCGTTCAGAAATGATTGTTTCAACCGCCTGGCTTGCCGGTCATCTCAACGATCCGAAGGTCGTCGTTCTGCATGTTGCGCGCGAGCGGTCACACTATGATGGAGGTCACATCCCCGGTGCGCGTTTCGTCGGCTGGGGCGAGATCACCGCGACACGCGACGGTGTGCCGAACGAACTCGCACCGGTGGCTGACCTGCAGAAACTCTTCGAGCGTTTAGGCATCGGCGATGATGCGCGCATCGTGCTCTACGGTGACAACTCCGGTCTGTCGGCAGCACGCGCTTATTTCACGCTCGACTATCTCGGGCACGGTGGACGTGCGGCACTCCTGGACGGCGGTCTGGAGAAGTGGAAGACGGAACGTCGCGCCATCTCAACTGATTTAGTTGAGACGAAGACGTCGCGGTTCACGCCGCGTGTGCGCGCTAGCGCTGTCACTAACCTCGATGTTGTGCGCGACCTATCGTGGACAGCGACGAACCTGACCTCTCCGAACGTGGCATTGATAGATGCCCGCCCGGTTGACGAATACACCGGAACTAAATCAGGCGATGGCGTACCGCGCGGCGGCCACATTCCTGGCGCGGCAAATGTCTTCTGGATGCAGAATGTAATGAGCAAGGAGAATCCGGCGCTACGATCTCCGGCGGAGTTGCGCAGACTCTACGAAGAGGCAGGCGCGGCGAAGGGTCGTACAGTCGTGGCTTACTGTCGCACCGGCGGGCAGGCGTCGCACTCATACTTCACACTCAAGTATCTTGGCTACGATGTGGTGATGTACGACGGGTCGTTCTTCGAGTGGAGCAACACGGAGGGTACGCCAGTCGTTGCGGGCAGCGAGCGAAAGTGACCGTTGGCGTTTGAGGGAAAGAAGAAGATCAACGACTCGCATCCTCAGAGGGATTCAGTTGAGTTTTTGCCAACCCCTCCGTTAAGAGACTCTTACACAGCGGTCCCAAACCAGGCTCCAATTCCTGCGGTTATTGCCATTGCCAGAGCCCCCCAGAATGTGACGCGAACCATTCCTTTGAGGATGGGCGCACCGCCCGTATTAGCCGCCAAGGCGCCTAAAAGGGCGAGAAAGAATAGAGAAGTTCCGGCAACGAGTAGCACGAGGCTGGTCGCAGGCGCGACGACAACTACGAGTAAAGGCAGCGCGGCACCAACGGCAAACGTTACGGCGGAAGTAAGCGCCGCCTGAACAGGTCGGGCGCTTATGGTTTCTGAGATGCCTAGTTCATCGCGGGCATGTGCTGCCAGCGCATCCTTCGCCATTAGTGTTCTGCGACTTGATCTGCCAGTGCCGAATCGAGCCCACGTTTTACGTAAATAGCTGCCAGCTCCTTTCGCTCGTAAGGTTCATTGGCAGCGAGTTCCGTTCGTTCACGTTGGATGTCTGCGCGCTCGGTATCAGACTGAGAGCTGACCGAAACATACTCACCCGCAGCCATGGACATGGCTCCTGCAACCAAGCCGGCGACACCTGCCACCAACACCGCAGTATGAGTTGCATTTGACGCAGCCACCCCAACAACCAGGCTAGCGGTTGAGACAATACCGTCGTTTGCGCCCAGAACCGCTGCGCGGAGCCAGCCTATATGTTGTGTACGGTGCCGTTCACGATGGAGTACGGGCATTCTTATTTCCTCTCCATAGATTGTTGACGAAAGTTACGCCGTTTTCGGCTAGGTCACTTGGAAGTTCCGCATCATCCCCATGTCTTCGTGCTCGAGGATATGGCAGTGGTAGAGGTAGAGCCCTGGATGAGTTGTGAATGTCACTTGCACGCGAACGGTCTCTCCGGGCAGTACCAGCACCGTGTCCCTCCACCCGGCATCAACGATTCCTGCACGGAGCGCGTTGCTGACGTCTCCGCCCGTCCGCGCGACTACGCGAAACTGCCGGCCGTGAATGTGAATGGGATGGGCGGCCTGCATTCCCATCGAGTTCGTCAGATTCGCGAACTCCCAGAGCTGGGTCGAGCCGGCCGCCACCGACTCTTCTGGCGCAACGTCGTCCATTCCAAAAGTGCGGCCACCGA
>JANNJZ010000087.1:0-2352 GCA_031396065.1 Pyrinomonadaceae bacterium | reverse complement strand
CAGCCGAAACCTCCGAAAGGCGAGTGAGAAACTCGATCGCAAATTCACCTCGGAGCTCCTGACGATCCCGTCTTTGCTGTGCTCTTGGACCACCCTGCCGCGGAAATCTATCCTGCCTTCCCGGAATTGCGCCGCCAAATATTCCACGCCTGCGCCGAAAGGGGCGATCGCGTCCGCGCCCTGGAGATGGCTCGTAGTAGATGGAATAGATCATCGCATCCGACTCAGTCGCATATGACAGCACCTCGTCCGCGGAAGCGCGGCTGCCCACATCTTCGCCGTCAGTTAACAAAACGATCGCTTTGCGACCATTGACTGGCCTTAGATCGCGGTCAATAACGTCAAACAGAGCATCATTGAGCAACGTGCCGAAGTATTCCGGAGCGTGAGCGTCCTTAATCGCCCGTTCGAGAATCTTCCGATCGCTGGTCAGGGACGAGAGTTTGTGAACGCCGTAGTCAAAGCTGACGATCATCGCGCGATCGTGCGGCCGTAAACCCTTGATAAAGTCTTTGGCCGCTTTGCGAATTTCGTCGATCACCCCTTCAGTGCTGCGGCTGGTATCGAGCAGTAGCGCCACATTGAGCGGAGCTTCAGCTGCGTCGAAGTAGGCCAGCTTTTGCTGAGCGCTGTTGTCGTAGAGTTTGAAGTCCTCTTCTTTTAACCCGGAGATGTAACGGCCATTACGATCGCTGACGATGACCGGGACGCTAACCAGGTTGGAATAGACTTTAATAACTTCGGTTGGATTCTGCGCTTTGTCGTCCTGAGCCTGGACCTCAACCGATACCAGAACCGGGATCAGGAACACAACGAACAGAGCCCAGGCAATTACTACTGCCCTCGAGATACTGGAATGATGGGTCTTCAGCGTAAGTGGCATTCGATTCAAACCGCCCAGCTTGACGATTCACACTGGATGGATTTCGAGCAGGATATATCTTCAGACGCGTTTGAGGAGGGAAAGGACTGGATTCTTTTTGGAGAGCGAGCGGAAAACAAGCGGGCCGGTTTAAGAGCGGAGCCAATGCTCGATAGGTCCAATAGGACTTATTGGACCTATCCGTCCCTCTTTGCAATTGCCAGGTTATGATGCGCGCGCTTCGTCTTCTTTTTCTTTTTCCTCCGGACTTGTCGAGGCTTCACAGGGGTAGTCACCTCATTTGTCTGTTCGCTGGACGGGCCACCGGTCGAAGCCCTCGTAGGAGCCGGAGCGGTAGTCACCGGCGCGGCGCTTTGACGATACGCCTCCGCATCGGCCTGCGCGATTGCAGTCTCAAGCCGGCTGTGGCTCCGGGCAAAAATGTCGAGCTGAGCTTTTACTCCGTTTCGTTCGATCTCCAATTGACGACGTTTCTGCTCGCGCGTGTCCTCAGGACGCATGCTGCCTACTCCGGCGAGACTGTGCTCGATGTTCTCCGTCTTCAGATTCTCCTCCAATTGTTGCAGACGAGTTTGCAGCTCAGCCTGTTTGGCTTCCACTTCACTCAGTTGACTGCGCAGGCTGGCAGCCTTTTCCTGTGCGACGGTTTGGCTTTGAGGACGGTCGTGTCTTCCAATCGGCGCAGGGGCGATTAGAACGCCACTGAGACACAGTGTGCTGGACAGCGTTATTAAGTTCAGGTATCGCATGGGGCTATCTTACGCCCGCAAGCTAATTTCGGAAGCGGAGTAACGAAAAAAGAATAGAAACGCGAGGGACGATGCAGATTTGGAAGGGCAGCGCTGGCTGCGAACGCAGGCGGCTCGGCCTGCCTCCTGAAATCCATTGTGGATCGGCATTAAGCGACCACCGGACTAGACCTAATTCTGCTTCACCACAGCTGGTTCGGGCGCTACCATCCTGGGGACAAACTCCTTTAGATTTGTTGTCCTTTGAGGTAAATCAAGACTGAAGCAACCACTGGCTCCGCCGCCCGGCATGGGGATGAGGTATTTACCGTTCACGGTCATATACACGGCGCCGTTCTGAACCACAAAGGGACTGTCAATGACGTCGGATTTCGTTGACTGGCCGGCAGGAAATCTCCAACTCGAGATCAAAGAAAGCAACGTTTGGCGCCTGGTTTGAGATTGGCCGAAGGCAAAGTCCGGCGGCGTTAGCGGCAATCGGTTGACCGACGGTCGATTCGCAGACGAAACCCTGTCTGGCTCTTGCGCACTGATCGCGATGCAGGTACATGCGATCAGCATTACCAGGGTAATCACTAGTCTCATCATTTTTACCTCCGGAGATACTCGCAGATGATGATATTACACGAACAGGAGAAAAGTCTGTTCCATAAATGAGCGCGCCGAGTTGGTTGGCTGGATGCCTCGCGAAACTTTCGCTCTGCTTTGCGAACTTTGCGG
>JANNJZ010000078.1:0-2876 GCA_031396065.1 Pyrinomonadaceae bacterium | reverse complement strand
GTATCCCGTTACATCGAGTTTTGTCCTGAGAACTTTAACACATATTCCATCGAACTTGCGCACTTGCTCCTGTCGGCGGCGTCAGAAGTCGATACACTGGCGAAGTGCATTTGCGCCATACTAGACCCGAAGGCAAAACCCAAAAACATTGACGATTATCGGAAAATCATCAGGACAGCAGAGGACAACGAGACTTACCTCGCTGGTCCTAGCTCAGCGATAAAGCCGATGATTCTAAAAGAAAAAGATAAACACCGACTAAGTTCCTTGAAGGTCTACGTTCCACGCTATGAGCTAGAGTTCGTTCCTTGGGAAAGTTGGGCGAAACAAGAAAACCCCGACTGGTGGCACTCCTATAATAGGGTGAAGCATGAAAGGAATCTCTATTTTCGGGAAGCTACCGTTAGCAATGCGCTGAAAGCCGTTGCCGCACTGCTCACGATGAATTACGCCTATTGCCGTTATGAGGTAACAAAAGCACGCCCAGAGCGCAGGTATCAATGCCGCAAGATAACTGTAACCCGCCGCTTGTCTGAGTCCACGTTCGTACGATTTGCGAGTAACTTTTATGATAACATATGGGTCGAACTAGGTTCTTTGTCCCACGATGTTGACAGCCTCGAAGGTAGGTTAGATGAAGATTAGGTCACGACTGGAACAGAATAGAAGCGGGTTTCAACGGCGCAAATCTTCTCAAGGCTAGGATGCTCGCAACTTCTTAAAGGGGTCGCCCATTAGGGCGAGTGTCAACAGGTAAAAAAGTTTCCGTTCCCCATTCTTAAATTTTTCATTTCTTCGGGGTTGACTCACCACTGCCGAGAAGCTTGTTTGCAACGCGCCACTCGAACCCGTCATTTCGTCTGCCTCGATTCGGAACGCTCATCTGCGGTCTTCTGCTCTCGCTGAGGCGGTCCGTTCAGTCACCCATCTGGATCTAGCGCCGGATCGGAAAGGCTTTTTATTAAAAGCTTCCCGTCTTTTTCTTCGTCTTTCTTGCGATCAACTTAGTGCGCCCATCCCGCTTCAGCGGGACCAGAAAACGTTCAGTGCCGGTCCGTGTTCATTCAGTTTGTAAGAGCTCTGGTTTCGCCAGCTCACTGTGCTGGCGTCCAACCCGTTTTTGACTCACGGCACGGTCGAATCGCCTGCAAATTGTTTCCCAGCAGTTTCATTGCGGTGCTAAGTTAGCGGAGCACGACCGTCTCCAATCAGTCCACAGGGCTCAAAGCCAACCCCTTTCCTGGCTGACGGTCGCGCTCCAAATTCACGTTCACGTTTTTATTTTCTTGGTTGCCGCCTGGCCAAAGACCCGACTCGCATCGTAATCGGTTTCTGCGCTCATCACATGCCAGGCCGCTTTGGCCAGTTTGCACGCCAGCGCTTTGGTCGCGATGATGCTGCCCGTTTTGGCGGCCTTGCGATCAAACCATTTGCGGCACTGCCCATCGTAACGCCGCGCAAAATTGGCTGCTTCCACGAACGCCCAGGCCAAATACTTGTTGCCGCACTTGGAATTGTTCTCTCCCTTCTGCTTGCTGTTGGAAATGCGTTGGGCCTCCACTGTTCGGCAATAGCTGGCAAAATTACCCGCGTGCGCGAAGCGTTTGATGTCGCCCACCTCCAGGGTAATCGTCATCGCCAAAATCTTTCCCACTCCCGGCAGCGTCAGCAGCTTGGAATAAAGCGGCAACTCCCGCGCCGAAGCCAGCACCAGTTTCTCGATTTTCCCGATGCTTTCGCTCAAGCAATCAATCTGCTGAATTTGCAGTCCGCTAATCAATTGGTTGGCCGGATGAGTGTAAAGCGCTTGAGCCTCTTTGACCTCCAAGCCCTTGAGTTCGCTCAGAGTCATCTCCCGGCCGGTGGTGCGCGTATAGAGGCTCTTGAAACTGAGCATCAGCGCCGTCCGTTGATGGACCAACAGCAGGCGCCTCCGCAGCACATCGCGCACCGGTCGCAGTTGCGCATCGTAGATGTGGCCGGTGGGCAGAATCTTCAGCCGCAGCAGCTCCGCCAAAAAGAACGCGTCATTCGTATCGTCCGCGTGCTTGATCCCGCTGTACTGTTGCATTCCCGCGGGGTTGGCCAGCACCACGGGATATTTGAGCGCTCGCAGCCCGTCCACCAGCCAATACCAGTTGTAGGTGGATTCCACCGCCACCTGCTCCAGTCGCTTCTTGAATGGCGCCAGGAACTTCACGACCTCCGTGAGCTCGCACGGCAGCTTCCGGTTGGCCAGCCGCTTGCCATCGCTATCCATGATGCCGATCACTACGTTATTGCTATGCAGATCCATTCCAGCCACTACCTTTTTCATCGGTCGCCTTTCCGTTGAGTGTTGTTGTTCATTGACCTTCTACGAACGACAACTCTTTTACCGAGAGGCGGCCGACTTCGCCAGCGCCCTTAATGTCTATCAGTTCTCCACCTGTCCACATTGCCGCCCTTTTCCATGGTGAATCACACATCGAATTCCTTCTGGTCGGAGGCGTGCGATTCCCGCTTCAGTGTCAGCAGGTTGGAGAGGTATTGCGCCGGAGTATTGGATTCGGAGTTTGCGTGCTATGCGGCGGACAGTAGCCGATCAAAGGCATGCCGCAAGAGCGAAGTGGAGAAGTGCCGAACCGACCCTTTTACGCGCGCGGCGCGATGAATCAATTACAGACCACATTCGAGCAACCTAGGTGAGGAAATGGACGAACAACATAACCGCCGAGAGAGTTGACGGCGCATATTCCTGTCGTTTTCGCTCCCCAAAAGCCGATTGCGGGATTAAAAGGTTTCTGTGGCCAACAAGTTGACCCCCACAGCTTCTTTCCCAGTCGCCTCCGAGAAGCACAACGCTTTCCCATGGGTTTCACTGCCGTTGGTCTTCG
>JANNJZ010000072.1:0-2560 GCA_031396065.1 Pyrinomonadaceae bacterium | reverse complement strand
GGAAAAATTGGGGAGAAATTTCCCAAGACTTACGGACCGGTTCTGTCTACCATTCGTTCACTACTACGGAACCGTCTAGCGAGGCTAAAGCCTCAGACCGACAAGTTGTATGCGTGATTTGAAAATGAAGAGCTCCGGCTGATCTGAGTGCGATAAAATCGCGCTCTATATGGACCGCGATGCGGTCAGGTGGTCTTGTTCAGACCTATGTCAGCCGGAGCCAAACATGAACTTATCACGAAACGTTTCTGAGATCATCCGCGAACACGTGACGCTGGAAGTTGAGAGCATCGACCGCATGTACCTGAACATCTATCAGCCACAACTGCAGCGAGACCTTGGGGTGGTGGGGTTCTTTCGCCACCATCGGGGTCAGGCTTTTGCTTCGTCGGTCTTGATGGCGGAGATGACCCGGACGTTTGTGGCCCGCCTCGAGTCTTTTGCCAAAACTGAGAGGATTCCCGTGGTCACCTTTCAAAAAGGGCAGCGCAAGGACGATATCGCCGCCGGCTACCGCGCCAAGTTCAACAAAGATGAAGGCGTGGTCTTCATCGGCAAGGCCCAGGAGAAAGCGACGGTCTGGCGCACTGAGAAGCGTTACCACCAACAGAGCGGCGCGACTTATCCCTGGCAGGTGCGCTCGACGGCCATGGTTAACCACTATTACATCTATGCTCAGGATCGCGACTTCGGTCCCTTCTTCCTCAAGTTCTGTTCCTACTTTCCTTACAACGCCAAGCTCTGCCTCAACGGCCACGAGTATGCCAAGCAGCAGCTGAAGCAAAAAGACATTGAGTTTCAGCCGCTCGACAATGGCTTTCTCTCCTGTGCGGACGCGCGCCGCTTGCAACGCATCTGCGACGGACTGTCGGCGGAGAAGATCGATCACTTGCTACGCAAATGGTTGCGCCTGCTGCCGCATCCTTTCACTAAAACAGATCGACAGGCCGGTTGGCTTTACGATATCTCGATCCTGCAAGCCGAGTTCTCTTTGACGCAGGTGTTGGACCGACCGCTCACTGGCCGGGCCTTCTTCGAGGAAGTGATCCATGAGAATCTCGACCTCGGCAATCCCGGCCAAGTGCAGTTGATCTTCAACCGCCGCGTAACTAAGAGAACGCCAGGGCGCTTTCGCACGCGGGTGATCACCGAAGGGGTGACGCCCTCGCTGCATGTTGACTACAAACATTCAAAGATCAAGCAGTATCACAAAGAAGGCCGCGCCTTGCGCACCGAGACCACCGTCAACGACACCAGAGACTTCTGCATTGGTAAACGGCTCAAGAACCTACCCGCCTTGCGGGAGGTCGGCTTCGCTGCCAACCGACGTCTGCTTGACGTCCAACAACTGAGCCACGATTGCCACGTGGGGGCAACAACTTTTCAGCAATTGCAAAATCCGGTGGCAGTTGACGGTCAACGGGCCTCGGCCCTGCGCTTTGGCGATGACACTGTGCAAGCTCTGTTACAGGCGCTGCTCGTTTTGAGCATCCTCTCTCCCGGGTTTAAGCAGAAAGAATTGAAAGAGCGACTCGCTCTACTACTGGGCCTCGATCCCAGCACCATCACCCAGGGGAGAATGACTTACCAACTGCGGCGTCTGCGCTTGCACGGCTTCATCGAACGCCTGCCGCGGAAACATCGCTATCGAGTAACGCCTTTCGGGTTGCGCATTGCGCTCTTCTATACCAGAACTTATGTTTCCGTGTTGCGCCCCGGCCTGTCTCAGATCGTTTCGGCTGAACCGCCAGGCGATACTCGTCTGCGCAGTCATTTCGACAAAGCTACGGAGGCCATTCAACAATGGTGTCGCGACGCCAAACTCGCTGCCTGAAACTTGACTCAGGCGCTAATTCTTTTTGCCGACAAGATTCCTAGAGCAGCATGTTCATACGAACGCGAACCATGGTGGCGGGGCTTGCCGCGATTGCCATCATAGGTTTCCCCCTCATCCCTTCCCGCACCCAGTCTCAAGTGTTCCCAACTGGTTGGGCAAGTTCATCCGCGCCCAAACCCGCCGCACGACGGCAACTTGAAAAACTTGGCCGCGGAGTGGTGGCGATTCACTTCGAGCCAGGGAAGGTCTTTGTCGGCTGGCGAATGTTGGGTACAGACCCGGAGACTATTGCCTTCAACGTGTATCGAGCTACCGGCGTTGGCAAGCCGATAAGAGTCAACGCTACGCCGGTCGTCAACGCCACGAGCTACATGGACACTCAGGCTGATGTGACTAAGGCAAATTCGTATTTCGTGCGTCCGGTGCTGAATGGCCGTGAGCAGGTAGCAAGCGCTCGGTTCACGCTTCCGGCGAACGCACCGGTGCGCCAATATCTTTCCGTGCCGCTGCAGACACCGGAGGGTTACAGTCCCAACGACGGTTCGGTCGGCGATCTCGATGGTGATGGCGAGTATGAGTTGGTCGTTCATCAGGTTGGCAGAGGTCGCGACAATTCGCAACCGGGGCTGACTACCGAGCCGGTGCTCGAGGCCTATAAGCTCGATGGTACGTTGCTATGGCGGATCAATCTCGGAAGAAACATCCGCGAAGGCGCGCACTACA
>JANNJZ010000071.1:0-9392 GCA_031396065.1 Pyrinomonadaceae bacterium | reverse complement strand
CGGAGCGCACCATTTTCTGTTGGGCCATGGGCCTGACGCAGCACAAAAACGCTGTAGCCAACATTCAGGAGATCGTGAATCTGATGTTACTGCGCGGCCAGCTGGGAAAACCTGGCGCCGGTCTTTGTCCGGTGCGCGGCCATAGCAACGTCCAGGGTGATCGTACGATGGGCATCTGGGAACGCCCGACAAATGTTTTCCTTGACAGTTTGGGGGCCGAGTTTAATTTCGAACCGCCGCGCCGCCATGGCTACGATACGGTGAACGCTATCCAGGCGATGCATGGTGGCCAAGCTCGCGTTTTCTTTGCCCTGGGCGGAAACTTTCTTTCGGCCACGCCAGACACGGAGTACACAGCCGCAGCCCTGCGGCGTTGCCGCTTGACCGCGCACGTCTCAACAAAACTAAATCGCGGACATGTGATCACCGGTGAACAAGCGTTGATTCTGCCATGTCTGGGACGAACGGAAATCGACCTCCAGCGCAGTGGTCCACAGTTTGTGACCACGGAAAATTCGATGGCTGTGGTTCAGACTTCACGCGGGTCTTTGGCCCCGGCGTCAGATGATCTTCTGAGTGAGCCGGCGATCGTTGCCAGGCTGGCGGCCGCGACATTTGCCGATGGTGCAAATGGAAGCGCAGGCACCGCTCAGGGTGCTCGCGTGGGCGAGCCCAGTGCAGTAGATTGGGAGGGAATGACAGCCGACTATGACCGTATCAGGCACCATATTGCGCGAGTGGTGCCCGGGTTTGAGGATTATAACTCTCGGGTGCGGCGACCCGGCGGCTTCCATTTGCCGAGTCCGGTGGCCGAGCGAATATTTAAAACTCCCAGCGGCCGGGCGGTTTTTACAGTTCACGGGTTGCCGAAACATGATCTCAAGCCGAACCAGTTTTTGATGATGACCATCCGCAGCCACGATCAATTCAATACCTCGATCTATGGTCTGGATGATCGGTATCGCGGGATTTACAACGGACGACGGGTAGTGTTTCTCAACGAAGATGATATTGAAGAGTCGAATCTGAGCGCCGGACAGAAAGTGGATCTGACCAGCCATTTTGAAGGTGAAGAGCGCGTCGCCCAGCATTTCGTGGTGGTGCCCTACAGCATTCCGCGCCGTTGCGCGGCCACTTACTTTCCGGAGACGAATGTGTTGGTGGCCGTGCGGAGCGTAGCCGACAAAAGCAATACGCCGGTTTCGAAGTCGGTGGTGATTAGCATCCGGCCGTCGGCTCACGTTCCGGAAGAATGACAAACCGCCGAGGCGCCAAGACGCAAAGGTCGCCAAGAAATGAGAATCGGCTGTAAGAGGATCAGAAGCGAGCGGGCGGCGCAATGTTGTTTCCCGGCGCCTGTCAGAAAATGTGAACTGCGTTTGTCGGACCGCGGGCGCCCTCGCCCGCACTGTTCCGTAGAAGTCATTTTGTAAGGAAATGTTTGTGCTTCTGACCGTTGCGGGCGAGGGCGCCCGCCGTCCCAGTATTCGAGTAGAGTGATTGCTAACATGACCTTCGAAATCTCAATAACAGAAACCACTCCTAAGCCTGAGCTCTATGCAACTTTGGAATCGCAGCTTCGCAGTCTGCTGGAAGGCGAGCGCGACTTCATAGCCAATGCTGCCAACTTCTCGGCGCTGCTCTATCATTCGCTTCCGGATCTGAACTGGGCAGGCTGCTATTTGCTGAAAGAGGGCGAGCTGGTGCTTGGTCCATTTCAGGGGAAACCAGCATGTGTGCGGATTGAGATGGGGAAGGGTGTTTGTGGCACCGCCGCCGCGCGGCGACAGACCATCCTGGTGGACAATGTCCACGAGTTTCCCGGCCACATCGCCTGCGACAGCGAATCAAATTCTGAAATTGTAGTCCCGATGATCAAGGACCAGCAGCTGATTGGTGTGCTCGATCTCGATAGTCCGCTGGTTGGCAGATTTGATGATGACGATGCGCGCGGATTGAATGAGTTGGTGTCACTATTCATATTGAGTTTGCCTGGTCCACTGTCCGATACAGTTTAAGACGCTCTGATGAGGTGTACCGGAGCACCACCCAGTTGCGGATCTCTGACTTAAACGAACGTTGCTGGTCGATAACGACTTCACCAAAGCTTCGCAGAATTGATCTACCCTCGCCCAGCGCCCGTAATAAATGCCAGTTGTTTCCGAGTGGCTGTGATAATACTCTGGCGGCAGCAAAGGACCCAGTATTTCTACGGATTGTTTAGCATTGAATTGAAGTGTAGATTTTCGCCTGTTCCTTGTATCTGCATCGCTGCTGGATTCGTATGAGGTTGACTTCGCTCGGCGAGTTGTTCAACTCGAAGTCAGGGTGACCCTTGTAGTTCGTCAATGACTTCGAAGCATTCTCTATCCGAAAGCCCTCACCTTACGCTCAATCAGGTTCCGATCCGTGCGCCGAAAGATAAGGACGGCTGGGGGGAACCAAGACACTTAAGGTCGACGTCAGAATTCTGGCGGCCACGAACCGCAACTTGAAGGGCGAGGTGGATAAGGGCACGTTTCGCGAAGATCTCTGGTACCGCCTCAATGTGTTTCCACTCACGGTGCCTCCGCTTCGCCAACGGAAAGAAGACATCCAGTTAATGGTCGAACATTTTGTTAGCGGTTACTCCCGGAAGGTTGGTAAGACGATCAACTCGATCTCCTCCGGTACCCTTAAGAAGCTGAAAGACTATTCATGGCCCGGCAATTCTGTGATCTTCTTCCCGTCCACGGATTGAGTCCATGGTATTCGTGAATCACGAGCACGACGGGGAGTTTTTTCTTCTTCGCCGGACGGAATGATCTCGCTAGCTCGCTCATTCGTAACTCTCAGAAGTTGAGCTTCAGCGCGAATTGAATGAGCCGCGGGTTGTTACTCGTCGCGATGATGCGCCCGAAATCGTTGGGACTAATAATTTGTCCGGTGTTCTGATCAGAAAATGCGGCGTTGAGATTACTGATCGGATTGGCGAAGTTGACGTGATTGAAGATATTGAAGAATTCGGCACGGAACTCGATGTTCCTGAATTCACCCAACGGAAAGCGCCTGATGATCGAGAAGTCTACGTTTGTTTGGCGCGGACCGCGCAGGACGTTGCGGCCGACATTGCCGAAGTCAGTTCCGGTCACGCCCGCGCTGGCTGTTCCGTTCGAGGTTGGGATCAGTTGGCCAGCTTGGACGACGGGCCGAACAAAAGCGAATGGGTTGAAAAAATATCCGGGCGGGACGTTACTGGTCGCCGTGTTGCGCGTCGCGCCGGGAGCCCAGTTGGGCCGCGCGAGTCCGCTGTTTGCGCCAAAATAGAAGGAGCCCGCGGCGGAGTCCACGATGTCAAACGGCTGACCTGACATTGCGGTTATGATGCCCGTCACCTGCCATCCGGACAGCAGCAACCGCCCGGCCGTTGACCTTCGCGCGAAAGGCGGCCGCGGCAAGTCCCACAGATAGCTCAGGACGAACCGGTGCGTGAGGTCGAAGTCGGAGACCCCACGGTTGGCCTTCGAGTCCAACTGGTTGCCCAGAATGGTCGTCGTATCAAGCGCTCCCTGGCCTGAGGCATTGTCGAGCGACTTCGCGTAGGTATATGAGGCGAGCAGTTGCAGCCCTTTGGAGAGCCGCCTGGTCAGGCTCATCTGCAGCGAGTTATAAGCCGACTCAGCGGTGTACTGAAACTGTTGAAATCCGATGATGTCGGCGCCCTGATATGGCGCTCGCAGCGTGGCGTTGGCGGGCGTGTTGTTGGTAATTACTTGTCCGGTCACGGCATTGACAATCGGCTGTTGCGTGCTGGCAAGCCGCGCCTGGTTGATACGGACGTTGCGGAAGAGGTTGTGCCCGCGGGAGCCGACGTATGCGACTTCGAGCAGCAGGTCCTGCGAGAGCGCATACTGAAGACTGGCGTTGTACTGATGAAAGTAAGGCGTGCGCAGACGGCGATCAAACGAACTGCTGCTAAGGGCGACGCCGGGGACGAACGCGGGGAATTGATCTTGCGATGGCAGCGGGACGAAAGGGTCTTCCAAACGAACCAGCGCGCCCGCCGGACTCCGGCGAAAGGCGTAGGTCGGCGGAGCGTTAATCGTGTTGGTTATGTGATTTGTGGCGGGACGCGAATAGAAGATGCCGTAGCCGCCGCGCAGCGTCAGGCGCCCCGAATCAAAAGGCGAGTAGGCAAAGCCTACTCGAGGTCCAAGGTTATTCGGGTCAACACTCGTGAAGACGCGCTTGCCGACGTTCGGCACCTCGGCCAGGTCGTATTGCGGGATCACATTCCCTGCCTGCACAAACCCCCCAGCGGGCGGGCCGACGGGGTTGCCGCTCGCGTCCACCTCCATCCTCGGTTGATAAAGCGCCGGGTCGAAAGTCGCCAGCACGCCCCGCGTCTCGAAAGGCGGAAGGTTCAGTTCGTAGCGCAAGCCGAGATTGAGGGTCAGCTTCTGCGATAACTTCCAATCGTCCTGAAGAAAGAGGCTGTAGTCAGCCGCGCGCATGAAGCGTGTGTTGATGCCCTCTCCATTCAGCGAGCTGGTAGCCAGACCGAGCAGGAAATTGTTGAAGCTCTGGAAGACTATCTGGCCGCGCCGGTTAATATTCGTCGTCACATTAGTCCGGTAAAAGATAATCCCGCCGCCCGTGCGGAAGCTGTGACGCCCCCTGGTGAGGGAGAGAATGTCAACCAGCGTAAACGCGGAGTTGTCTTGCTTAACGTCTACGAAAGTGCCGGCATTGCCGATGGTCAGCGCGTTAGTCTCGGTACTGCCGATGCCCAACGCGGCCGCGCCGATGCGAATAATCCCCAGCCCCGGATAAGCGTCGGAGTTCGACCGCCTGATTCCTACGTCCGAGTCCTTCACAGGGTGTCGCCCGAAGCTGTCCGAGTAGACGAGACTGTAGCCGGCGCGCGCTTCGTTGACTGTCCTCGCGCCGAAGGTGTGGATGTTCTGAACCGAGAACACCCGGTTGTCATTCTTCTGGTCTGCTCCGAAGCCTGGGACGTTGGCTGCGGAGGCTGCGGCGAGCGCAGCGAATTGCGGCGCATTCGAGAAGAAGAACTTCACCGCCAGCCAGTCGTTCTCGCCGGCGCGGTAATCAACGTTCGCGTTGAATTGATCCTCGCGGTAAGTAGAGATGGCCGAGCCTGAGTAACGGCCGTCGGCCTGAGGCGTGGGGATCAGGAATTGACCATCGGGCAGTTTTGCGTTCAGGAGAGCCAGCGCCACCGGGTGGATGAAGGGCGCGGGCAGGTTGTTCTGAAACCTCGGTCTGAAGGTTGCGAGCAGGGTCTGTTGTGAACGATCGTCGGTTAAACCCCGCGCGATGAGAATGCTGGAGGTCAAACTATTGTCCGAGGCGCCGTTGCTTTCGCGGGTCCCCTGATAGGAACCGAAAAAGAAAGCTTTGTCGCTTTTGACGGGACCGCCGAGCAGCCCGCCGAAGACGCTGCGCTTGAGGACGGGCCGCTGCACGCCAGCCGCTTTCAGGAACGGGTTATTAGCGTTAAAGGCGTCGTCGCGGAAGTATTCGTAGGCGGCGCCGTGAAACTCGTTCGTACCGCTGCGCGTGACCGCCTGAACACTGCCACCTGCGCCCCGCCCGAACGTCGCGTCGTAGAGCGAGGTCTGGATCTTGAATTCCTGAATCGTCTCCGGCGCGGGCACGGCTACCGATATCGCGTTGTTCTGGCTCAGGCTATTGGCGTCAATGCCGTTAATTTCGAAATTGTTCTGCGTGGGGCGCGCGCCGTTGACCGAGACGCTTTGCGAGTTGCGGCCCAGGGCCGTGTTGTCGGGGAGAGCGACGGAAGTGCCACTCGAGAGCGCGAGAATCTGCGTAAAGTTGCGGGTGGCGAGAGGCAGCTCCGCAACCGCGCGCGAGTCGACGACGCGGCCAAGTTGTGGGCCATCCGATCGGATGAGCGGCGCGTCACGCACCACTACCGAATCAATTACTCCCGCGACCGCAAGCTGGGCGTTGCGTGTCGTAGTTTCTGTGATAACTACCCGGACCGCATCGAAGAGAGCCGGGTTGAACCCGCTGGCCACGACTCTCACACGGTACGTGCCGGGTGAAAGCAGCAGCACGGCGAAGTTGCCTTCGGTGTCGGTTGTATCTTTCCGCTCATCAGCAGTGGCGAGGCTGGTGACGGTCACTTCGGCCCCGACGATGACGGCGCCGTTCGGGTCTCGGACCGTTCCGAGAATGCGGCCGGTCGTCTGACTTTGGCCGAAAGCGGACGGCGTGCCGAAGGCCAGCAGCCAACCAAACCAAAGTAACGCGGTGGCAGTTCTCGCAACCATCATATGGAACCGCCGTGGGTTACGCGGCGAGCTTCACACGCCGGAGCAAGTCCATGAACCTTGGGTCTGAGCGGAGCGCGTCGAAGCGGGGGTCTACCTTGAGATCAACCACGCCCTGTTCGTGCTCGTCACAAGCTCTTTTCAGCCACGCCAGTGCCTCATCTTTATTCCCCAGCGCCGCGTAGATGGCGGCGATGTGTGTCCCCAGGTTGTGACGCTCGCCGGCTAAGCCCTTCATTTCTTCGAGTATATTGATCGCCTCGTCTCTTTTACCCGCGACTGCGTAAACATAGCCAATCCTCGCCAGCTCTCTGGGATAGCGGATGCGAGGTCTCACCTCAAGCATCTCGGCGAGCGCCTCCTCGTGTCTTCCCTGCTTCGCGTAAATCTCTCCGATGTTTAGGTGCGCCATCTCCCTGCGACCAGTTCCTTTCTCGAGTACTTTCCGCCATTCTTCAAGCGCTTCGGTGTAACGTCCGGCAAGATACAAGAGCTTTGGCAAACGTGTCTCCCTTGCGAGCCTTGAACCCGGTGTTTGATTCCAATCAGCGCTCGCGTCGGCCATGGCTTCATCAAACCTTCCCGTCACTTCCAGGATGCGATTATACAAACCGCGATTGTCACCATCCGGGTCGTTCAACTCAATCGCGCGCTTGAGTTCTCGTTCGGCGCCCGGCCAGTCCCAGTCGTACCACATCTTGACCGACCCCAACGCACGGTGAGCACCAGGGATCCTTTCATCAATTGCTAACGCCTTGACCGCCGCCGCCTCCGCTTTCGGCCAGGCTTCATTCGACGGCATGCTGCCAAAGCCGGCCATCACCATGTAATAGTTTGCCAGCCCGACATAAGCCAGCGCGAAGTTAGGATCTTTTACGATCGCCTGCTGAAAATACTCGCCGCTTTTAAGGTTCGCCTCGTCGGTATTTTTCCACCAGTAGTAGCGGCCTTGCAGGTAAAGTTGGTAGGCTTCCGAATTCTCGGTACTGGGCCTGGTCAGCCGCTCCTTTTCTTCGCCACTCAGCTTCAGGCGCAACTTTTCCGAGATGTCTTGCGCGATTTCACCCCGAAGTTTAAAAACGTCGGCCAGCTTGTGGCTGTACTGCCTGCCCCAGAGGCGCCTGTTGTCCTTCACGTCAACCAGCTCGGTGCTGACCAAAACCTCGTCGCCGCGCAGAGTAACCCGGCCCGTGAGCACGGCCCCGACGTTTAGCTCGCGCCCGACCGCGTGTGGATCTATCTGCTTCCCTTTGTAAGGCAATACCGAATTAAGAGAGATAACTTTTTTTAGATTCGGCAACTGCGAAAGGCAGTTGATGAGGCTGTCGCTGAGCCCATCGCTGAGATATTCGGCGTTGGGATCGTTGTTGACGTTGACGAATGGCAGGACGGCAACCGAGTCTATCGCCTCGCCACCTTTAGCAGAGTAATAATAGTATCCGAAGACTACGGCCAGGATGACCACAACCGCCGTCGCAAGAACGGCGCTCCGTCTAAGACCTTTGACCTCGTTTACCAGGTATTCAATGCTCGTCGTCACGCGTGGCTTTGCGACCTCAGCGGAGGCCGCCTTTCTATGAGCAGTGCTGAGTGGTGAGTACTGATTACTGAGTACTGACTTGGCGCGACTCCCAACGGCCGCCAGGTTGCCGCTTCGCGAAACGTTCAAATCGTCAACGACTTGCTCGACAGTTTGGTACCGCTGCTCTACGTCCTTTGCCAGACACTTCCTCACGACTTCTGCCAGCGCTTCAGGCAGGTTCGGATCGATGGACGAGAGTTCAGGCGGCTGTTCATGCAGAATCGCTCCAATTGTTTCTGCGTCGGTGGTGCGCTGGAAAGCCGGCCGGCCACTCAACATCTCATAGATCACCACGCCGAAACTAAATATGTCGCTGCGTACATCAACGGTCTCGCCGCGAAGTTGTTCGGGCGACATATAAGGCACCGTGCCAAGTATCATGCCCGGTGCAGTCAGGGTCCTTTCGGCTTTATTTGGTTCTATTGAGGTGGCTTTTGAGGTTTTCGCCAGACCGAAATCAAGTACTTTGACCTGCCCGCGATTCGCCAGCATGATGTTCGAAGGCTTGATGTCGCGGTGAACGATATGGCGAGCGTGCGCTTCAGCCAGCGCGGCGGCGACCTGCGCTGAGATATTCAACGTATCGTCAAGCGAAAGCTTTCCTTTGGCCATTCGCACCTCCAGGGTTTCACCTTCCACATATTGCATCGCGATGTAACTGTGGTCCCTGGCTTCATCGACTTCATAAATGGCGCAGATGTTTGGGTGATCGAGCGCCGCCGCGGCTTGTGCTTCACGTAATAAGCGTCTGCGCCCCTCCTCATTGCCGAGGCCACTGGGCAATAATTTGAGCGCGACGTTACGTTTTAGTTTGGTATCCTCGGCGAGATAAACCTTGCCCATTCCGCCGGCGCCGAGCACCGAGCGAATCTGATAATGATTTAAGTTCTGTCCGGGTTTTAGCTCCTGACGATCTGGATCGGCAGCCAACACGTCAGCCGCGGCTACATAGGCAGGCGCATCAATGAAGTGGTCTTCCGTTTCGTGGGCGGAGATCAGCCGCGCGACCTCCTTCCGCAACGCTGCGTTCCCGCCACAAGCATCATCGAGAAAGACGAAACGATCCCGCGGCTCTCTTTCGAGCGCAGAATGAAACAACTCCTGAACCTGTTGCCATTGTTCGCCGGGTGTCATGACCTACCTTAGCGCTATAGTTACGCTCCTGGAATCGAATTAGAAGTTTGGTCTTAGGTCTTAGGTCTTGGGTCTTTGGTCTTTGGTCTTCGACGCGTAGTGTCGGCATGAATGTAGCCCGGCGTTTCAACCGGGGTCCCCGCTCGGGCAGCCCGAGTGGGGTGGCGTGGCCGGGGAAAGATCAACGGGTGTTCGCGTCGCGTAGCGACGTTGGACATTGGCGCTCGGTTCAATCGTCGCTACGCGACGAGGTATTCAATCCGCCTGTCCCGGCCTTGAAAGGCCGGGCTAAATTCATGCCGACGCTACGCGCCGAAGATACTTAATCAGAGCTTCCTAAAGTGTATCGGACAAGTTAAAAAATAAACTTCGCTGCC
>JANNJZ010000049.1:0-1669 GCA_031396065.1 Pyrinomonadaceae bacterium | reverse complement strand
GAAACTTTGGTAACCAGCAGATCACGAAAGTGGGCCAGCAGGTCGCGACAGAAGTTTCTGAGATCGTGACCGCGCATCACCACATCGTCGACCACGGCGAGCGCTTCGGCCGGTTGGTGCAGTGCAATTCCATTCACCACCTGGATCAGCGTGTCGGCGCCGGCCACGCCAAGGGCCATCTCCACGTCTTCCTTCTCGATTTTCGTCCCGGCGAAGCTGATCACCTGATCAAAAGCCGACTGCGCGTCGCGCATCGAGCCTTCACCGGAGCGGGCAATTTCCCGCAGCGCTTCCTCGGGGATGGTGATCTTTTCCGCGTCGGCAATCAGCCGCAGTCGCTCGAGAATCCTGACCGTGGCGATAGTGCGAAACTCAAACTGCTGGCAGCGAGACAAGATCGTTTCCGGCACCTTGTGGCGCTCGGTAGTCGCCATAATGAAGACAACCTTCGCTGGCGGTTCTTCCAATGTCTTCAGCAGGGCGTTAAATGCGGGCGTCGAGAGCATGTGAACTTCATCGATGATGAAGACTTTGTAACGATCACGCGCCGGAGCGAAACCGATGGTTTCGATAATTGAATCGCGTACATTGCCCACCCCGGTGTGCGACGCCGCGTCGATCTCCTGCACGTCGATTGATCGGCCTTCAGTGATCTCGCAGCATGAAGGACATGCTTCGGGGTCGTCCATGCGACATGGACTGGCAGTCGGGAGTTGAGACTTGTGGCAATTGAGTGCTTTGGCGAGTAGACGCGCGGTTGTTGTTTTGCCAACTCCGCGCGCGCCGGAAAAGAGATAAGCGTGATGGAGCCTTTGATGATCGATCGCGTTGCGCAGTGTGCGTGTGATGGGCTCCTGCCCGGTGACTTCGTCAAAAGTCTGCGGGCGCCATTTGCGTGCGATTACCTGGTAGGTCATACGAGCGGTGAATAGTAAATGGTAAATGGTGAATAGACGAGAATGAGAACGCAGTCGCCCATTCACTATTTACTATTCACCATTGACCAGATTTGGCCAGACTCCGGACTTACCCGCAACACACGCGCGCCTGGCTACCGTTGCTCCGGTCCCGGCCTGGCGGGGTTCACCGGCACTACGTTGTGCGGAGCCCGAAGTCTGATAACTTATCAAAGTAAGACGGGTATTCCTTCCTATCCGATCCACATTCTCGGCTCAGTAACAGAAGAATAACAGATAAACAATCGCGTACAAGAATGCTCTGTTTTACTTTTCGCGATAGGGCTTTCGTGCAGTATAGAGTTTCAGCCGCTGTCGCGCTTCCTTTCCCTGGCTTTTGGCAAACTCCGCAAACGTCAAAGCTTTTGTTTCCCATTTAATAGCTTCTTCGAAGTTGCCGTCCTCAGCAAAAGCAGCGGCCAGGGTATCGAGGACTTCCGCATCCTGCCAGTCCGTTAATTCCGCCGCTTTGCGGGCATAGGCGACGGCGCTTTTTCCATCGCGGATCGCGGGCTTCGAGTTCGTGGCCAACAGCCAGGCAAGTGAATTGTAACCATGCGAGAAACTTGGTTTGACCTCGATAGCTTTCTTGTAGTCACTTATAGCTCCCTGAAGGTCGCCTTTAGGCCCTCGCACAGACCCGCGATTTTCATAGGCCTCCGCCAGGGAAGGATCATACTTGATGGCATTAGTATAGTCCGCAATCGCTCCGT
>JANNJZ010000016.1:0-8093 GCA_031396065.1 Pyrinomonadaceae bacterium | reverse complement strand
CACCGCGTCCACGCGATCGTTGCGGCTGCCCTCGATTCGATTGTGCTTTGGGTTACAGGCCACCACTCGTTTGACCAGTGGTTCGACGATGTCGTAGAGCCAGGCCGCGTGGTTGCCTTCTTCGAAAGTGAGATGTATTTCTCCCCGCAGATTCCGGAAGAAATCTCGCACCGCCTCCGTCGTCGTTTCGATTACAGTGCGACTTACCAGTTTGCCGTGCGCATCCAGCACCGCAATCGCGATGCTTAACTTGTGGACATCCATTCCAACGTAGTACTTTCGCATCGGGCTCTCCTTATCTGTGGAAAACTTAGAGTCAGAACAACTCAAAGCTACCACTTCAGGGGCGCCCTTTCATATATCAGTTCGGTGCGGCGTGGATGATAGATGCTACTTCAAACCGAATTGGGCCTTCTGAATCATTTTGCCGTTTTGAAACATCGCATTCATGTTTGCCGCGAAGCCTTCGCCTTCCCATTGGTACATGACAGTTCTGTATCCGCCAATTTCATTACTACTCAACTCTGTTCCTTCTTTCCCCAGAATCTCTACAACCTGAGGATAGGTCATGCCGGTCTTGAGCCGAGTATAATTCGCCATCGTAACTCCAGGGGTGAAAGAAGGAGCGCTAGGGGTTGATGCTGTTTTAGCTGGAGAACTTTGCGGCGTGGGAATTGAAACTGTATTCGCATTCTGAGGAGAGGATACGTTGCTATTTTGCGCTGGGGAAGAGGGACTGTTTGAATTCTCTTTAGGTAATGTGCAGCCAAGAACCATTGTCAGCCATATCCCGCCAACCAGAGCCAACGTAGGAAGTTGTTTCATCTTCTCTCCTTTTAAGGGTTGTGACCGTAACACAAGAGGCAAGCACCGAACGACGGCCTTCAGCTGCGGCGCGCGATCACCATTCAAGCTGAAGGTAAGAGATTACTTGAGAAGCATGCTATCGCGCCGTCAGCTGCAAGGCTTTGTTCGGCATCGGCGGGCGCAGGAACGATTAACTCTCCATAACAAACTCTTTGCTACTGACACTCCAACCCGCATCATTACGAACCATTCGATACCGGTATTCTATGATTTCGCCATCTACGAAGCCGCCCCCAACCTCCACTTCAGCATCGGTGATCCATTTTATACTTCCCACACTAACGATGCCTGCGATTGCGCCGGATTCCTTATCAAGAATGCTGTGATACTTGCCGCGCACGCTAAGTGATCTCTTTTTGATGAGGGGCCTTTCACCCTGAAAACGTCGCATGAAATCGTCGCTAGGATCGACTCCACCTCGCGAGAGGAAGTACACCTCTAAGCCTTGATGCTCTTGGAGCAGATGGCGGAACAGCGCTTCGGCAACTCTATCTTCTTCGGTCGAACGCGAAACGACAGGATGAGAAGGTGCCAGGCGAAAAGCGCGATGCTGCATCCACAGGCCAGCCAGAATAAGGACAATCAGTAATGTGAACAGCCCGAGATAGAGAAACTTCTGCTTCATAACTACTTTGACCCAATGTTCGGTTGGATTAGACGGTCACTTTCAATCTGGGTTCCCTGGAAACAAGGTAGATGCCGAACTAGGTATTGTATCGCGGATCCGCGACGCAAGTACTAGATTCGTAATCTTACCCGGTGTTCGGCGTCCAGCTCAGTGTCGCGCCCCATCAGGGCTAGGGCGTCTCCTAAGGCCGGTCTGTTTGTTAAGGACAATCGTGAGTTTCCTACGGTGATATTCTACTCCTCAGTTGTCATAAGGTCATGCTGAGGCTTTTGGACGGCTAATTGGTGCGCCGGTGGATTGCCCTTTCGACTTCAGGAAAGCTCTTTGGAATCTGAGCTGTTTCTGCAAGGGGCACACAAGTGTGCTCTCTAAACAATCCGGTTAATTACTTAGGGTGGTCACATTCGCGCAAGCGATCAGGCTAATAATCAGGGTGTCACGTTCGCGCAATAGCTCGCGCAAGGGAGATGGTGAATACGTCCGCTGCCGCCGCTTGGTTGGGCAGCGTGATGGCTACGGCTTGCGAGCAAAGATGTAAGCGCGGCGACTTGGGTACTCAAAATCCGGGTACGGCTCTCTCTCGATCACCTCCTGCAACTCAAACCCCGCCGCAATCAGGTGGCCCTTCATCTCCTCTTTCTCAAAGAAGATAAAATCTAATGAAACCTCTTTGCCCCACCATTCATCCCGGTGAACAATTTCTTGCCCGATGTGGAACGCCAGCAACAAAACCCCTTGCGGACAGAGCACCCTCATCAACTCCTGCAACGCCTCCACTACCTGCTGTCGGGGAATATGGATGATGGAATAGAAGGACGCTATCCCACCAAAAGAGTTGTCCGCCACTTCAGCGAGATTCAGCATGTCACCTTGTTGAAAGGGAATGTTCGGGTTCAAACCTTGTGCCTGCTGCACCATTGCCGGCGACAGATCAATACCGCAAACCCTGACTCCCTGGCTGTGTAGATATTGAGCGATCTGTCCGGGACCGCATCCCATATCGCAGATGATGCCTAAGTCACCCACCTTTTCAGCCAACCAATCAAGCATCTTCCGGTCGAATGGCTTCGCTACTAACTCATCAGCAAAGTGCGCGGCTTAATCTGCGGCCACCCGGTCATAACTGGTTTGTAGTTCTTCCTTCATGCCTCGGGGATGGGAAAAAGGGGAACGGGGAACGGGGAAGGGCAGGTCCCTGGGCCGGTTCCCATTTTCATTTCCAGGGTTGCTCGTTCTGGTCGTTTTCCCCCTTGTCCCGTTCCTCTTTTCCCCTTGTCCTTTCCGCTCTTCCGCTACGCACATGGTCCCAGTATCAAGCAAATAGACCGCGGGGCAGGATTGTAGGGGTGGCACTCCGTGGCCACCCCATTCGTTGCGGACGGGATAGTTTCGATGGTGGAGCTATCGCACCGAGGGGCGGCCACGGGGTGCCGCCCCTACAATCAAAGCCACGATCCAGATAATATCCACGGCCCCCTTGTCATGGCGTCGGCACTACGTTTTAACCGAGTGTGTCTCACGACGTTTCCGGCGTGCCAGGACGCGATCGACAATGAGTGTAATCACCAGAGCATAGATGAAAGCCAGCGCTAGATTCACGCCCAGCCACATTCCGGGATTTTGGTTCCGGGTGAAGTAGCGGTAATTTGACCAAAAAGTGGGTAGCGTGCAAAGCCGCCACCCCCAATCAATAATATCCCCGACGTGACCAACACTCATTGTCCGCATCATCGTCCGCTCGATGTACAAGGGAAGAAAGGGAACTACGGCCAGTCCAAGAGCGAGGACGATCGAGAATCGAATTGGGCGTTTCATAAGTTTGTTTGACTCATATTGCTATGCGTTGCGTGGACGCGGCAGAGGGGCGCCTCCACTCCGTCAGATAGTCGCTGCGACATCTCGGGTCGCGGCTTTGCCGCCTCATGTGCGGGAGGTCTCTGACCTCCCGTCTGGCTTTAAGGTCGCTTGGGGCTATGCCTGTCATTCACGCGGCGTAGCCCCAAAATCTTTCTCCGAGCCGACGGGAGGTCGAAGACCTCCCGCACATCAGGCGGCAAAGCCGCGAAACGGATGCATCTGGTCGGCGATTCTGTTTCAATAAGAGTTAGTCGAGTGGCCGAAGAATGGGGGCGGACAACAAAGCTATTCCTGCACGGGGCAAACAAGTGTGCTCTCTAAACGATCAAACGGGCTAATGCGCTGGACCGCATTCTCGACTGTTCACTCAATGTTTAGGTTGTCGCCTTCACCATCGGGACGCAGGCTATCTCGACACCGCTTGCCAGTCGATACTTCGATCGCGCTTGAGCTATGTAGCCGGCTTTCTCGTAGAACGGAACCGCGTTCAAGGATGCGTTCAGCCGGAGCGCTCCTAACCCGAGAACGCTCGCTCTCTCTTCCAGCCTCCGCAACACCTCCAGTCCGATGCCTCGCCCTCCCACCTCCGAGCTTACGTAGACAGCCTCGACCTCAGCGCTTTCCTGGTTCAGCACCCCGAACCCCACAATGATACCGCCCGCCTCTGCGACGAAGAATTCTCTAGTGCGGATCAATTCCTCATAGACGTCGGGCTTCCGCGGAATGGCCCATGACTGAATCTCTTCAGGCGTATATAGGGTTGTGCGGATACCCCCAACCGCAGCAGCATGCACGCTCCCGATAGACTGGCAATCCTCGCTGACGGCTCTACGAATGTTTAGCATCTTCCTATAACACTACGATACAGCAGCTTCAACAGACCGCGGAGAATCACCTCCAGCGGCATAGCCAACAGCAGCACGGGTAAGAAGGGAAGCATTGCCGCAATCCCGATCGCCTTAGTTTAGAAAGCACACTTGTGTGCCCCTTGTGGGACAGCTCAACCACGGTTTGGAGACATCGCAAATTCGGGCACGCAAGTGTGCTCACTAAACGGGACATGCGTCCAGACCAGAACACATTTACTCTGCCGGCTTTAACGTGAACGGTTTTCCATTCACTTTCACATTCCTGATGCTGAGGTTCTTCACATCGACGGACTTGAGATTCTCATCCTTGAGTTTCACGTCTATGTTTTCAAGTTTGATGTCACTGATTGTAGTCTGACCAGGATTGCCCTGGATTTCGCCGAACGATCCATACGTGCCTTTGATATTCCGAAGCGTCACGTTGCGCACAATCGATTTCGGTGGCGGCTGACCCTTCAAATCAAAGAATTGCATCCATGGTCGCACTTGAAGAATCGCGCCGGTGCTGTCGAGAGTGATGTCACGGTAGTGAATGTCTTCGTAAAGCTGCGGGGTGTCGGGACGCAATTTGAGCCGCACCAGAGACATTGGTCCCATCACTCTGATTTTCTCTACCACTACGTCGCGCACGATGGTCGCTTCGCTTCCGATAGTTACCACGCCGTGACCGCGCTCGAAGGTGCAATCAATTACCCGGATATGTTCTACGGGCGGGCTGTCCTTTTCGTCCATCGCAAAGGGACCTTTCGAGCCCTTCAGACAAACCGCGTCGTCATCCACGCGAAAGGTGCAGCCGCGAACCGTGACGTACTGGCAACTATCAATATCTATTCCGTCGGAACTTGGGGCTCTTACACCAGTCTGCACTTCAAACCGCACTTTCTCTACGACAACGTTTTTGCAGCGGTAGAGGTGGAGATTCCAGAACCCCGAATCCTTAAACGTAATGCCCGTGATTTGCACGTCCTCGGAATTCTGAATCAGCGCCAGTCGCGGGCGGGCCACGTCGAGATTCGTGGTTGCGGGATTCGCTTTCCGCCGCGCCCAGAAATCTTCCCAAAACGGGGCACCGTTGCCGTCGAGTGTCCCCGACCCGCTGATGCGTAGGTGATCAACTTTGTCCGCGTTGATGAGCGCGGGCAGCCACGCCTCGAAATGTCCTTCAATACGAGTCTTCATCCTGGGGTAATCTTTGCGGTCGGTCGATCCCTTGATGACCGCTCCTTCATTAAGGTGAAGGTTCACGCGCGGTTTCAAAAAAATCGCGCCGCTCAGGAAAGTCCCTTTTGGGATTACCAGGGTGCCGCCGCCTTTCGACGCAAGCTCATTGATCGCCGTCTGGATACGCTCGGTGTTCAGCGTCTTGCCGTCGCCAATCGCGCCCAAGTCCGTAATGGATGTGCGGGTTTGCGGAGTAGCTTCTATTGTTAGCGGCAACATTTCATTGTGAAGCGAGTTTTGGCGCGAAGCTTTGCCATGCATTCCGGAGAAGAGCCCAATTACCAGCGGGAACGAAAGAAAAAGCAAGATTTTCATAAAAGCGGTTTCCTTCATTACGGTCAAAGTATTTTAAGTCTCAACATGCCTGTTCTGGACTGCTCGCTTAAATTTAGATTCATGCCGGTTCATTAGTACTTTCGCATGATCTCTGCGGGTTGGCCAGGGTGTGAATGGGCCGATTTGGGAGAGTGTTGCGCAAACTTTCGCATAGAAAGCGAAACTTACCCCACCTCAGCTCACGATAAGGCCTCCGGTGGCAACAGTTTTGCTCAACCCGAAGTGCGGCACCTTCATTGCACTGTGAATCTTCGCGCTGCTCTGATGAAGTTGTAAGACGAGGCAAAACAAATAGAGGAAATAACGGTGAGCACCAATATAGCAGCCACGGTTGATGCCCAAGGCACCGCATGACGTACGGCTCTGGACCAGGGAGGAAGTTTATGAAAATCGAGTGCATTCTTTGTCCTACCGATCTCTCGCCAGGTTCTGATGAGGCTCTGCGGTATGCGATAGGGCTGTCGCGAGCTTATAACGCCGAGCTGATCCTTTTGCATTGCGACCAGACCGATGAGGGGCCGGCAACCCGGAACGCCCACGATAGAGCAGCTCAAACGATCAATGAGGCGCTGCAGAAATATTCGGGTTCCGCCGAGCTGGTTGGACTCGACTGGAGAAGCCTTATTGTCAATTGCGACGACACGGGCGCAGCGATTGCGCGCGAAGCTGCCAACTATGGTGCTGATCTGATCGTGATGCGCTCGCGCCGAAGGCCGCATCGCGCGGCCCTATTAGGATCGACCGCGGAATCGGTTTCCCGCACCGCACCTTGCGCTGTACTCGTGATGCACACGGACGGACGCGATTCGATAACCGGCTCTTTCCCAACTATCGAACTCAAACGCATCCTCGTCGCTTACGACTTTTCAGACTACTCCGAGTTAGCGCTCAACTATGCATTATCGTTTGCTCGAGAGTATCAGTCGGAGCTGCACTTGCTGCACGTATTGCCGCCTTTCGCGTTAAACGAGTCGGAGATCTCCTGGCAGCCAATCGGGCGGGAAGGTACCTATCACAAGGCAGCGCACCGTTTGCAGAGGGCGGTTCCTCAAGAAGCGAATCTTTGGCCCGCCATCAAGCACGCTGTCAGCGAGGGCCAGCCTTATCGCGAAATACTTCACTACGCGGAAAAGAACAACATTGATCTCATTTGCCTGGGGGCACATGGGGCAGGGTTCGGAATGCGTGCGCTATTCGGATCGAATGTAGACCGAATATTACGCCAAGCGCCTTGTCCAGTATTGGTGGCCCGCCCGCTTAAGCCGGCAATGTCATGCCTGCGGGAAACCGACAAGCAACTTGTCGCGGAAGCCGGGTAGAAGTCGAGCGGCGCTTCGGTGAGGTACTCAGGCATAGCCTGGAGCACCGATCACCGTTGTCCCAAGACAGGATGGCGAAATCCCAAGCCGGGGATGAGCGATTCAGTGTCGTTTCCTGCAGTAAGTGTGGTTACGTTTATGGAGTCTTTGCCAAGCACGTCATCAGCTATAATTTGTTTGAGCAGCGGCATTAAAGTTTTTGTCGAAGTACGTGCTAAGAGCGACTGACAAATGTGTGAGCCCAGTCTGGCAGGACGTTATGCCAGACCTTTGCCTGCCGTTCTCCTCATCTTCACTTGCGTTTCCTTTTCCACAATTTGGATCGAAGGGCGGCGATCTTTCGGAGCGCGATGAATGTGGCGGTTATTTGTCTCGCGCGCTGGCTCACCGAAGTTGGGTCGCCTTACGTTGGGACATTCGTCTTCTGGCTTTGAGCTTCTTGCACGGTCTGCGTCAGGCAACATTAACTGGTGTGAGACTTTCAAGGTGAACGAAACTGACCGTGATGGTAAAAAAACTGGTTAAGCCAAATCCTCATTCAATGGGCAGGGTCCGAAGGTTCTTCGCCAATCTCGGTCCCGGTTTGATTACCGGTGCAGCCGACGATGACCCCTCCGGTATCTCGACATATTCGGTGGCCGGTGCATCATTCGGCTATCTGCCGCTCTGGATGTCTCCCTTTGCGTTCCCGCTGATGGCTGCCGTGCAATTGATGTGTGCCCGATTAGGTTTGGTGACGGGGCGCGGGTTGGCCGGAGTGGTCCGGCTTTATTATCCACGTTGGGTGTTGTGGGGCGCCTGCGCTCTCTTGATTGTGGCTAATGTTTTCAACATCGGTGCGGATTTGGGCGGCATGGCTGAAGCGACCGCGATGATGACGGGAATCAGATCGTATTACTGGACACCGGTTTTTACAGGATTGATTATTTCCCTGCTTTTTTTCTCTTCATATCGTCACCTCGCCCGCGTCTTCAAGTGGCTGACACTCGTTTTGTT
>JANNJZ010000014.1:0-9464 GCA_031396065.1 Pyrinomonadaceae bacterium | reverse complement strand
TAGCCGAGGTGCGGTGCGGTGATAGCCTTTGCGGCTCTGCCGCCTTCCGTGCGGAAAGGCTCGGCCTTTCCGATAGCGGTTTCATTCTTTGAGGCTGCGCCTCTGATGTCGCCCGGAGGCATAGCCTCAAATTAAATAGAGCTGCCGGTGAGGCGGAGCCTCACCGCACGGAAGGCGGCCAAGCCGCAGAGCCAAGCTTAGAGACAAAGATTCCTGTTGTTCTATTTCCGATCCGTATTTATCCGCGTGAATCCGCGGCCAGTACAAACGCACGTCTTGTCGGTCTGAGGCTTTAGCCTCGCTAGGTTACTAAACGTGATTATTTGCGTGATTGGTTCACCTGCGGCGCACCGGCGGGCGGTGCCCACCTCTAAACGTACGCATACTTGTCAACGAAGGTGACGTGAATGTTGGTCTATCCGCCCTAGAGAGTCTACTAATGTTGGCGTTTCATCTCAGCTTCGGCTGCAATGTAACCGAAGCTCGTCCATTGGCTCCCAGCCAGCATCCTGGCGAAGAGAGAGCGGGCCTTTGCGAGATGGCCGTTATAGAGATACCAATTGCCGACTCCATAGAGGATGCTATATGAACCAGGCGATCCTTCCTGTTTCAATGCCTCCTGCTCCACGTCTTCCGGAGAAGTGGTTCCCTTGTACATCAGGAGCAGACGGTGGTAACCGTCGTTTTCAATGATCTCCATTCCCGGGCGGATGAGCTCGAGGGTTTTGTCAGCCTCGCGCCGGCGATTTAATCTGCGGAGCGTCATGTAGAGCCAATGGGTCGTAGCGACCACCGCATCGTTGCTTTTTGAGACCTTGAGACACTCACGATAACTGGCCAGGGCCTTTTGGTTGTTTCCGACTAGATAGTGTGCGAGGCCCAGGTGATACCAGATATTAAACTGCAAAGTGCCGGTAGGAATATTGCGAGCATTCGGCTGGCCATCCGGTTCTATCTCGTCGGGATTACCTCTGATTAACCGGGCGGCTTTCTCTAAATCGTCGATCGCCTGATCAAACCTGCGCAGCGTGATGTATCGATGTCCGCGGTGACGATAGAATCGGGCATCCCGAGGAAACTTCCTGGTGCCCTCACCAAATTTCTCAATCGCTTCGCGCCAACGACCTAAGTATGCGAATCGCCGCCCCAGCCAGATGATCGCCTCGGGGTCATTCGGGTTGGCTTCATAACGCCCTCGGGCGTCATTGAGTCGTGCTTCCATTTCGCGCCTGGCTTCGGCGGAGACAGGCGGCGCGAGGCGTTCCATAAAGTCGCCGGTGGGCTTTTTGTCTTGTAATATTCCACCGACCGAAAGAGGTCGCCCGAAACTTGTCAGCAGGGTCGCAGCCAACAACACTATCAATAGGATGAATCGCATACTTGAATGATAAGCGTGAAGCCAGGGATTTCTGAAACAGCTTTCGATGTGATCGTAATTGGGGCCGGGATCAATGGAGCGGGTATCGCGCGCGATGCCGCGATGCGTGGTCTTAAGGTCCTGCTGTTGGATAAGGGTGACTTTGGCGGTGGCACCTCGAGTTGGTCGACCCGGCTGATTCACGGCGGTTTACGTTATCTCGAGCATGGAGAGTTTGGACTTGTGCGTGAGTCTCTCCGCGAACGGGAGACATTGCTGCGGATCGCTCCCCACCTGGTCAGACCCTTGCCCCTGCTGGTCCCAATCTACAAAGTAGCACGACGTGGGCATTGGACCATGCGCGCGGGGATGGTTGCTTACGACATTCTTTCTATTGATAAGAGTCTGCCAAGGCATCGAATGCTTTCGCGAGCCACGACTCTGGCAGAAATGCCGAAACTGAAACCCGAAGGACTGCTCGGCAGTGCACTTTATTACGATGCCCAGGTGGAATTTGCTGAGCGGCTGGTACTTGAAAACGCACTGGCAGCTGTCGAACACAACGCTACGGTCCGCATTTATGCGCGCGTCGATAAACTTATCGTTGAAGCAGGCAGGGTTTGCGGTGTCGAGTTCATTGACGAGCGCACGGGCGCGCGCAACTCAAAACGAGGCGAGATCATACTGAATGCCGCCGGGCCATGGGTCGATCAGTTATTACGAAGCGCCGATGTAAACTCGCCGCAGTTGATCGGCGGCACCAAGGGCAGTCATATCATTGTGGCTCCGTTTCCAGGCGCGCCGGCGAGTGCAGTCTACGTTGAAGCCGAAACCGACCAGCGGCCTTTCTTTATCATTCCCTGGAACGGCAACTACCTGATTGGAACGACTGACATTCGCTATGTTGGCAACCTCGACATCGTCCGGATCGAAGCCGATGAGATCGCCTATTTGCTTCGTGAAACAAACCGCATTATTCCCTCTGCGAGCCTGAGTCGAGACAAGATTCTCTATACTTATGCAGGCGTACGTCCGCTGCCGTTTACCGGCGACAAGGGCGAAGCCAGCATCACCAGACGTCACTTCATGCACCGGCACCCGCAATTCAATAACCTTTTCTCCATTGTCGGCGGTAAGCTCACCACGTATCGGAGCCTGGCTGAAGAAGCAGTCGATCTGGTGTTTAAGGAGCTTCGCCGGACCTTCCCACTGTGCGCGACCAGTCAAGTCGCATTGCCTGGTGCTGCAGCACTGGAGAAAGGCTCCAACTTCACCGACTTCAGTCAAGATTTCAAACAGAGTTCCGGATTACCACCGGCGATTAGCGATCGACTCTCGCGAATCTATGGTACGCGTTCCGCCGAAGTTGTGAGGCTGATTGCCGGCAATTCGTCGCTCGCGAAAGTCTTCGATGAGGAGACACAGGCGATTGCGGCAGAAGTGGTCTATTCATTTGAGCACGAGTTAGCGGTCACCCTGGTTGATTGTTTGTTGCGCCGCACGATGGTGGGGCTCAACTCCACCTGCGGACTTGATGCATTGGGGCAGGCAGCAACAATTGCACAGAACCACCTGGGTTGGACAAACGAGCGGGTTTCTCGCGAAGTCTCCAACTATCGCAGATATGTCGGGAGGTTCCGTTTGAGACATTGACGCGTGTCGAGGAAAACGAAGCGTGCCTCCCGTCTATGCTTGAGTGAAAAGGATATCTGGGCGAGGTTGTTGGAGCCCCAATGAACCCGCAGGCCGGTCGTAAAGCAAACTGTTAGTTTGCGTCGGAAGTGTAACCACCAACTAAGTGGCAGGGAGCGGCCGCAAACTAACAGTTTGCTTTACCTTGTTCCCAGACGAACCCTCAGACCTCTTAGCTAAATGAACGCCGATAGGTCTCTGTCCAATCTCTGAGCGCACCGAACCAAGAAAAACGAGTTCTCGTTTCCCTACGCTGTCCCTGACGGGTCGCCTTGGAGCCACCCCACCGGAAGAGATATTCTCTGAACGAACTCGGAAGCCCGGCTTGGCAAATCCCCAACTCTATATGCAAGTTTTGCTAAAAATCTTAGTCTCGATATTGATCGTTGGAGCTTCGCTCGGCCTGGCGTTGGGTCAGACGCCGCGCAAGCCCGAAGAGTTCTACGCCCGCGGTGTGGATCGACTTGAGCGGGAAGATCTGGCCGGCGCGCTCGCCGACTTTAACAAGGCGATCGAGATGCTGCCCAAGTTTTCTGCCGCCTACTCCACTCGTGGCGCACTGAAGAAGAAGCTGGGCGACGTCGAAGGCGCGCTGGCGGACTTCACTGCGTCAATTGAACTCACGCCGGGCTTCGCCATTCCTTATTACAACCGCGGTTTCATCCTGCTTGAGAAAAAAGACTTTGACGCGGCGATCAAAGACTTCGACACGGCACTCGAGCTGCAACCAAACCTGGCTATCGTTTATAGGAATCGCGGTGATGCCCGGAAGGCTAAACTAGACATGGCCGGAGCGATTACTGACTACGGCAAAGTACTCGAGATCGAGCCAAAAAACGCCGAGGTCTTCTTCGAACGCGGGACGCTCAAACTAGCGCAAAATGATATAGACGGGGCTATCACCGACTTCAACAAGACTATTGAGATCAATTCAGAATTCGCCGACGCTTACGCCGAGCGGGGGCTGATTCGTTTGAACCGGCATTTGGACCAAGAAGCTGAGAAAGACCTCGCCCGCTATCTGGAACTGAACAAGGACGGCAAGGAGTATTTGGAGCAACGTATCAAGTATGCGAAGTACGAACGAGACAAGAAACAAAAGCCATAACCGCTCGCGCCCAGTGTCTCAAGTTCAACTCTCTGCCTGATCCTTACGTTCTTAGCGCTCTTTGGTTGAGAGCTATACGGTCTTTTTCTACCGCAAAGCGCGCAAAGACCCGCAGAGGTGCGCAAAGAAACTTTCCAAATCTACCCGCTCGCGGCTTTCTCCAGCATACCTACCAGCATATTTCTTGCGCACGAATGCGCCGCTGCCATAGACTCGCGCCGTTTTATCAAATTTCAGTCTTAAGGCTGCCAATGAGCCCTTCTGAAATCGCCAAGCCAAACCTCCGTACCGAAGCGATCGCCGGCGTTACCACCTTCTTCACGATGGCCTACATCGTGGTCGTTAACCCGTCGATTCTTTCCACTGAAGGCACCGGCATGGCTTTCAGCGGCGTAATGACCGCGACCGTACTCCTCTGCTTTGTGATGACGCTCTTCATGGGGCTCTACGCGAAGCTGCCGTTTGCGGTGGCGCCCGGGATGGGCATCAATGCTTATTTCACTTTCACCATCATCCTCACGCAGAAAGTTTGGTGGCAGGTAGCGCTGGGAATCGTCTTCTGGGCCGGCGTGTTGTTTCTCATTATCTCTGTGACTCCGGTTCGCGAGACGATTGCCAAAGCCATCCCGCCCGAGCTCAGACTCGGTACCGCGGCGGGCATCGGAATCTTTCTGACGTTCATCGGGCTCCGGAACGCCGGATTGATTGCCTCCGATCCGATTACCCTCGTCAAACTCGGAAACCTGGGCGTCCCTGCGTTGCTGACTATCCTGGCTACTGGCGTCTCGGTTTGGTTGCTCACGCGCAAAAGTGCCTTTGCATTTCTGGCGGGCATAGTTGTCGCCACGCTGCTTGGTTGGGCTTTCGGCCTGGTAAAAACCCCGGACAGAATTTTCAGCGCCCCGGATTTTCACTCGGTCTTTCTCAAACTCGATATCCTCGGTGCTTTGAAGCTGTCACTGCTGCCGGCGATTATCGGAATCCTGTTCACCGATCTCTTCGACTCGATTTCGACTTTTATCGGCGTCGCGCACGCGGCAGAGCTGCTCGACGAAGAAGGCAACCCAAAGAATCTCAAGCAGGGTTTGATTGTTGATTCATTTGCCACGTTCGGAGCCGGACTGGCGGGAACTTCTTCCGGGACCGCTTACATTGAAAGCATTGCCGGAATCAATATGGGTGGACGCACCGGACGGACTTCGGTCTTCACCGCGCTCTGTTTCCTGCCCTGCTTTTTTCTCGCGCCGCTCGCCGGGATGGTACCGGCCTACGCGACAGCTTCAGTTTTAATCCTGGTGGGTGCTTCGATGTTTCGGAGTGTCGGCAAAATTTCGTTTTCGAAGTTGGAAGAAGGTCTGCCTGCATTCTTGACGATAATTTTGATCCCGCTGACTTTTTCGATCACCCAAGGCATTTTGTGGGGCTTCATCTCGCACGTGGGACTCTATCTGCTGGTTGGCCGACGACGAGAAATTCACCCGATGATGTACGCGTTGGCCGCAGTCTCCATCGGACTCTTGTTGCTGGAGCATGTGAAGTTCTCGTAATGGGGTTATCTGATGAATAGGCGGGTGCTAATGATCATCAGAGAAGAGAACGCTGGAGAACCCAGTGCATGATTTGTGAAGCGTAACGCGGCTCTGCCGACCGATGTGAGGAAGGTCTCTGACCTTCCGAAGCCCGCCTGAATTTACTGGGGCTATGCCCTTGACTCCGAGCATCGGGGCATAGCCCCATAACGCTGCGGCACGAACGGAAGGTCAGAGACCTTCCTCACATCGGGCGGCAGAGCCGCGGTTACTGAGTCCCGAGTTTCAGTAGAGTGCAGCCCGGGCGACTTGCGAGCACTGAATGCTGGTTTTGTTTCGAGCGCTTTGAAATTTGCAACGATTGAGCGCAGGATTACAGTCATGAAACGAATAGCTTTTGCACGAACCGTCATAATTGCTATAGCAATTCTTCTTTTGGTAACGAACGCAAAGGTCAACCTGGCCCAGGTGGCCACGCCCACACCGGACCAACGCGGGCTCGGCATCCAGGGCGGCACATCCAAGACAGCTACTCAAACCGGTCAGCAACCGCGCGAGGCCAAACCGGAACTGGTGCTCCAGACCGGTTATAACAACCTCATCGGCGCCACCCGATTTGTGTTCAGTCCCGACGGTCGTCTGCTCGCCACTACTACCTTTCGCAGTAGCACGATCAAACTTTGGGAGACGGCTACCGGCCGCGAGTTGCGCAACCTTTCCGGCGGCACCCAAAGCGGAATGACCCAATCTCCGGCTGTTGCCTTCAGCCCCGATAGCCGTCTCGTAGCAGCTGCGGCCGCGGACAACACCGTAAAGATTTGGGATGTGATCAGCGGGCGCGAAACCCAAACACTGGCGAGTCCTCAGAGCAACGTCGCTTCGGCAATCACCGGCGTCTACTTCATCGGGTTTACTGCCGATGGCCGCATCGTGACGATCAGCGACGCGATCAGAATTTGGGATCCCAAGTCAGGACAGGAGTTGCGCGCGATCATTATCGACGCCTTGAACCTGACAGCATTAATGGGCGGTTCGGGCGCTGCGATGTCTCGCGATGGCAGTCAACTGGCGTTCGCTCTGACAGACGACAAACCGCAGGTCAAAGTTTGGGACCTCGCTACCGGTCGCGAAACTCGATCGGTCAATCTTCCGGACAAGGAGATCGACAACCTCGAGCTTTCGTTTACACCAGACGGCCGCTTGCTCGCCGGCGGAATTGTCGACAAGCGCTTGAGAATCTGGGACCTCAGCGGGAAAGGAAGCGAACGCGAACTCGGACCGACGACCACGGACTTCGGCTTCATCAAGTTCACTCGTGACGGAAAGGTGGTCGCATTCGCCGAAGGCTTCACAGTTAAGTTTTGGGAAGTGGCCACTGGTCGTGAGCTGCCGGCCCTGAACGCTCCTAACAGCGGTCACTTCACCAACCAGGGTCGCATATTCGCGAACTTCAGCGATGACGGTAAACGGGTGGTGACCGGTGGGTTCGATACGCCGACAATCCTCTGGGATACCGAAACAGGAAAACAAGTCGTCAAGATGAGCGGCCGGACGAACATGGCTTACAAGGTGGCTTTCAATGCGGACGGCAGCAGGCTTTGGTCTGGTGGCCGAACGCGCTGGGATCTCCGCGAAGGCCGAGGCGCCCGCATCGCTCCTGGTCCAACTGACAACGTGCTGGGCTACCCCAGCCCTGACGGCAAACACCTCGCCGCCTACACCGCTAATAGCGACGTGCTGACGATCATCGAGGTGCCGAGTGGCAAAGTGTTGCAGCGCCTGGCGCCGGCGGCGAGTGGCAGCGTGGTCGAAGGAGTGAGTTTCAGTCCCGATAGTACGACGATATTGATCTCGTATGGACCAAACCCGGTTCAGCAGCAGAGCCAGACATCCCCTCAGTCCCTGGGTTTGCAGACTCAACTGAAGATTTGGGACGTGAAGTCAGGCCGTGAATTGCGCACTTTAACAGTTGGCGCCAGTGGTGTTGAAGCCGGATTTAATGCTGACGGACGTCTGCTGGCGACGTTTGGCTCCATGGGTGATATCTCGATTTGGGATGCCGCATCCGGTAATCGGCTGCACGAATTGAAACCTTCACCACTCGGTAATCTGGGTTCGATGATGGGCGGGGCAACGAACCCCGGCGCGATCAATCCGGCCGCGATAATGCGAGGCGCCGGCAAGCCAGGCTCGATGCCGGTAATGCCCAACCTGGCTGACATATCTTCGATGATGACAAACATGATGGGCGCAATGTCTGCCGGCACCATGGGTCGCAGCGTCACCTCGATAGCCTTCAGTCCAGATGGCAAAGTGCTGGCTACGGGAGGAGTAGAGTCGAAGTCGAATATAGACTTCGCCGCCATGATGGGGGGTACGCAGCCGGGTCAGAAAGGTCAAAAGAAACCTTCGAACAACCCTCCCGATCCTCAGGACATTATGAAGACGATGAAGGTCGAGGCAATTGGGCAGGTCGTGCTGTGGGACGTATCCACCGGACAGGAGATTGGAGCATTAAAAGGCCACGGCAAAGGGGTCACCAGTGTGGCGTTCAGTCGCGATGGCCGCTGGTTAGCTTCGGGCAGCACTGACAACACCATCAGGATTTGGGACCTGGCGACGAAACGCGAAGTGCGCACACTGTCGGGGCACACCTCCAATATCGAGTCGATTGACTTCAGTCCGGACGGTAAACTGCTCGCTTCGGCCAGCGATGATGGCGGCACGTTCTTGTGGGACGCGAATACCGGTGAACATTTGTTGACCCTGATTTCGCTCGACGACGGCGGCGAATGGTTGGTAGTCACACCACAAGGCTTGTTCGATGGTACGCCGGTTTCATGGAACCAGATCCTGTGGCGTTACAACCAGGACACGTTCAACGTCGCACCGATCGAGTGGTTCTTCACTGAGTTTTATCATCCCGGGTTGCTCAGCGACATTCTCGCCGGCAAGCGTCCGCGGGTAGCCGAAGACGTTTCCAAAAAAGACCGTCGCCAACCGGTCGTGAAATTGTTACCAATGGGTGAGCCGGCTCCGGCCACCGGCATAGCTTCGCGAAGAGTGAAGATACAGATCGAGGTGACTGACGATCCGGCGGACAAGGATCACGCTCAGGGCACCGGCGCACGTGACTTGCGGTTATTCCGCAATGGGTCGCTGGTGAAGGTTTGGCATGGTGACGTGCTGAAAGGACAAGCCGCCGTCACCCTCGAGGAAGAGATCACTGTCACAGCGGGAACAAACCGCTTGACTGCTTACGCTTTCAATCGTGACAACGTAAAAAGCAAAGATGCCCCGTTGGTGTTGACCGGGTCGGACAGCTTGAAGCGTGCCGGCACCGCTTACGTGATTGCAGTTGGCCTTAACAACTACCGGAACGCGCAGTACAACTTGAAATATGCAGTTGCCGACGCCGAGAGCTTTGGCGATGAAGTGCGGGCTCGGCAAACCCAAATGGGCCGTTTTGAGCGCGTTGAGGTCGTTTCACTGATAAACGAGAACGCCACCAAAGCGAACATTCTGTCAGCCCTCAAGCGCCTGTCTGGTGCACCTGAACCACCCAGTCTGAAAACGAGCGGATTTGAACGGCTCAAGCGTGCCGAGCCGGAAGACACAGTGATCATCTATTTTGCCGGTCATGGAACGGCGCAGGCACAACGTTTCTATCTCATTCCCCACGATCTTGGTTACGAAGGCGACCGGACCAAGCTGACTGAAGGCGGGTTGCAATCCATTCTGGCGCACAGCATCTCAGACGTAGAGTTGGAAGCAGCGG
>JANNJZ010000007.1:0-3801 GCA_031396065.1 Pyrinomonadaceae bacterium | reverse complement strand
AAGCAGTAAGCAGAATATAGGGCCTATAGGACAGATAGGTCCTATTGCTGCCTTCTGCTTTCTGCCTTCTGCCTTCTGCTTTCTGCCTTCTGCCTTCTGCCTTCTGCTCCTGCTCCCGCCGCCCCAGATTTATCCGGTCATAAAAATTATGGTTTTGACTTAGGCAGAGCTTGTTTCTAGGATGATCCGTTTTGCGTTAACAACCTTCGGTCGGTTTGCAACCTGGACACGACTCAGGATTTAATCAGCACGCCATGAACCTAAAAATCGTAGTTTTACCCGGCGACGGGATCGGTCCTGAGGTCACGGCCCAGGCAGTGCGCGTGCTTGAAGCAGTAGCCGAGAGATACGGCCACGCATTTGAATTTGAATCGCGGCCGGTGGGAGGCGTGGCAATAACCAATGAGGGCGCGCCACTTCCTTCTGCAACGCTGGATGCTTGCCTGAAGAGTAACGCGGTCTTGCTCGGAGCGGTCGGCGCGCCTGAGCATGACAACCTCCCGGCTAATGCCCGGCCCGAGGCAGGACTGCTGGCGCTGCGTAACGCGCTTGGTGCTTACGCCAATTTGCGCCCGGTGGCTGCCTATGAAGCGATCAGCGAATGTTCTCCGCTCCGCCCTGAAATCTCTCGTGACGCCGACATTCTGATTGTGCGTGAACTTCTGGGCGGCCTTTATTTCGGTCAACCGCGCGGATTGATCTCTGAAGCTGGAGCCGAAAGCGCCTTTAACACCATGCGCTATTCGGAAAACGAAATCGAGCGGATTGCCCATGTCGCATTTAAGGCGGCGCTCGGGCGGCGGCAGAAAGTTACTTCGGTTGATAAGGCGAACGTCCTTGAAACATCGCAACTGTGGCGCAAGGTCGTGACGCGCGTGTCTGAGGAATATCCGAGCGTCACTCTGGAGCATCTTTACGTCGATGCCTGTGCCATGCATTTGATAATGAACCCGCGACGATTTGATGTGATGCTCACCGAGAATCTTTTCGGCGACATACTTTCGGATGAGGCCGCGGTGATTGCCGGCTCATTGGGTTTGCTGGCGTCGGCGAGCATTGGTGGGCCAGTGGGATTGTACGAGCCGGTGCACGGCTCGGCGCCTGACATTGCCGGAAAAGGCCTGGCGAATCCGCTCGGCGCAATCGCTTCGGCAGCATTGCTGCTGCGTCACTCGGGCAACCTCGAGCAAGAAGCCAGAGCGGTTGAATCCTCTATCCGCGCAGTGCTGGATGCAGGTTACCGCACACCCGACCTGGATCGCGGAACCGATAAGCGCCTCGTGCAGACCTCTGAGATGGGTTCACTTGTCGTCGAGGCATTGTCTGACATCGCTAGCGAGCGCCACGCTTCCCACGCAGTGTGAAGGCGGAGAATAATACAACCGCCAAGACGCCAAGGCACAAAGAACGCCAAGCGAAATAAGGAACAACGTTAGTACACAACCAAAAAGCTATTCGCTACTTCTGTCCGTCTTGGCGGTCTTGGCGGTCTTAACGTCTTGGCGGTTGAACTGACTTCGACTTCTGACCTTCTGGCTATTATGTCACGCACTTTATTCGACAAACTTTGGAACGACCACATCGTCAACGAGTCACCGGGCGAACCGGCGTTACTCTACATCGATCTCCACCTGGTCCACGAAGTCACTTCCCCGCAAGCATTCGATGGTCTGCGCACCGCGGGCCGTCGCGTCAGGCGACCTGACTTAACTGTGGCGACTGCTGATCACAACGTACCAACCACAGATCGAAGTCTACCAATCACCGATGAGATTGCAGCGCGTCAGATCGAGGCGCTCCGCCGCAACTGCGCTGACTTCAACGTTCCCTTTTACGACCTGGATTCCGCCGAACAGGGCATTGTCCACGTGATTGGCCCGGAGTTGGGTCTGACTCAACCGGGGATGACCATTGTTTGTGGCGACAGTCATACCAGCACGCATGGGGCTTTTGGCGCACTCGCATTTGGCATTGGCACTTCCGAAGTTGAGCACGTCCTGGCCACTCAATGCCTGCCGCAACAGAAGCCGCGCACCATGGAAGTACGCACTGTGGGGAAACTTCCGGAGTCAGTCACCGCCAAGGATCTTGCGCTCGCCATAATCGGGCAGATCGGAACGGCGGGGGCGACCGGACATGTCATCGAATACACGGGCGAAGCGGTTCGCGGGCTCTCGATGGAAGGCCGGATGACGCTTTGCAATATGAGCATCGAGGCGGGAGCGCGAGCCGGAATGATTGCGCCGGACGAAACAACGTTTGCTTATCTCCAGGGCAAACGTTTTGCTCCACGCAATACAGAAGACAAATCAGCCTGGGATGATGCAGTTGCTTATTGGCGCACGCTGACGACAGACGCAGATGCTGAGTATGATCGAACGGTTGAAATTGATGCCGGCACTCTCGCGCCGTATGTCAGCTGGGGAACAAGTCCCGGGCATGTCGTGCCGGTAACGGGTAGTGTGCCTGGTCCCAGCGAAACGGCAACCGAAAGCGACCGTCGCGCCGCCGAACGTATGCTTGATTACATGGGGCTCGTGCCGGGCACGCGGATCGAAGATATTCCCGTGACCCGAGTCTTTATTGGTTCCTGTACAAATGCTCGGATCGAAGACTTGCGTGCAGCCGCCAGTGTGGTGCGTGGTTACCGGATTAATCCCGCTGTTCACGCGATGGTTGTTCCCGGGTCGCAGACGGTAAAGCGCGCCGCAGAAGCGGAGGGTCTCGACCGTGTCTTCATCGAGGCAGGCTTTGATTGGCGAGAAGCTGGATGCTCGATGTGTCTGGGAATGAATCCCGACATCCTGCAACCTGGCGAACGTTGTGCCTCAACCAGCAACCGCAATTTTGAGGGACGCCAGGGCCGCGGCGGGCGCACGCATCTGGTCAGCCCAATAATGGCAGCCGCGGCGGCGATAGCGGGGCACTTTACTGACGTAAGACAGTGGAAATTTAGAATGTAGGTCTGCGGTCCAAATAGGACCTTATTCGACCTATAGAACCTATTCCTATGATCCCTTTTAGAATTCACACCGGACTCGTCGCGCCGCTTGATCGGCCCAACGTCGACACCGACCAGATCATTCCGAAGCAGTTTCTTAAACGGATCGAGCGCACCGGGTTTGGCGAGTTTTTGTTTTACGACTGGCGCTACAACCGAAACGCCGAACCCGATAACTCATTTGTGCTCAATGCCGACCGGTACCGCGGCGCCACCATTCTGGTCGCGGGGAAAAATTTTGGCTGCGGCTCATCACGCGAGCACGCCCCCTGGGCGCTTCTGGACTATGGCTTCCGCACGATCATCGCTCCGTCATTCGCCGATATCTTCCAGAACAACTGCATGAAGAATGGCATCGTTCCAGTCGTCCTCTCCGAGGCCGAGGTAGAGGAATTAATGTCACGGACCAGTTCGAAAGAGGGATACCAGCTAACCGTGGATCTGGAGCGTCGTACGGTAGAAGATGATCAGGGCTTCTCCGCCGCCTTTGCGATTGACGATTTTCATCGTCACTGTCTAATGGAAGGGCTGGATGATATTGCCCTGACTGAGCAGTATGAACCGCAAATTGCAGCATACGAGGCGCAGCGCGCACCTTGGCGAGAATCGCGTTGAGGTCAAGCCTCTAGGATTGAGTGATTAGGGTACTGGTAGCGTACGGGTTCTTAACCCGGAGGGTTGGGAGAAAGTAGCCGGAGGTCGTAGCAACGCGAAGACCTCCGGTGACGATTTAAGAAAACTTCGCACCCTGGAGGGGTGGCAGCCGTCTCGCACCCCTTCCAGGGTGCCGGATCTATTTG
>JANNJZ010000555.1:0-23982 GCA_031396065.1 Pyrinomonadaceae bacterium | reverse complement strand
GCTCTGACGATGCTCGGTATCATTATCGGCGTCTCGGCTGTCATCGCGATGGTGAGCATTGGGCAGGGTGCGCAAGCTTCAGTTCAAGCACAGATAGCCAGTATCGGCACTAACCTTCTCTTCGTCAGCGCCGGCGCTCAGAACGTCGGCGGGGTACGAAGTGGCACGGGCGATAGCGGAACCAATAGTCTTACGGTCGAAGACCTTGAAGCCATCAGGCGCGAGGTGCCAAGCGTGGCGATGGTCACACCCACTGTTAATGCCAGATCGCAGTTGGTTTTCGGCAATATGAACTGGAACACATCGGTTCAAGGGGTAAGTCAGCAGTATCCGGACGTACGCTTGTGGACCATCCAGAGCGGAAGCTTTTTCACCGAAGCTGACGTGCGCTCTGCTGCGCGGGTGATTGTGGTGGGCCAAACCATTGCCGACAGCCTCTTTCCCGGAACAGACCCCGTTGGCCAAACTTTGCGTGTGTCTACCTTGCCGTTCAGAGTTGTGGGTGTTATGGCCCGCAAGGGTCAGGACCAGCAGGGACGCGATCAGGATGATATTGCCTTCGCGCCGTACACCACCGTTCAAAAGAAGGTGCTGGGAAGCCCACGCCTCCAGATTGCATACGCGTCAGCCATTTCGCAGGATGCGACCTATACAGCTCAACAGCAGATCACTGAGCTTCTGCGCCAACGACACAAACTTACGGCGAATCAACCAAACGACTTTACTGTCCGCAACATGACGGACATCGCCGAAGCGGCCAACGAGACCAACAACACCATGACGATTCTGTTGGCCTGCATTGCCAGTGTTTCACTGCTGGTGGGCGGCATCGGGATCATGAACATCATGCTGGTATCGGTAACCGAGAGGACGCGGGAGATAGGGATACGCATGGCCATCGGGGCGCGCTCCTCCGCTGTGCGCAGTCAGTTCCTGATTGAATCCATCGTGCTTAGCCTGACGGGTGGCTTCATCGGCATCGTTCTTGGGATCATTCTGTCTTTGGCGATACCGAAGCTGCTCGGCTGGCCTACGCTGATTTCGACCCTAGCAATCGCCGGATCAGTCGTTTTCTCGGCCGCAGTGGGCATCTTCTTTGGATACTACCCGGCCCGCAAGGCAGCGGCTTTGGACCCGATTGAGGCGTTGCGTTATGAGTAGTCTATGACCAGGACCAGTCGAGTCTAGTCCGCTGCCTTCTAAGGAAAATAAGGTTTTGTCTGAGTGTGCTGGCGCACATACAGCCAAAAGTGTATACATTATCCTTCCCCCTTAACCCGTAATCACGATTTAGCCGCAGGGCTTGAATGAAGGTCAGTTGGTCCTTAATTGAGGGACTAACCGTTTACCTTCTATCCGATACCCGACGCGAATCGTCTAGCTCGATCCAATGGAAACGCAGGCATCCCGCCTGCCCGACGAGGGTGATCATGAACAATGCAGCCGCGACGTCTGCGCTCGGAGTTAAGACACCCTCTTAACGGAGGTCAGCCCCGACCGTCACGAAAACGAAACAGGAGACTCCGTCATGTCTGTTAATCCAATTAGTGCTGGGGCAACTCGCTATTCTTTTGACCAGACGCTGAGACGGCCAGCTGCCGCCAACTCCCTGGTGCTGCTCGTTAAGGACAACGAAGAGACGCTTTGTGACATGAAGCAAGTGCTCGAACTTAACGGCTACCGCGTCATGGACTCTGATAATGGGCAGGCAGCGGTCAAGCAAGCCCGCTATGCTCATCCCGACCTATTACTCGTTGACCTCGACGTGCCACTGCTCTACGAGTTGGTGGCAGCACGGCAAATTATTAAAAATTCCGCCTTGGGACTGCCTTCAGTGATTCCCGTGGTAATCGTCAGCCATGAAAGGGATTTTGACCCGGCGCCTATGATGGAAGTGAACTTGCGGCGAAACGAGTATGTGACCAGACTCTCTGACTACGATCAGTTATCGCACCTGCTCGAATACCTGTTGCCGATCGGCCGGAATTGAGTCTGAGCAATCGCCAATGTTGAGATCTGAGAGCTCTAATCACTCAATAGCGAAAAAGGGGAAAAGGGTCAGGGGTAAAGGGCACATCGATTCATGAAGTCCACTGAAGATAGCGCAATTGAGACAGCAGCAACTAGCTCAACCTGCGGACTGCAACGGCTCGCCTCCCTCTGAATAGAGTGTTCTCTCCTTGCCGTGAGCTTTGACGCACCTAAGCCATCCTAGTTCCGCCGGCTACCCTCCTTGTGGGATTCGAGCTTCTTAGCTCTTCTTTCCGCGTCTCGTTTAGTCATCGAAATTCGAGTCTCCGTCCGTTACTTCATGTTCGGGCCTTCGTTCCCGTCGAAGGGAACTACTATGCCCTCGGCTGACTTCTGCCAACTCTTCCCCCTCACCTCTCGATGACGGAAGTTCGTTACAAGCTGATGGATCTCCCCGGGTAATGCGCTCTCACCTTCACGCTTATGTCCGCCACATATACGCACAAGCTTTCCGTACAGGTATTGGACTTTGAAGATATTGGCCCTCTCATCCAGCTTGCACGCCTCATATGTGATTTCTGTTCGTCAGGCCAGCGCTTTGCTTGCGGCTTCCTTCAGATTCCACCTCGCGATGGACACCCTTGCCGTCCAGCTAACCATTCCCCCTGTCGGGTTCGTAGGAGACTTTCACTCCCGAGTAAGAGCGCCCTGCCGGGCGCACCAAAGAAAAGGCTTTGGAAGAAGGCACTCTTCCAAAGCCTAATGACAAAAGTTGGTCTTTCCCTTTTACCCTTGTCCCATTTCCCTTTCCCCCGGGTTACACTGCCGACGTCGCACTCTCGCGGGCCTGACTGCTGATTTGATAAATCGCCTCCATAACAGCTGAGCGAACTTCGGACGGCAGTGAGCCCCGCACTGCCAGGCGACGAAATGCCGGGACGATTTCAGGCTGGCCGCTGAGTGCGAGCAGCTTGACCACCGCTATCCGGACTTCAACATTGGGATACTCCTCGATCGCATGCATCAGTGGGTGAACCTCGCCTGCCTTGGCCATCAGAAAGAGCAACGAAAAGGCATCGTAGGTCTTCTCGCGGCTCTCGCCCGTCAGGTGTCCCACCGCGTCGGAAGCGAGACCGGACGCAGCTAATGCCTGACCAATTCTGCGACGCCGCTCGGTTGAACCTTCACGCAGTGCTCGCGTAAACGTAGCTGCGCGGTCGGGGTTGAGATCGAAAAGAGCCCGCGCGGCCACATTGCGAACCTCGACGACCTGATCGTCAAAGGCTCGGCTGATGGACCGAAAGGCATCGTCACCACCAACTTTAACGACTTCCCTTAACCCAGCTTGCCGTTCACTGGGATCGGAGCTATTAAGCCTGTTCAAGACATCGGACGGAATGCCACCTTCATCTTCTGCCGAAGCGATTCCCTTCTCAGCAAACACACGGTCGAGACCCTTTGCCGACTGCGTCTCCGGGGCACTCGCAAACTCTGCGATAGGTACCAGCAGAGCTTCATCGAGTGCCAAACCATCAAAGCTGCGCTCATCCTCGTCGGTGCTGGCGATCCAGGGTATCTCGGCTGGAGTTGGCTCCGACGGCGTAAACTCGACTTGAAAAAATTGCTCCTGAGGTTGAACTTCCTCAGTTGGCTGCCAGCTGACTTGGTTCACGAGCCCTTGTGCATCTGTTTCAGCACTAGTGCGAACTTCTTCCTCAGAGCGCTGAGCCTCCATTTTCGCCTGGAGTTGGATCTTCTCTTCTCTCAAGCGTGCCTCAGCCTCGATCAGGCGACGGGCCTGCTCTTCAGCTTTAGCGCGAATCTCCTCGGCCACGAGTTGCGCCTGCTTTTCAGCTTTGAGCCGAGCTTCCTGTTCAGCTTGTAATCGGGCTTCCTCGGCCTTCAATTGCGCTTCCACTTCGGCGCGGCGCCGTGTTTCTTCCTGAGCTTGCAAACGAATTTCTTCGGCAATGCGGGCGGCTTCGGCTTCCGCTTTTGCGCGGCTCGCTTGTTCGGCTTGGAGCCTTGACTCCTCTTCTTTTAAGCGGGTTTCAGCCTCTGCGCGCCGATTAGCCTCAGCTTCAGTTCTGATCCGAGTCTCTTCGGCCAGCCGGCTGGCCTCTTCCTCGGCCCTGACGTGTGCTTCCTGTTCAGCTTGCAGTCTGGCTTCTTCTTCCTTGAAACGGGCCGCCGCTTCCGCTCGGCGATTAGCTTCCACTTCGGCTCTGACCCGAGTCTCTTCTGCCAACCGGCGGGCGTCTTCTTCTGCCCGGGCGTGGGCTTCCTGTTCGGCTTGCAGTTTTGCTGCTTCTTCCTTCAACAGCGCTTCGGCCTCAGCACGGCGACGAGCTTGGGCTTCAGACTTGAAACGAATCTCCTCAGCAGTCTTCAACGCCTCTTCTTCGGCCTTTGCCTCCTGTTCCTGTAAACGCGCCACGGCTTCGGTGCGACGTTTCATTTCAACTTCAATACGGAGACGCTGCTCTTCTTCAGCTTTGCTTAGTTCGAGTATCTCTGCCTTGATGTGCTGCTCTTGCTCGGCTCTGCGCTTACCCTCCTCTTCTAACTTGTTCCTCACTGATCCGAGTTCAACCAAATAACGCTCTTGCTCTTCAGCCTGGATGCGCGCCTGCGCAGACGCTTGTTGCTCTTCCGCCGCTCTCCTCAGCGATTCGGCCAAAAGCGCCTCATCCGCAATTCGTTTTTGCTCAAGTTCAACCCTGTTGCGTTCAGCGTCCAGCTGGCGCTGTGATTCTTCAACCCTCGAACGCTGCTGGGCTTCAACCAGCAACCGGGCTTGCTCTTCCGCGTTTTGGCGAGCTTCATCCAACTCCGAGCGACGACGTGAAAGCTCGGCTGCAACCTGCATCAATGTTTCCTGATCCACCAGAAGTTGGGCTTCCTCGGCTCGCTGACGTTCCTCCGTCTCTCGAAGTACGCGAGCCTCCTCCGCTGCGCGGGCCTGAAGTGCTTCCTCCATCCGGCGCTTTGCTTCTTCTTCAGCCCGAATACGGGCTTCGACCGCAGCCCTCATTCGGGCTTCCTCAGCGGCACGCGACTCTGCTTCTTCCTGGGCAAGCCGAAAGGCTTCTTCTTCCGCTCGGCGTCTTGAATCTTCTTCCGCTTTCCGCTGGGTCTCAGCTTCAGCCCGAATGCGCGCCTCAACCACAGCCCTCATTCGGGCTTCCTGAGCAGCGCGCGCCTCTGCTTCTTCTTTGGCAAGGCGAAAGGCTTCTTCTTCTGCGCGACGCCTTAATTCCTCTTCGGCTTTCCGTTGGGCTTCCTCAGCGGCACGCGCCTTGGCTTCCTCTTCAGCTCTCCGGCGAAGTTCTTGTTCTACCTGACGACGTAGTTCCTCTTCGGCCTTCCGCCGAGCTTCTTCTTCAGCACGCGCACGAGCTGCTTCCTCCGCCCGCCGCATCGCTTCATCTGCTGCTTTCCGGATGGCCTCCTCTTCAGCGAGCTTGCGAATGACCTCAGCTTCTGCTCGTTTCCTGGCCAGTTCTTCAGCGGCCTTACGCAGCGTTTCGGCCTCCAAACGAAACTCAGCCTCTGCTTGCTCACGAAGACGAGCTTCATGTTCGGCTCTGGTTCGGGCTTCTTGCTCATCTCTGGCGCGAACCTCTGCCTCAGCCTGTTGGCGCACAGTATCTTCAGCCATTCGTCTGCTTGTTTCTTCTTCAGCACGGATGAGAGCTTCAACCTCCGTCCTTATCCGCGCTTCCCTTTCTGATTTAATCCGAGCTTCTTCTTCAGCCAATCTTCGCGCTGACTCGGCTTCGAGCCGTTTACTTTCGAGATCCTCTGCGGATCTTCTGGACACTTCCTCTTCAAATCGCAGGATGTCGTTGGGCGCATCCAAACTTCGGCCAGAACTGCTTTCTACTGAGGCCGGTGAGGTACTCAAAGGTTCGAAGGTCTCTCGTTGCTCAAAGGAGCTGAGATACTCTGCAAAAATTTCATGTCTCTGTTTCTTCGGATCTGAACCTGCCACTGGTCTTTCAACAACCGGCTTTGCCGGTGGCGTTTCATCGAACGTTTCTGCCACCGGAATCGCAGGCTGCGTTGGAGGCGCAGGACTCTTCGCCTCAGTTACTGCAATCGAATTAATTGCGTGTCGAATCACTGCCTCAGGAAGCTGCCGGCTGGTCTCCCGCAGAAGCAGCTCATTGAGTGAAGGAATCGCCGCCGGATCTCCAAGTTGCCCAAGGGACTCAGTGGACGCTCTACGGACTTCCGGAGCACTATCGTGGAGTGCAGCCATGAGTTGAGATGTGGCCATGGAGCTGCGCACGACTCCCAGTTTTCGGGCCGCCGCCGCACGTTCGCCGGGAGAATCCCCGGTGCTTAATTGTGTAGACGTGTCATCGAAATATCCGTGAGTCATATATGCTCGGCGTGCATGATCGTGCTGTGTTGAATCTCGGCTGCCGAGCGCGTCCAGCAATTTCGCGGCAACATTTTGGCGCTCGGCGGTCTCTTTCGGATTAATGATGCTTTCGTCGTAAGGGTTCCCACTGAGGAGCTTCTGGACTTCGACGTCGGTACGATCGAATTGTTTTGGATTGCCTGGTAATGGTCGCTCTGAACTCATAGGTGTTGGCTCCGACGAATTTCCCGTTCTGGTTGCTGGAGCCCAAGGTTCTGCTTCCGACGTAGGTTGAGTAGGAGTTCGAGTTTGAGTAATGCTGTACTCCTGGTCGCGGGTCTTGAGGAAAGCAATCACATCAAGTTTGTGGGCGGCAAGAGCTTCGCGGAGGTCTGCCGTTAAGGTACCTTTTGGCGCATCCACCATCAGGCGATCATTGTCTTCGCCCTTCAGAGCCAGATTAATTCCCAGCTCTGCACAACGCTGCATTAATGACTGCACGGTCATAACTCAAAAACCTCCCGCTCCTCTTCCGCATTGGGGGTTGAAGCTGGCAAAGAGCTGGGTGGAACCCACGAATGGCCCGGTGCCACTGGCGCAGATTGTGCCCCTGCTTGTACCGGCACGAGCCTGGCGCGCTCCGGGTTCTGTTGAATGCCGTTCCTCCCGCCACCGTTTGGCGATGAGACGGGCACAGCCGTTGAATTCAGCTCGCTTGCGATCGGACGAGTATTGATCTCGTTGACGAAGTCCTTGGCCGCCAAGTTGGACGCCAAGGAGTCGACTGGAGCGCTGGCGGATGGACTGTTCATGGCGACATCCGCGGAGTGCTTTGGTTGTACGAGATCCTTTCCTGAGCCCTTCACATTCTTCACACGCTTACGCCGGCGCATGAGAAGAGCGGCAAGAACAACCACCAGTAGAAGCCCGAGGAGGCCTCCAATCAGTGTTGTCTGTCGATTCGCTTTTACCCACTGGAGAGCTAGGTCGCTCCGGCTCTTCCCATTTGGCGAGCCGATCAGACCAGGAGACTTCACGACAGTTGGAGAGCCGACAGGTGTCGCGGGCGTACTTGCTGCCACTTGGGGCTGACCCGGCGAGGTTGAGGGCGTTGAGGCTGTTGCAACCGGCGAAGACTCATAACGGGAAACGGTGGGTGACGATAAAGCCTTCGAGATACCGGTTGTCTGGCCAGGCGTCGTAGACACACCCGAAGTTGGTCCGGTTTTGACCGTAACCGACGACGCTCCAGAGTTTGATGTAGATGATCCCATGGTTCCGGCAGCACGATTGTTGCCACTTCTGGTGAACTGTTCACGAGTATTAGTCGCGGGTGGCTGCTTAGGTGGAACTGAAGAATCGCTCGCGGTTACTACTCTGCCCCTCGTGGCGCTCGGAGTCCGGGGGGAGTCAGGAGGCAGTGGCCCAGCCGCATCGCGTTGGCGATGCTGCACCGTTTGCGAGTTATTCGACCTTACGATTCCATCTATTGGGACAGATGCGCTGCGATTCGATCCTCCGCTTGTACGACTATTGCGCACCGTTCGGTTCGGCGCAGAGAAAATCACGTCGAGCCTGTTCGAGCGCTGATCCACGCGAGCACTGGCTCCTGGCTGCAACTTGAACGAGACGACGACACTGTCTCCGACTTTTTGAATTTGAACATCTTCAAACCCGTCACCACGCAAGCTAGGCTTCCCGGCGGTGAAATCGGCCAGGGGGATCCTCACATAGAATCGGTCACCCCGGCGAAATGCTTCGTAGTCATTCAGCACCGAGTCTGAAACTACAGTTACTCGCGCGCCCTCGCCAGCTTCTCCAATTTGCAGTGCGGTAATGCGCTTCTGATTCTTCGATTGGGCCGCTCCCGGAGTAAATGCAAACCAAATTGAGAGCAACGACGCTAACAGCACCAAACCGCAATGCGCTCTGTTCTTAAGAACCAGGATTTTGAGGAGGTTGATTTTCATCGGGGCAATAGAAGGGGAGCTGCCAAATGTATTATCCGCTCCCGAAGCACTTGCAGTCCAGAGGATCATAGTTCAAGTTCAACTTGGTCCAGCGTGGCCTCATCACTTTGTGGCTCCAACTTCATCTCGAAGTGCGTCTCGACGGCTTCAGCCACCGATACATCCAAGAGTGGAATCGGAGGGAAGTCTGAAGACTCGGACGTGACCCCTTCACTGGGTTTGGCCTGCTCCAGTTTGTAAATAGCTTCGAGCAAAGCTGTCTTGACCTCTTCACCCATACCGTCCGTTACCGCGAGGTCCCTTAACTGATTGACCGTTGCCGGATGACCAGTACACGCCAGTAAGTGCACGACTTTTAGACGTACGTCAACATTGGGATGAACCGAAATCGCGTTCAACACTGGTTCGTTCATATTCGCTTTAGACAACAAGCAAATAAGTGAAAACGTCTCGTAAGCCTGACGGTGATCGCTCATGGAGAGTCGATCCAGGTTTTGAGAGACGATTCCAGCCTGCAAACAGGCCCTGGCTACGTTGCGTATTGTCTCTTCATCACTGGTTTCGAGTACGCGGACATAAGCGTCCGCGCGATCAAAACTGAGGCGATTTAGAGAACGCGCCGCGGAAGCTCTGACCTCCCGTGAGTCGTCAGCCATGCCAATTAATACCGCAGGGAAGACTGTTTCATGATTGATTGTACCCAGAGTCGAGATGGCCATTGACCGAAGGTTCGGTTCCAAGTCATTTCCCGCAACCTTGCTGATTGCGTCAACCGCACTCTGCACCCGAAACTGGACAAGGGTTTTTAATGCCTCAGCCCGCACCTGGACCTCATTACTTTCCAATAAGGAAAGAGCTTCTCTGAACCGTTCATCGTCAGAGCTTTCTGGGAGGTTTTCTACAGTCAAAGCGGGTTCGAGATGGGTGATCTCGTCGACTATGTTTCCGAAACCGGACCCCAACAACGAAGGCTCCGGCGATATCGCATCGAAAAAGTCTAATCCTTCAACCGAGCACGCGCTTAGAGTGCGGCTCAGGAGTGCACTTGGCACGTCGGGATGCATCCTGGCAATGTCGAGCAAGGCTCCAATAGCGGATGGTAGTTTTAATTCACCAATGCTCAGCACGGCCTGATTGCGGACAATCGATTCTGAGTCGTAGAGACTCTCGAGCAGGAAGGGTAACGCCGAGGGCGACTTGATCTCGCCCAGAGTGCGCGCTGCCGACGTGCGCTCGAAAGCGTCAGACGCCAGCAACAGAGCCGCGCACTGCCGAGCAACGAAGCCATACTCTTCCAGCGCCTCTCGAGCCCTCAGCTGAGCTCTCTCTTCAAGATTAGCTGAGCTGATCCCCTTGATCAGCGAAGTTTCTATTGCCCGGCGGTCATCGATCGCGCGCGATCCAAGTACGTCGATTCGGTGAGGCTGGCCCAGTAGTAGTTTTCCAACTTCTTGATCTATTCGATACGCCCCATACAAAGAGGTTGGCCCAGCCACCGGTAATCGAGATACCGATTGGCTAGTTGATCCATTGGCGGGAGCAAACCGGCCCGTCGCTGCCAGGTTTCTGCCTTTCTGCACCTTAAGCCCACTTCCTGGCTGGTTGCTCATTACTTCATTGCTTTCAGACTCCAGCAGTTCAGCTTTGTCAGAGAGTGAAGGACTTTCGAGTGCGATCGCCTGCCTTGACTGAAGCTTTCGCGAAACCAGAAGGCCGAATAGTCCTAGTGAAATCACAATCAAGACGCTGGTCCCGGAAAACACCGAGGCCAGTAAACTTTCATCCTCATCTTGGATCTTTATCTCGGCGGGATCCTGAACAGGCGTGCGCTTTTGGGGAATGATGTCGTTTGGACTGATGAGGGGCGGACCCAATTCGCGCTTCACTGCACCGAGGCTGGGAGGGGCTTGGCCAATACCTACAGCCAATGGCCGCGAACTTGAGGTTAGACTGTCAACATTCGATGATGCCCGCGGAGCAACCCCGTCACCTTGACCTTGGTTTAGAGTTTGAGACTCATCTGAGGTCCGTTTTTCTCCCGTCGAATTCGAGCTTGATCGGAGCGCGGAATCAGATGTTGGCCATGAATCCAGTTTCCCATCAATCACGAAGTTTAGTTGGTTGTGTCCGCCCTCAACACTAACGCGCGTACCTGGTTTGGTTTTCAACAGAAACTCTAGGGAATCGCCCACTCTGCGAATCTTTACTCCACGACCCGCCTTGATTGACTCACCTGTGACCGCGTTGGGAAGAACTACATGGTAGCCTTCTTTGTCCTGCCAGGTCTGAGCTCTGCCGAGCGAACCATCTGCAGCTATCGATACTACTGTTCCATCGGTGGAACCTTGGGCCGAGACACCCTTGACCGTAACAGGGGTATCCAATTTCTGTGCTTGAGATATTAGAGCAAACGCACCGACAGTAACGCAGGACAAGGTCAAAACCACTCCCAGCCGCAGACGAACCAGAGGTAGCCAAATTTGACGTCCGAAGCCGAGAGTAGCGAAAGTTTTGAGAAAGTTCTTCTTCATGATGAAGGTGTTGCCGGAGATGTTGAGGCTTGTGGGGCCTTGTCCGGACTGGGAAGGGCCAGGTCTATTAACGGGAGACTGCAATCGGCGTTGGGCGAGACGACGAGTGAACGCTATTGCTCGTCGCTAAACTTGTAGCCAATTCCCCACACGGTCAGGACCATTTGAGGGTTTTCTGGGTTTTCTTCAATCTTGGCTCGCAATCGGTTGATGTGTGAATCAATGGTCCGATCATAGCCTTCATAGGAATAGTCCCAGATTTTTTCCAGCAGGTATTTGCGGGGGAAAACTCTACCCGGGTTCGAAGCGAAGAGCCGAAGGAGATCAAACTCTTTTGGAGTCAAATCCACCTGCCGTTCCCCGATTGTAACTTCTCGTCTGGCCGGATCAATGCGCAACCGGCCGCGGGTGATTGGAGCCTCGTCTTTTGTACCGCCGCCGCTTGACGCAGTTCTACTTCGACGGAGCACAGACTTGATGCGGGCTTCCAGTTCGCGCAGGCTAAAGGGTTTGGTGATGTAATCATCTGCCCCCATCTCCAGGCCAAGGACCTTATCCACTACGTCATCCTTTGCCGTAAGCATCAGAATCGGCAGGTAATTCACTTTCTCCCTAAGCTCCCTACAAACAGCCAATCCGTCCATTTTTGGCAACATCAGGTCCAAGACAACAGCATCCGGAGGATCATCCAGCGCCGCCCTCACACCCATCAAGCCATCTTCTACGGTTTTCACGTTGTAACCTGCACGCGAGAAATACTCGCTAATCGCGCTCGAAATATTTTCGTCGTCTTCAACGACAAGCAGGGAAATCTTGCGCTCTGTTGGTTCGGACGTCTGACTGTCTTTGGAAGTTTTCTGTCTGTCAGCAGCTGGAGTTGTCATCAGAGTGACTCATTGAAACTGACAAGCAGGGGTTTCGGAGGTCTGGCGCCATTGGACACGACGCCACTCGGGCGAAGGAATACTACAGGAGTAGCTTTCCAAACTCAAGCTCTAAGTTTTGGAAGCTGATCGCAGATAGCTGAAAAGCCCATAGAAATGCGGTGTGAGATCCTTGATTCGCAGAGTGCCGGCGCTCTGGCCAGGCGATCTGGCGCTGACAACTAGAATGCCGACCATGTGTCTGCCGTTCTGAATGTTCGCAGTTTTGGGTGGACGGTAGTTGGAAGCATGCGGGTGATCTTGGCCAACTTGCCGCAAAACTATCAGATGAGAGTCTTATTGCAGCTCATCCGTCCTCACACTTCCGATAGGTACAATTAACTTGATCCGGCCCCACCTCAGTACCCTCGTCCATGTCTAATGATCAACTAGCTGGGGCCTTGGCAGCAGGTCAGCACTTACCAAACGCAGGGCGGACGACTGCGATACGTAGTTTTGATTGGCCAGTAAACTTAAAACTGCAGCATTCTTGACAAAGCTTTTGCCCGCGAGCAGAATCCGGCTCACTGTTCAAGCATGAGGATAGAATCGAACTTCCAGGAATAGTCAGAACAACAATGATTCAGGCCACCGCACTACACCAAACATCCCTCGCTGATTTGAAATTAGTAAGACGCGGAAAAGTGCGCGACGTTTATGCGGTAGACGACGAGCATCTCTTGATCGTCGCCACTGATCGCATCTCGGCATTTGATTGCATTTTACCTACCGCAATAGCTCGCAAAGGCGAAGTGTTAACCTCGCTTTCAAGGTTCTGGTTCGAGAAACTGGCCCATGTGGTTTCCAATCACCTCGTCACGACCAACCTCGACGAAATGCCCAAGGTAGTAGACCGTGTGGAAAACATCAAGCATCGGTCCATGCTTGTGCGGAAAGCAGATGTCTTTCCTGTTGAGTGCGTTGTCAGGGGATATCTTGTGGGTTCCGGCTGGAAGGACTACCTGCGGACTGGTGAAGTCTGCGGTCATAGATTGCCTGAGCATCTCCCCGAATCGGCCGAACTACAAGAACCAATCTTTACGCCTTCTACAAAAGCGGAAGAGGGGCACGATGAGAACATAAGTGAAGACCAAGTCCGCGGGATAATTGGCAGCGAGACGACCAACCGCCTACGTGAAATCTCGCTTAGCCTCTATATGGAAGCTAGAGATTACGCTCGTAGTCGTGGAATCATTATCGCTGACACCAAGTTTGAATTTGGACGAGATCAAAACGGCGAAATCATCCTGGTGGACGAGGCCTTAACTCCGGATTCCTCAAGGTTTTGGCCCGCAGCGAATTACAGTTCTGGCAAATCGCAGCCATCGTTTGATAAACAGTTTGTCCGCGACTACCTGGAAACCCTCAATTGGGATAAGCGGCCTCCGGCACCACCACTTCCCGCCGAGGTGGCTAACGCAACGACGACGCGTTATTTGGAGGCTTATCGTCTCCTGACTGGCGAAGAACTCTGAATCCCTTCGAACCACGTAGCGGCTTGAGTGGAGGTTCAAATGAATATGCGTGCCCGACTCGAAGCCTTGGTCGAAGAGATGCTAGACGGTCAAATCCTACTTGTCGAAGCGTTGACAGAATTCGAAAAGATCTACATCAAGAAAGCCCTCGTCCGAAACGATCAACACCTTTCCAACACCGCTAAAGCGCTCGGAGTCCATCGAAATACCATTTCCAAGCGGGTTGCCGCTCGCCAAAGAGACTCGCGACCACTGACTCGGACAGTCAAAGGCGGCGCTCGTTAGCCAAGTCTCCAAATTCCTCGAAACCCCAATCCCGCAAAGTTGACATTGACTCCGCTGCGGACTATTCTTAGCACTCATCCACACAGAGTGCTAATTGCAGGTCTGGCGGAATTTTTTTGGTTTGGTTCACTCGTAATTTTAGTAAGGAAACTGAAAAGGAGAATTCAAGCATGGCGACAAATATTACTCCTCTACATGACCGCGTTATCGTGCGTCGCATTGAAGAGGGAGAGCAGGTTCGGGGGGGAATAATCATTCCCGATTCGGCTAAAGAAAAACCACAGGAAGGCGAGGTCGTTGCGGCCGGCCAGGGAAAGTATAAGGAAGATGGAACGAGGCAGTCCCTCGACGTCAAGACTGGAGATCGGGTTCTATTTGGCAAGTACAGTGGTTCTGAAATCAAGATTGATGGGGAAGAATTGCTGATCATGCGCGAAGACGAAATCCTCGGAATCATCGAACGCGCCGGAGCGGCCAGCGGCACCAAGAAGGGCGGCAAGTAGTCAGTCAGACTCGGCCGCACTTTTTGTATCTAAATCAAGTTTTAACAATTTCAGCAGGAGAGAAGAAAGAATGGCAAAGCAAGTAGTTCATGGCGAGGAATCACGCGCAGCAATTTTGCGCGGGATCAACCAACTCGCCGACGCTGTGAAGATCACGCTGGGCCCAAAGGGGCGCAACGTGGTAATTGATAAGAAGTTTGGCTCGCCAACCATAACCAAAGATGGTGTCACGGTCGCCAAGGAGATCGAACTAAAGGACTCTCTCGAAAACATGGGAGCCCAAATGGTCCGCGAAGTCGCCTCCAAAACATCTGACGTCGCCGGCGACGGGACGACCACCGCGACAGTGTTGGCGCAGGCAATTTTTCGCGAAGGCGTGAAGACGGTTGCCGCCGGTGCCAATCCAATGGCGCTTAAGCGAGGCATCGACAAAGCGGTAGAGCGCGCGACTGAAGAGATCAAACGTCTGGCAAAGCCTGTTAAGGGCGACATGATTGCTCAAGTCGGCACAGTCTCAGCAAATGGCGACTCGACGATCGGAAACATCATCGCCGAAGCCATGAACAAAGTCGGCAAAGACGGTGTCATCACCGTGGAAGAGTCGAAGACGATGGAGACTTCGCTTGAAGTCGTAGAGGGTATGCAGTTTGATCGCGGATACCTCAGCCCCTACTTCGTAACCGATCCGGAGCGCATGGAAGCAGCCCTGGAAAATCCGCTAATCCTGATCCACGAGAAGAAGATCAGTTCGATGAAGGATCTTCTGCCGCTGTTGGAACAGGTCGCTAAAATGGGCAAGCCGATGCTGATCATCGCTGAGGACGTCGAGGGCGAGGCTTTAGCCACCCTGGTTGTCAACAAGCTCCGCGGTACGCTGAACATCGCAGCTGTTAAGGCACCCGGTTTCGGTGATCGTCGCAAAGCCATGCTCGAAGACATTGCAATTCTCACGGGTGGCAAGGTCATCAGCGAAGATCTCGGGATCAAACTCGAGAACGTCAAACTGGAAGACCTGGGTCGCGCCAAGAAGATCACGATCGACAAGGACAACACAACCATCGTCGAAGGCGCTGGCAAACAGTCGGACATCGAAGGCCGCGTCAAGACCTTGCGGGCTCAGATTGAAGAGACATCATCTGACTACGATCGCGAGAAACTCCAGGAGCGTCTCGCTAAGTTGGTCGGCGGAGTCGCCGTAATCAAAGTCGGCGCTGCCACCGAAACAGAAATGAAAGAGAAGAAGGCGCGCGTCGAAGATGCTATGCATGCGACCCGCGCGGCGGTTGAGGAAGGCATCGTGCCGGGTGGTGGTGTTGCCTTAGTGCGGGCAGCAAAGGCGCTCGAGAAGTTCCAAATTAACAAGGAGGGCGAAGGCGATTCCGACGAGCAGATTGGCGTCAACATCGTCCGCCGGGCACTTGAGGAGCCACTGCGCCAGATCGTCCAAAACGCGGGCAAGGAAGGCGCGGTTGTTGTTGAGCGGGTTCGTTCTGAGAAGAATGACAGCTTCGGTTTCAATGCGCAGACCGAAATCTATGAGGACCTTGTCAAGGCAGGTGTGATCGATCCTGCTAAGGTGACTCGGACGGCCCTGCAGAATGCCGCGTCAATCGCGGGTCTCATGCTGACAACGGAAGCAATGGTTTCCGAAATTCCCGAGGATGACAAAGGAAGTCCGGCGATGCCGGGTGGCATGGGCGGAATGAGTGGAATGGGGATGTAATCAGGTTCCCTTTTATGGAACCGAACGCGGCGGCTTCGCTCCAAGTGGGCGAGGCCGCTTTTTTCTTTCCTTAGTCACAAAGCGCGATTCCATTACGCCACTATTATCTTTGCCCTGCTGTAGGACGAGCCGCGGATAACCTAGTGGCTCCACCCTGAGCCGCTTAATCGCAAGCCTAGTTTCAACCTCTCGGATGTCATTCTCCAGACCTTCAATTTCCATAAACAGACCAAAGGGCAGTTCATCGATGACGATTTCCGTCGCGCCCAACCGCCAAGTCTCCCTACGTTTCTCATAAACTAACGCCGGAGCAAAACCCAGTGCCTCGAGAATTAATGCCATCGCCTGGGGATCCTCTACTCGGGTTTCGTCCTCACGTCGGAGTTTCATACCCTGGCGCGCCGGGAGACTTTCCTTGAATGTAAGGACACCCCGATTCCCAATGCGGCGCAGACGCAATACGGAACGCGTCAGGTCGAGAGTTTCCCTCGCGTAGAGGATGTTCTCTTCAAACTCCTCGCCTTTGCGCTTCGCTCCGATTGCAGGCAGGCGGTCCAACACTGCTTCGCGTTGTTTCTTAGTGAGTCGATACTTTTTTTCAATTTCGATTGGCATAAGAAAGGGCCGTCGATCCCGCCTCGCAACAGATTTATGCGAAGGATACGAGATAGGCGGCACCTGGACAACCGTAATCTTAAACGGGTCGCAACCTCAGTCGCCTGCCTCATAGCCTGTGCTTACCTTCAGTAGGTTGGCAGATCGATAACGCAAGAGATCGCTGAGGCCGGCAATCATGTTTACGGCCGCCTTGTTTCGGTTGTTCGAAGCGGTAAGAACATGGCCATTGATATCCTCTGGTCCTGCTTCTAAGTTTGCCTTATCCAGCGCACCATTTCCGGAATCGTCGCCTTCTTGCCATACATCAACATGCCTATCCGGTAAATTCTGGAGGCGAGCCACAGCAAAAGAATCACTGTCGCAAATCCGATTACGAGGGAGAGCGCTATCTGCCAAAACGGAGGCGTCTGCGAAACAATTCTCACCATCATCGTGATGGGCGCGAAGAATGGAACCATTGAAACCCAGAAGGCGAACGGGGAATTCGGGGCGCGGATGACAGGGAAAGCCATATACAGGCCGGCCATTAGCAGGAACACGACTGGCATAGCCATCTGCCCGCCCTCTTGCGACGTTGTCACCATCGAGCCCACCAGCGCATAGATCGTTGCGTATATGAAATAGCCGAGCACGAAGAACAGGAAGAAGTAGACAAAGAAAAACCGAGGCAAGTGAGGCAGGTTGATGCTTTTTCCTTGCGCCACCATGGTAGGCACAACATAAATCGCGAGTGCGCTAAAGGCCACTGCCCAAATCATCAGTTGTGTGAGCCCCATGAGGGAAACGCCAATGAGCTTTCCAATCATGATTTGGAAGGGCCGCACTGACGAAAAAAGGATTTCAGCAATGCGGGTTTCCTTTTCCTCGATAATCGCGCCCAGCACAACCTGACCATAAAGGAGGATCGTAATGTAAATCAGAAACGCGATGATAAATACCATCGCAAACCCAGCGCCTGAATCTTCCGCTCCCTCCTCGCCTTTTTCATTGATGGGATAAGTAGCCAAATCCACCGATTTCGACAATGCATCCACGTCCTCATCTTTAACCCCCTGCTTTATCAGGCGTTGCCTTCTCACCGCGGTGTTGAGTCGATCCTGAATCTGACCGCGGGTGAAAACGTCGCCCACATTACGCCCGTAATATGCAGTCTTGGCCTCGCCGTTGCTGAGAATGTCGGGCGGGATAACCAGGTAACCGTCAACCTCATCCCGGCCAATCCGTGCGTTTAGTTCCCGTTTGATCTCATCAAGCGGCCGGCCATTTTGATTTACCTGTTCGACCTGGAAACTCCCGGTCATAGACTTTCCAGCCTGCTCTACTCGATCCTTGGTATTCGAGTTAGTAGCTTGGGCCATGCCCGGTTGCTGGCTGACCGACTCCTCGCGGTCAAGCCTGAGGAGCGAGCGGCGAATCGGTTCGTATAGTTTGCCTCCCTCTGTCTGGTCGAGGACGCCGATCCGAGTATCGTCACCGGTTTTCACGCCCAGGAGAAAGCCAGGCACAATGGTGAACACTACCAGCATTAATGGCCCGAGAATCGTCATGATAACGAAAAATTTCGTACGCACTTTCGCCAGGTATTCACGCTTAATGATCGCCAATAATTTGCTCATACGATTTCGGTAACCTTCTCGATGAATATGTCATGCAGGCTCGGCTCGATCATCTCAAACCTCTCAATCGTGGCGTTCGCGGCGATCAGTTCCTTTAAAAGAGATTGGGGCGTTGCCCCCTCAGCCAGTAACACTTCGATACCGTCGCTGTGGCGTTGGATCTTGCTGATCAGTGAGCGATCTTCCAGAACGATTTGACCCCCTACCAAACGCAGGGCCACAGCGTTGCGGCTAAAACCTCGCTTCACCTCCCGAATGCTGCCTTCCAAAACCTTTCGCGAACGATTAATGAGGCAGATGTCATCACAAATCTTTTCCGCTACTTCCATCTGATGGGTTGAGAAGATAATGGTCTTGCCCGCCGCCTTCAATTCGAGAATGATTTCTTTGAGGAGGTCGACGTTTACTGGATCCAGTCCTGAGAAAGGCTCATCGAGAATTAAGAGTTCGGGATCATGGATGACTGTCGTAATGAACTGGACTTTCTGCTGCATACCTTTCGACAGCTCGGTGGACTTCTTATTTTTCCATTCAGTTAACTTCAATCGATCCAACCAGCGATCCGCTCGGCGCTCTGCCTCTTTGCCTGGGACGCTTTTCAACTCTGCGAAAAACTTGAGTTGGTCACCCACTTTCATCTTCTTGTAAAGGCCGCGCTCTTCCGGGAGGTATCCTATCCGATCCTGTAGTTCGGGGGTGATCTGTTGTCCAAAAACTGTGATCCTGCCTGAATCAGGGGCGGTAATGTTGACGATCATTCGGATCGTCGTGGTCTTTCCGGCCCCGTTTGGACCCAGTAGGCCAAAGATTCTTCCGGCACTCACCGCCAGACTAAGGTCATTAACAGCCGTGAACTCGCCAAATCTTTTTGTGATGTGGTCCAGCACAACTGAGGCGGAATCGTTGTTCATTTAGCGGATTTCCTTCGCGCGCGGTCGTCAATCAACCCCGCGTTTATTAGTGCTTCAGGCTTGGTACGAAATTTTGGATGTCAGATGCTAGTACGAAGAAACATGGAGCAATGTTTTGATGTTGCGCACAGACGATATCTGATACATAGTTACTTCAAGCCTGATCGGATTCCAAAGACGAACGGTCTCCGAACCGTGGCTGCGCCTTTAGTCGTTGTCTCCGCAAGCGTCTCCCCAGAACTTGCTCTTAAACTACAGTTAACAGACAGCATGCTTCCGACTGACATCTTCAGACTAGCAAAGATAATTGTCATGGTCTGTGTGCTTTCCTCTCCGCACGGAATCCTGGGCCAGACTCGCGAACAATCGCAGCGACCGGATCAAGCTGAGGTCTTGCGGGTCTACACCGAACTGGTCCAGACAGACGTCATGGTCTTCGACAGGCAAGGCAACTTCGTTCCCGGTCTCAAAAGAGAAGACTTCGAGCTTCGCATCGATGGCAAAGCCAGACCGGTCGAGTTTTTCGAAAGAGTCATTGCCGGAAGTGTTAACGAAGAATCCCAACTTGCGGCCGCGCGAGGTTCGTCGGCCCGTAGAAATAGCAGCCCGCATCCCAACTCAACTCCACTCGATCGCGGCAGGCCGGTTTTCTTCTTCATCGACGATTTCCATCTTGACCTGACGGGCTTGAAGCTAACCCGAGAAATGATCACTCGATTCATCGACAAGGAGATGGGCCAGAATGATGAAGCCGCAATCTCATCGGCGAGCGGGCAGATCGGGTTTTTGCAACAGCTGACGAATGACAAGGCTGTCCTACGCGCGGCGCTTAAACGAATGAACGTTCGTCCATATTCTGTTCGGGATATTGAGCACCCACCAATGACCGAATACCAGGCGTTGCTGGTGGACGGTCACGATCAAGACCTCCTGGAGTATTTCATTGATGAAGCGATTAGAAAGAACCCTGGAATAACCCGCGACACGGCTGAGGCGATGGTCAGAGGTCGCGCCCGCTCACTAATCCAGCAAGGCGGCTATATCACTACAAATACTCTATCCGGACTCGAAGGAATGATACGGTCCGCCAAACAACTCCCCGGTCGCAAACTCGTGTTCTTCATTTCTGGCGGTTTCTTTCTCGGCGAAAGAGGCTCAGATACCATCGATAGACTGCGGCGAATCACGAGTGCGGCGGCCCGCAGCGGCGTGGTCATCTATTCGATGGACGCCAGAGGACTGGTAGCAACTCTGAGGGATGCGAGTACCGAGTCGCAGTTTGACCTCAGTGGCCGGCTGCAACGAGCCGAAGGTGGGGAACTCAGCGCTTCCCAGGACGCCTTGAATGCTTTGGCTAGGGACACGGGAGGAAAAGCTTTTTTCAACTCCAACGTGCTGACCACGGGTCTAACCAAGGCGTTGAAAGAAACGTCTGTTTATTACCTGCTTGCCTGGAAACCGGACCAGGAAAGACAGCATGCCAGCAAATTCCGGCGCATTGAAGTGAAGGTAGTGGGCAAGCCTGAGCTGACAGTCCAGGTGAGGCGGGGATTCTTCGATGTGGATCCTGAGCCTCAAGTAGCAAAGAAGTCGCAGGTGAAAAAGCCAAACGCGCCAGTCCCGGACGACAAGTCGCCAGTGGCCGAACTCAGGAAAGTCATGTCGGATATCTATCCCAATCGCGATCTTCCGGTCTCCTTAAGCCTGAGTTACCTAAACACGCCCACCAAAGGAACAATGCTTACCGCCTTCATGGAGGTGTCCAATGATTTTCTGACTTTCGCGCCGGCGAACGGAAAGCAGACTGCGACATTTGATGTGGCTGGAACTGTACTAAACGATAACGGAAAGGTGGGCGGCACTTTCAACAATCGCCTAACAATGACTGCGCCTTCAGTCGAGAGCGGAATTGCCGCGAAGGACCCGGGTTACGGCTATGCTCTGTACATAGGACCCGGGCTCTACCAGGTTCGCGTGGGAGCCCGGGATGAGAAAACAGGTCGCTCGGGAAGTGCTCATGCCTGGATCGAAATTCCAGACCTCGCTTCCGGCAAACTTGCAATGAGCAGTCTGGTTATCGGAGTGAGGGCCCCAACACTCATCGGCGGTACTCCCTCCACTGCTCCAAATCTTGATCCTTCAACTGAACTGCGCATCGCCCATCGGTTTTCAACCACAGACTTCCTCCGCTTCATGCTGTTTGTTTACAACGGAAGTCGCGTGTCAGCCGATGCGAAACCTGACGTTGCCCTTCAGGTGCAAGTCGTGCGTGATGATCAGCCCGTGATCACAAGTCCGCTCCGAAAAGTTAACGTGGAAGGAGTGGAGGATCTCAGCCGGATTCCTTTTGCCGCTGAGTTATCGCTGGACGGATTGCCCGTCGGTCGTTATGTTTTGCGGATTACCGCCGTCGATCGAGTTTCGAAACAAAGTGTTTCACAGCACACTCGCTTTGAGATCGAGTAAATCTCAACTTACCTCGACGGCATTTTACCGATCTTGGCTAAACCCTGGAAACCAACTAAGGAACAACTGGTCGCCGCCCAGGACAAAACAGTCCGGGACGTAATTGCCCCAGGTCTGCGAGTTCTCTTTTGCGGAATCAACCCCGGACTCTACACTGCCGCGGTCGGGCATCACTTTGCGCGACCCGGCAATCGATTCTGGCCGGCGCTTTATGCTGGCGGGTTTACTGATCGTCTGGTTTCACCGTTTGATGAACGCGAACTTTTGGAACAAGGTTACGGGATAACAAATGTGGTGATGCGCACAACCGCGACAGCGGACGGGCTCTCTCGTGACGAGATGCGCGCGGGTGGTCAACAACTGGCTATTAAGGTAAGAAAGTATCGTCCGCGAGTTCTGGCCGTACTTGGCCTCGGTGCTTACCGCTCGGCGTTTGAAAAACCAAAAGCCGTTATTGGTCGTCAGGAAGAAATGATTGCCGAAACAGTTATTTGGGTGCTGCCAAATCCAAGCGGGTTGAACGCTCATTACCAGGCAAAGCAACTGGCGAGTCTCTTTTCTGAACTAAGATCCGCGGTCGAAGGTGATTTATCCTAACGTGATGTTTGCTTCGATCGTGCAATCAGCGGATCCCTCTTCGCTGGGAGCGCAGGCCTCCTGCCTGCACTGAGCGCCGTCAGGTGCGACGATCTCACCCATCGCTAAATAACTGGCGCTCTCTTCGCGCTGCGCGCTCATCCGGCAGGCAAGATGCCTGCGCTCCCAGCTAAGCTTCAACCTTCGAGTCTGAGAACGCCAGTTAGTTCAACCCATCTAGTTGCAAGCCTACGGGATCAGCACCGGCACCCTTGATCCCGTCAATCACCTTGGCCACGTCTCCATAAAAGATTGAGCGCGGCGCCTTGATGAAAACTGTCTTCTCGATGCGTTTCTCTTCGGGGACATCAATGCGGGTCAGCATGTTTGCCCTGTAGGCATGGTTTTTTTCGCGCTCCTGAAAAAGGGCTGCGAGCCGTGCACTAAGCTTACCCGTGTCATCGACCGTTCCCATATCAGTGATCCCGTTGAGTTTCAATGTGCGATTGGGTTCGATTGTAACAACAAGTGTCAGATCATTTGGATTTGGAGGCACAGTTTGATCGGGCTCAGCCGGAAGCTGGGCCGCAAAACTGTGGGGCCTGAGTGGGGACGCGACCATGAAGATGATTAGCACAACAAGCAACACATCGATTAGTGGTGTCACGTTTATGAAAGGCTTGGGCACCAGTGCCGTGTTCTGAGACATACTCAATTCCTCCAATTCTTTCCTGGGCGGAAACTTGTCTTGATTCCTGAGAGTGGTTTGGCTCAATAGCAGGTACTTAGACACTGAAGGAGAGTCAGATGTTCCAAGGTCGGTTAATCTTTCAACCTTTGTTATCCCAGAACTATGCGGTGAAGCGCTCGATCTCTTCGCTGGGACCGCAGGCGCCCTCGCCTGCACAGAGCACCGCCAGGTGCGACGGTCTTACCCAGCATTCAGCTTCCGGCGCACGTTCGCGCTGCGCGCTCATTCGGCAGGCGCGGGCGCCTGCGGTCCCAGCGAAGAGTCATTTCAGGAAGCTGCGAATGGGAAGGCTAAACGACTACTAGGGGCTACTCCACATCCTTGATTCCGGCGATCACCACGCGCGCCACAGTCGGGATAATCTCGCGCTCATTTGCATGATCCGTCGTGAACGTAGCCAGGACAAACTTCGCGCCGTTTGGCAGTTCGATGTAAGCAACATCATGCCTGGTGGTGCTGGTCCAGCCGGCTTTCGACCACAGCCGGCCGCCCTCGCTGCCGGTCAGCGCGATGCCCGTGAAGCCATGACCTTGATCGTCACCGTCTTTGCTGTTGCCTGCGTAATCGCGCTTTAACAATTCCATCATCTGGGTTGTGCGCGCTGGCGTGGAGGCTTTCCCGGTCACAATCTCCATCATCAAGCGGGCGGTCGCATCCGTCGTCAGCTTATTTCGGTTTGAACCGTCCGGCAGCCGCGAAACCTTTTCCCGCCCGTAAGCATCCTCGCAAAATGTCTTCTGATTGACGTTGATATTGGAGTAACCGAGCCCCGCAAAATAACGGTTCATTGCGTCGCGCTTGTGTTGCCATTCCTTCATTTCGTCGGGCGGAAGTTCATAACCGCTGGTCGTATGCGTTAACACATCGACGACGTATTGCGTTGCTTCATTGGAGGAATCAACGATCATGTCCTTCAAAGCTCGACGCAGCTCAGGGGTGTCCTCGATCTTCTTATCTTCCAGCCACCGATGGGCGGCTACGAGATAAAAGAGCTTCACTACGCTGGCTGGATAGATTCGTTCGTTGCCGCGAAAGCTCGCCGTCACTGGCTGCTTCGGATCGCGCAGGTCGATCAGCGTAATCGAAAGCTGCTTGTCCTCGAGTTTCTTGTCGGCAAACTTTTGGAGGGTAGTTTTGGCAGCGTCATCGACCAGGGCCTGCAATGATCGTGGTGTTTGCGAAAAACCAGTGGTCAACGATAGACCAACCATCAGACAAGCAGCAGCGAGAAGACTTACAACTTTTCTGTTCATAATCGTTAAGGAGTCAATCCTGGATTGTGTAATGGTTTGTT
>JANNJZ010000544.1:0-19212 GCA_031396065.1 Pyrinomonadaceae bacterium | reverse complement strand
CTCAATCACGCTCAACCCATACTCAAACCAAACTCAAACCATATTCAACCCATATTCAACCCATACTCAACCCATACTTCAACCCATACTTCAACCCATACTCAACCCATACTGTTTAGAAAGCACACTTGTGTGCCCCTTGCAGGAATAATCCACCCACGTTTTGGCAGCGCGAGACAGGCGCACAAGTGCGCTCTCTAAACAGAGCCTAAGAATAGCTCAATCACGTTTGCGGCGGCGCGAGACAGGCACACAAGTGTGCTCTCTAAACAGAGGGTAAGAATAACTCACGACGTTCCTGGCTGCGCAAACCAGCGCACAGGTGCGCTCGCTAAACAGAGAATGACGTAGCTCGGTCGCTCGGGATCCGCGGGCTGCCTGAGTGCAAATCAGTTCGCTATGGTTGTGGTTTCTGCTGCATCGGGTTTGACGGCACCGGCTGCTCAGGCTGGAGTTGGAACCGGATCTTCTCCGGACGCCGCGGGAAATAGTTGTTGGAAAGATCGGTGTCGGCCGTTTCCAAATGGGGGTCAACCGTGATGGAGCGAATTTCCTTTGCCGACATAATCAACCGCGAAGCATAGAAGTTGTTTTGACGCCAGATCTCCGCTGGAATTCGCAACTCTTCCTTCGCTCCGTCCATATACTCAATCTCAAGGATCACCGGCATGACCAGCCCGCCTATGTTTCTCAAGTCCAATATGTAGAAATTCGTGCCCGCCTGTAGCAGTTCGCGCTGGGCTCCAGTGAGCGTCGCCAGAAAGTTTTGATACTCGTCCCGCTGCTCCTTCGTCACCACGGTGGGGTCGTAGGTGTCGTAGAAATCTCGGAGGGCGGGGTTTGCGTCGACCACTTTTGGCAGCGGCTTGTTCCGCTGTTGTGAAAGTGTCTCAGGTTGTTCGGCACGTTCTTTCTTAAGCCGCGCAGTTTCCACGTCGGGATTCATCGTGTTCACCGTATAGAGGCGCACCCGGTCGAGCGAGATGTCGACGTGATCGGTGGTGTAAAACCAACCGCGCCAAAACCAGTCAAGGTCGACGCCCGACGCATCTTCCATCGTGCGGAACAAATCAGCGGGAGTCGGTCGCTTAAACTCCCAGCGGCGGGCATATTGTTTGAAAGCAAAATCGAAAAGCTCGCGGCCCAGCACGCTCTCCCTCAAGACGTTCATCGCGGTGGCGGGTTTGGTATAGCCGTTGTTGCCGAAATTTACTACAGAGTCAGAACTGGTCATGATGGGAACCTGGTCCTCGCTGGCCATGTAGTCGGTAACGAATTTTGGCTCGCCCCGCTCAGAAGGATAGCCTTCCTTCCACTCCTGCTCCGCCAGGTACTCGAGAAATGTGTTGAGTCCCTCGTCAATCCAGGTCCACTGCCGCTCGTCTGTGTTCACCAGCATGGGGAAGTAGTTATGGCCCACCTCATGAATGACTACTGAGATTAATGCATGCTTCGTGGCTTCGGAGTAGGTTCCGTCAGCTAGCGGACGTGGTCCATTGAAACAAATCATCGGATATTCCATGCCGCCGACCGGTCCATTAATCGACTGGGCCACCGGATAGGGATAAGGAAACGTGTGACGGGAATAGACGGTGAGCGTGTGCATGATGGCGGCGGTGGAATACTTTGACCAGAGTGGTTCACCTTCCTTCGGGTAGAAGGACATCGCCATCACTTTGTTGCCTTCGACGTTATGACCCTGCGCGTCCCAGATAAACTTGCGCGATGACGCGAACGCGAAATCGCGGACGTTATCGGCGGCAAAGGTCCATGTCTTCTTGCCGGAGGGCTTGTGCGTTTCATTCGCTTTGGCTTCGTCGGGCGTCACGACGAAGGTGGGATTCTTCGCCGTTTTGGCCTGCTCCAGGCGCTGGCGCTGCGTTGCAGTTAGTACAGCCGCCGGGTTTTGCAAAACGCCCGTCGCGGCGACCACGTGATCGTCAGGAACGGTGATCGCGACCTTGTAGTTGCCATACTCGAGCGTGAACTCACCCGAACCCAGAAACTGTTTATGCTGCCAACCATAAACGTCGTAATAGGCGGCCATCCGTGGGAACCACTGGGCGATCTCGTAAATATAGTTCTTATCGGTGGGGAAGAATTCGTATCCGGTTCGTCCGCCCACGCGTTTCGCATCGTTGATGTTGTAGTTCCAATCGATACTGAAGACGGTGGACTGCCCGGGAGGCAATGGTCGTGGCAGATCGATGCGCATCATCGTCTTAACTATCGTGTACGGCAACGACGCTCCTTTCGCGTCCTTTACGGCCGTAATGCGCTGACCACCTTCGAAGTCACGCCTGGCAATCAGCCCATCGATTGTGCCGAAAGTGGCGTAATCAAGATTTGGCGCGGCCAGGGTCGAAAGATTTTCTGAATCCTTTGCCCAGATATTCTGATCGAGTTGGACCCAAAGGTATGCAAGCGGATCGGGAGAGTTGTTCTGGTAAGTGATGGTTTCCGAAGCAGACAGCCGCTGTCTGGTGTCGTCAATCTCAACCTTGATGTCGTAATCAGCACGTTGCTGCCAATAGCCTCGACCTGGTGCGCCGGAAGCTGTCCGCTGCTCGTTTGGCGTCGGCAAGAGGTCGTCCATCTGCTTAAACTTGTCACTCGGATACGTTTTCGATTGTGCGAGTCCGGTGGAAGGCAGCAGCACGAGTAATGCTAATAGACCAGACGCGAATAGACTAGACGCGGTTAGACCAGACAGCGGCAGGCATTTTTTCTTGGCCATTTTTTGGTGACTCCTTTTTCGCGAGACGATTCTATTTAACTAAGCTGCTTTTGCAAATGATTGGGGCCTGGTGCCAGGCGACTTTTCGCGGGTCAATCAATAGCCCAGCCAAAAGGGAAGCCCAGCCAAAAGGGATTGACTCAATCATCTGGCGGGTGTAGAAGTGCGCAGCTATCTCAATTTAAAAGGAGAACATCAATGGCGGACGAGAGTGAAGGCAACCGCATCAACATTGAAGACCTACCGGTCGAGGAGCGGGAGTTGAACGCTGAAGAAGCGAAGAACGTGGCGGGCGGCGCCGCATGGCATGAGCTGGTCATACTCGGTGATGTGGCCGCTGCAAGAAAGCAAACTTCGCCAACGGATCCCGCTATCGATCCGGCAACGGGTAAGCCCAAGACTAGTCCGTAGTGCGAAGCGCGCGAGGGCGAGGCACAAAGGTGTTTTGAAACAAAAGAGCCGGGGGCAAGCCCACCTTCCCGACCTCGAGACCCCTGGAGTTTTTCGATTGCTCGTTGAAAGCTTTTCGGACGGGGATCATAAGCTCAACACTAATCATCTCGGGATCAGCAAGGCAGGATTAGCACCCCAGCGGGGCTGCCCCGACACAAACCGTTCAAACGGTTCCATTCTCTTCTCGGGTCTCCTAATCACCGGGGCTGAACCACGGTGCTAATGAGATCGCTCCGCGTGGACCACCAGATCTTCAGACTCAAAGTCCGTATACAGGGGCCAATTCAATCTCATTAATGAACCGGAAGTGCTTTTGGTTGCGGGTGAGGAGAGGAAACTTCTTCTGCCACGCTGTTGCCGCGATAATTGCGTCTGCCTGGCGCAATCCCTGAGATTCATACTTCGTCAAGAGTATCCAATACTTTTCAGCGATGCCCGCGTCAACCGGGATAATCCGAAGTCTGCCCAGCAACAGTTCGATTTCCTGTCGTTCTGTTTCCCTTAATCCAGATTTGGCGAGAAGTTCTTTTCGGGTCCAGGAGGAGTAGGAGGAATCAAACTGCGCGGAATCAAGAAGAATACAGGCGGGCTGAACGCTTTTGAGGTAATCGATGAGAATGTCAGTATCTATGAGGAGTGCACTTGCTGCCACGCTAGAATCTTCCGGAGGAAGGTTTCGGTCGATTCCAACTGAGCATTGTCGCGCGACTGTGCGACGTAGTCTGCGCTATCTTCTACGTCCACATAACTGAACGTTGCTTCCTGATCGAAAAGCTCGTCAACTCGTTCCTCAAGAGCAGCGGTCAACTCATCAGCAGCCGGATCGGTGATTCGATTGGTTCGCTTGAACTCGCGAATCACTCCTCGAATTGTTTCTTCCAGTCGCTCCCTGGTGATCATAGGTTGACCCTCAGTCGTCCATCCTCAGCTCCTCGTCGTTCAAGTCGGCAAAGTATAACACTTGGCTCAACTGGCTGATAAGAGAGCAGTGTCATGTCACGAGTGGTTCCCATCGTTTGCCCGGAGCCTGAATCGACTAGTTGCCCACAAAGCGAAGTACTCTGAGTATTGAATTCTTTCGATTGATCCAGCCCGGTCGACATTGTTTGCGCGCTCACATGAGAGTGCACACAAAGGGCAAACACAAAAACAGCGATTTGCCCAAACGTGTGCCTGGCTACCTTCGACGGCGTTAGTGTTCTCATTCGGGAGTTGGATGCGACTTCAGAGATTCGCGACACGACCAATTACGGTCTCCAGATAGTGGGTCAGTTTACAAATTGCGGGCGTTGATATGTCCGCTCTTACTGGGACCGCGGGCGCCCTCGCCCGCAAACGGTAGGCCAACACGAACAGTTTTTTCACAAATGACTTCTAGCGTAACATGCGGGCGAGGGCGCCCGCGGTCCCAATAGAAGGCTAGGGTGGTTCAAGTCCCTTCACGCGAGCACGCCGCTTTGCACATGAGTACCCAAGCATCAAGTAACCACGCAGGCCCTCGGCAAGTCACCTAATTCTATGTCCCAGCAATCACCCAATTCAGCTCGTTAGCGCCTGAAACCCGGGCGGGAATCGACCTTAGTCCTCACCACCCAGCTTAATGAACTTGGCAATCGATGGAACTCCCTTATGGTTAATGATGAACAACATGTAGTAGCCTGCCGGCGCCGTTGCGTGTGGCAGCCAGCCATTCGGCGCCGTGGCGACCAGGCAATGTTCGCCGCAGTGGAATAGCAGTTGAATCACGCGCTGCTCACTATCGGTGTTATGAGTTGGCGCCATGGGCCGCACCAGTACTACTTTCTGAATCTCGTCCGGCAGCGGCGTTCCGATTGAGAAGCGTTCGCCAAAATGGATGTGGTCGGGCGCGGAATCGATCACCGGCCTGCTCCCTCTGAATAAGTATGGAGGCTTGAACACTTCAATATTGCTGTTTTGCCAGCCGCAGGACATCACCTCGCCAGTTGGCAGCAGCACTGCGTGCGAGTGGTATTTGCGCTCGCGCGGCGCTTCGTCCATTTCCGACCAAGTGCTTGTGGCGGGATTGTAGAGCCAGCACGGCTCGCCGGCAGGCGCGCCGCCGGACAGGAAGACCGTGCCATCGGGCAATAAGACGGGGTTAGGGTTTACCCGAGAAGTAGGTTCCACCTGTCCGGCCTTGAGCGGCAGGTTCATCATTGGTTGCCATTCGGGCGAGAGGTGGGAGAGATTGATGATCTGAAAGGTCCTGCTCTTGTTTAGATTACCACCACCTATGGTCATGACTTGCGCGAACGGAAACGTGGGGCTCAGCAGTAGAACGGACATTCCTTTAGTGCGATCATTCGGCCCGAGATTTTTCCACGTACCTCTCATGTTGTTTGTATTCTCAAATTCGAAGTATCCAGATGGCTCGTTATTTGGAAAGTCGTTTGGAACCGACCCGCCACTGGCGAATCCCACGGGCGCAAAGAACACTTCGCCGCCCGGTAGCAAATGCAAACCAGGATAGAGCGCCATGAATCGCCGATCTCCCCCTACCGCGGTGATGGTCGCGAAAGTACCTGACGCTTCCTCATAAATTTCCATCGGAATCGGAGTGCCCGGAGGTCCGATGCGCTGGCCGGCAGCAATCAGTACGCGTCCGGGCTCGTCTCCCAGCGTAACCAGTGTGGGATACCAGCGATCAAAAGCCATCCGCGTCCGATTGTTGGCGCTGTCTTTAGTGAAGCTCCATGTTCCTTCCGGGCCGTCCACAGGATCGTATATCCAGCCAAAGTTGGGGTGCGGAGTATGCCCCAAATCGCCACCGCCCCCGACCACCAGGAGCCGACCGTCCGACAAGAACGAATGTCCCGAACAATAAAGGTTATCGCTGGGGGGCGTGGGATGTTTGAGTTCGAAAGCCGTTTCATTCTGGGAATTCCACAGTGGGGTTTGCGAGAGCGAGTTGGGGCGGCACGCAGCTTCGATGAACATAACCCAGCCAGTTCGCAGCACCGCCGCGTGAACCACGTCGATCCGTACTCCGTCTGGCGTCCGGATCTCGCCCACGGTCCTCCATTCCCCAAAAGTGGAAGGGCCCATGCAGCCGATCAGGCGGTCAAGCAAGTTTCCCGCATCGAGGTTGGCGACCGCATCGCGCAGCTCATCGATATGAAAGAATCCCTGCGCGGGACTCATCTCATCGCGCGCATCCAGAAGACGGCGCGCCTGTTCAATATCTACAAGCTGCTCACGCTCCGGCAATTGATGCTCGAAAACCGGTCGCCTTACCACAGGGTCGGGCTCCTCGGGTGGAATCTCGTTTTTCGGAACAAAAGCAATTGCTTCCGGGGTTCGCGCCGCGTTGATGAAACGAAGCAGTCGCCGGTGAGTTCTCGGATCCAGCGGTTTTCTTTTCTCCTCTGTTGGTTCGCCTTGTTTCTCGTCAGTCATTGTCGTACCTCCATTCTGAAGACAGGGTGAGTGCCAATTTCAGGACAGCCATGGGCCGCGATTGGCAGATTCAGATTTCAAGGTTGAATTCGCTGACGTGAGGCTTTGCGAGTAAGTCGCACGTAAACGTGAGTTGGTGTCGTCAGCAACAGCACTTTGAGCGTTCTCAAGCTGCTGTGAATAAAACGGCGAATCTATCTGCCTTGAGTCAGAGACAGACGGGCTTCCCTCAGCAGGAATCCAGTGGCAGCGAAAGCATTTGGGCCACCTAATGAAAAATGTTCTCTACTACTGGGCGACTGGGGGAACCCACTGGTCGGCGGTCGTGCTCGTCGACTTCGGCGGCATAGGACACGAACCGGTCTTGCAGCAACAGCCGTCCTTGACGTGTTTGCCGCCACAGCAGGCATGATTCGCTTTCTTGCAGCAGCGCATGTCCTTGTAACAGCAGTGCTTCATCCGGCAGCATGAGGCACGCCGTGGGCGCGCCATTGCCGTGGATGAAACGGCCAATGCGGAGGCGCAGAGAAGGGTGATGGCAAGAGTTTTGACTCTTCGCATGAGGGAACCTCCTGAGTTGAAGTTCAGTCCGTTTGTCGGTGCAGAGTATATTCCTCAGTGGTGTTAGCCGCAAGGTTCGTTTGGCGAGTTTGGTCCTGCAAGAAGGCCTCCGCGATGGATGCCGAATTCTGTAGGAATCTTTCAATAACCAAGCTCACCGCCCCATGAACGCACTGAGGAGGTTGCTGCTAATTCTGTCCTCGCCGCAGTGCCCAGATAGCAGCGAAGAATGCAACCAGGGTAAAGCCCAACACAACGGCTAACTGGATCCAGATCTGTGACGACGTATTTCCCGCCAACGCCAATTTCAGCGCCTCAGTCAAATAGTGAGTTGGGATAAGACGCATCGCCGTTTCCAGCGCTGCCGGCAGGCCCGGGGAAGGGAAGCTTGGCGCCAGCAGCACAAATAGAACGGCGCTCGCCCACGTGTTCACCTGCATTGTGTTGTTAAAAAAGCTCCCCATGAACAATCCTATTGAGACAACGAGGAGGAGACCCACCAGGGAGGTCAGCAGCGTTAACGGCCAATTCCCAACCAGTTGGCGATTGATACCGAGCAACAGTGCCGCAATCGCCACGCTATAGGCCACACCCGTTAAGGCTTTTCCGGTGATTATCTCGGTCAGACTTGCCGGCGACGTTAACAAAAAATCCAGAGTGCGCTTCTCTTTCTCTTCTACAAGCAACAATGGCACTACCAGCGCCCCCGTCATTGCAAAGGTCATTATCAAGAGTAGTGGTAGCACCAGGTGGTTGAGGTCGAGTCCACCGGAGCCTGGCTGCCCGGGTTGTTTGTTGACATCAATCCAAACGAGACGAGCCGGTGCTGGATGCTTCACCAAAGACCGGACCTGATCGTCGAGCAATCGTCTGAAGCCAGCATGTTCAAAGGTGCTCTTCTTACTGTTAACGTAAACAGTAAGCTCCGGTTGCTTGCCCGCAATCACGTCTGCATCGAAGTTAGTCGGCACGACCAATCCGCCAGTCGCTTTGCGCTTTTCTACTTCGCTGGCCGTGGCCTCCGCTGAACCAGCTTCGACCACCCCGATCTGCGGTATGGCGCGCAACTGAGCGACCAGGGTTGAGTTGCTTGGGTCATGAACCACCAGGGTCATGACTTTTTGGCTGTTGACACCTGGGAGTAACACGCGAAAGAGCAGCGCGACAAATAACGGCGTGATCAAGGCAGCGAGGAGGTAACGATTTCTGATTGCATCAACCAGATCTTTCCGGGCGATTGCTGTCACAACTCTTAAGTTCATTCGGACAACCCCCTTCCCGCGATCTGAATGAACACTTCTTCAAGAGTGGCTTCGGCGGAGTGTAGCGTTCGAATCTGGCCGTCGCTTACCAGTGTCTCTAATTGCTTCCCGGCGCCCTCATTGTCCAAAGCAATGGTCAGACTCTGGCCATCAACCAGCGTTACTTTTAGAGATTTGTGCCCGTGGGCCACCTTGAGATTGTCAGGTGTATCCAGGGCCACGATCCGCCCCTCGCTTAGAAAAGCCACTCGCTGGCAAAGCTCATCTGCTTCCTCCATGTAGTGGGTGGTAAGGAAAACGGTCACTCCCTGAGTGGATAGGTCCATAACCAGTCGACGAATCTCGCGTCCTACCACCGGGTCTAATCCTCTGGTCGGCTCATCGAGGAAGACTATCTTTGGACGATGAAGTAGTGCGCGCGCAATCAGCAGTCGCTGCTTCATGCCATTTGAATAATGCTGCACCCGGTCTTTGGCCCGATCGAGCAGACCAACTTGATCCAGTGCATCGTCAACCCGCCGATTGTCCGTACCGTAGACTCTGGCGGCGAAAGCCAGATTTTCTCTGCCGGACATCCGTTCGTAGAGATTTTGATTTTCGGAGACGACGCCGACGAGCGGTTTGAGCTTTTGCTGTTCAGTGAGGATGTCGCAACCAGCGACCTGGGCGTGGCCGCTGCTGGGTCGTAACTGACCGCTTAGCATTCGTATGGTAGTGGTCTTGCCGGCTCCGTTAGGACCCAGGAAGCCGAATATCTCGCCCGCCTCGACGGCAAATGAGATGTTGTCGACCGCGCGCAAGTCATTGAAAGTGCGAGATAGTCCCTCAATCTCGATGGCGTTCATCCATAACCTCCAAGCCGGGGTTCGCCGGCACTAAGGTTCGTCAACTAAATTCGTTGCGAATCTGCGTAGTTGTTACGCATGGAAGGTGACTAGGTTGCGCTTTGTTCCGAGCAAAGGCGGGAATTAGTCTTGGTTAAAAAGGAATGGCGTGATGGTTCGCGCGCAAGGGGCCGGATATGTCCGCCGATTTTGCAGTCCTTCTTCCCCCGTTATCCGAGACTGTCTGTGAGAGAGTCGCCGGAGGTCGCAGCGAAGAGTAAACCGCCGAAATGAAAACCTCTGTGCATCCTCTGTGGTCCTGCGTGTCTTGGTTGTGGATTCAGGCAGGAAAAGCGTTCACCACAGAGGCACAGAGTTCCACAGAGGAGGCACAGAGAAAGGCAATGCGACCACGAGCTACACAGCCCTTCGGAGTCTCTTTTGGTAACGTAGCCTCGTAGCAGGAAGCGATCGTAGCTTAGAGGTGGACCATTAGTGTAACTTGGTGTGATTCCGTGGATCGGATCTATTCATCAGCTTTGAAGACTTTGGAGACCAGGAAATGAATAGCATGACAACTGGGGGGAACCCATCTGACCCTTCTGAGTATGCCCAACTGCAGGAGTTGGCCCAAGACTTCTGGACGTGGCGGGTCGAAAACCAACCAGTGTCCTACGACGATATTCCTCGAATCGAAAGACCGCCCGGTTGGGTTTCTGATTGGTCGGCCCAGGCAGTCGAGCGCCGTCGCCAGGAACTTGCTGATTTTACAAAACTCCACGAGAGCATTGATCCGCGGCCTTGGCCCATCGCTCAGCAAGTCGATCATCGCTTGATTGGTTCGGCGATTGCGCGAGTGCACTGGGAGTTGAATGTCACGAAGATTCAGGAGTGCAATCCCGGATTCTACGTCGATCAGACTTTGGGACAGCTCTTTCTAGCTTTGCTGAAGCCTCCGCCGTTTGACGAAGCGCGCAGCCGATCAATCATCAGGATCTTGCAGGGCTTTAGTCAGACAGTCGGCGAAGGGCAGGAGAATCTCGCTGGTAAAGCCGTTAAGCCATTCGCGCTGGCGGCGATAGAAAAATTGGTCGAGGTAAGAGTGCGGCTCACGACGGTGGTCGATGAACTCGCTCCGTTGCTCTCGGAGGTGAGCGCGACTGAACTTCACGAAGCCAAGAGTAATGCGATCACCGCACTCGAAGCCTTTCACAACTGGCTCAGTTCTCAACTGAATGGGATGAGCGAGCAGACGGCGGTGGGTCGCGAGGCTTACATTTACTTTCTCACGAATGTCGCCGTGATGCCCTTCACGCCGGAAGAATTGCTCCGGATGGCTGCCCAGGAATGGGAGCGTTCGGTCGCGTTTGAAACGTTCGAACAAACTCGCAATCAGGGTTTGCCCGAGCTGGAATTGTTTCCTGATCAAGCGGCTCAGATGGAGCGGGAAGTTATTGAAGAAGAGAACGCGCGCGAATTTCTGGAAGCGAAGAACATTCTCACGGTGCCGGGCTGGGTAAAGCACTACCGCAACCTGCCTCTGCCGGCATACCTTGCGCCACTGACTTTCATGGGTGTCGCTGACGACCTCACCTCCGCAACCAGACTGGACGAAGACGGCATCAGCTACATCAAGCCGCCATCCCCCGAGCTCGAGTACTTCTCGCTTTCGATTGCCAAAGACCCGCGACCTTTGATCGTGCATGAAGGGGTTCCGGGCCATTACCTTCAAATGGCGTTGGCCTGGGCACACGAGAACCCCATTCGCCGGCGCTACTACGATTCAGGCGCCAACGAAGGCATCGGCTTCTACGCGGAAGAGTTGATGCTGCAGTTTGAATTCTTTGACGACAGTCCCAGGGTGCGGGAGATTATGTACAACTTCATGCGTCTCCGCGCGCTGCGGGTGGAAGTGGATGTGAAGCTGGCGCTGGGACTCTTCACGATCGATCAAGCCGCCGATTATCTGGAGAAGATTGTGCCAGTTGATCGAGCGACGGCGCGACAAGAAGCCGTCTTCTTCGCTTCATCGCCGGGGCAGGCGATTACTTACCAGATCGGCAAACTACAAATCATCAAGTTTCTTGCCGACGCTCGTCTCCACCAGGGAGACGCCTTCGAGCTCAGAGCCTTCCACGACTATCTGTGGAAGAACGGCAACGTGCCGATCGCGTTGCTGCGTTGGGAGTATCTCGGATTGAGTGACGAGGGAGAGTTGCTGGACGCGCGAGACTTTCCATGCGGCATCTGAGTAAGAGGCTTTCGACGCGTAGCGGCGGTATGAGTTTAGCCCGGCGTTTCAACGCCGGGTCGGGACCACGTTCCGCCTCGTCGCGTCAGCGACGCCTGATAAAAGGCGTATCTCAGTCGTCGCTAGCGCGACGTGGACAATCAACTAACATTTTCCCGGCGTTGAAACGCCGGGCTAAATTCATACCGCCGCTACGCGTCGAAGAACGTCGGCGCATTAGATCCTGAAACCGTGGATCGTCCATCAGTTCGTTCAGTCGCGGGTCAAACCGTCTGCAAACTTACGATCCTCCACCTCCGCTTCGGCCATGCGGTTGAGCGCTGCTTTCAGTCTCGCTCTTCCGAAGCGAAGTGGTGCTTTACGGCGCGACCTTTACGTCCCCTCTTGACCCGGGAAACCGGTAGAAAAGCATGTTTAGGAGTATAAAGAGTTAGACTTCTTAACAGCATGACCGTAACCCCTTGGGTGGATCGCTTGACAGACCTATACCTGTTTGCTCAGTATTAACCACACTCTCTAAGAGCATCGGTTTCGCGGGTGCGTGAGGCACGCTCCAGTCAACGCCAGATCATCGGCAGCTGGCAGTGCTTTCCAATAAAGGATGTTCAATCGAAGTGAGAGGACAGTCGGGGATTACAGGTTCTAGCATTTACCATCCAGCCTTTAGTGATAGAAATAGTTCGGTTGAAACACGGTTGACCGTGATCGGAGATAGCCATGTCATATCAAGAACAAGGCCACGCGTTGATGCAAGTCACGTCGACAGGCCCAGACGAAAATGAGCAGCCACAGCCCGGCACTGACGTTCAGCAGCCGGATATTGGCAACATTGATAAGATCCGAGACATCCTTTTCGGCGGACACATTCGCGACTATGAGAAAAGGTTCATGCGGGTAGAGGAACGCCTTACCAAAGAGTCTCTGGACCTGCGCGAGGATACGAGGCGACGGTTCGAGTCTCTCGAGCAGTTTATCAAGTCAGAGTTTGCCGCATTGGCTGAGCGCCTACAGGCTGAGCAACACACCCGAGATGAAGCGATGCAGGGCGTGTGGCGTGGCGTCCACGATACCGGCCATTCGCTCAGCACTAAGTTGGCGGAGCTAAACGAGCAATCAGAGCGAGCTCAGAGCAATTTGCGCGAGCAGATTCTGGCGCAGTCGAAGGATCTGAGCGAGGACATGCGCCGGAAACAGGATGAGATGACCGAGCTGCTGCAAAGGGAAGTGGCAGACCTCAATCATGGGAAAACCGATCGCTCGTCCCTGGCCACGTTGCTTACTGAGATGGCCATGCGCTTGAACAACGATCTCAAGATGCCCGTCTCCAGCTGAGACTTGGCCGGCAAGTCGCACCGGAGCGCATTGCGCAGAAGAAGAACGCCATGACGCAGTCTCCAGAGCTGCTCGATCATGCTCCGCCTGACACCTCGTCCCATGACGAGGAAAACATGGCCGAGCTTCGCACTCTGCTGCTTGGTCCGGCGGAGCAGCAACTTGCGGAAGTACATTCGCGGCTTTCCGATCCGCGACGGCAAATGGAAGAGGTGAGCCGGGTCTTGCCGGCGGCCATATCCGTCCGATCTCGCCAGGATCACGACCTCACCAACGCGCTCGCCCCAACCGTAGCCGCCGCCCTGCAACAGTCCATCCGCAAGGACCCGCAACCTCTCGCAGATGCAATCTTTCCCATCATTGGACCAGCAATTCGAAAGGCCATCGCTACGGCCTTGAGCGGGATGGTCCAGTCGCTAAATCAAAGCATGGCCTACAGCCTTTCGGCCCAGGGCTTGAAATGGAGACTGGAAGGATTGCGCACCGGCAAGTCGTTTGCCGAAGTAGTGATGCTCAAAACCTTGCTCTATCGCGTCGAGCAGGTTTTCCTGATTCACAAAGACACCGGGCTGCTCTTGCATCAAGCCTCGGCACCGGGAACTAAGTCGCAAGACGCAGACATGGTTTCTGGGATGCTGACCGCCATCCAGGATTTCGTCCACGATTCCTTCTCGACGCCTGAGGGCGACGAGCTGGAAGATATGCGCGTTGGCGACCTGACGGTATGGATTGAGCGCGGACCACAGGCAGTTCTGGCGGCGGTTATCAGGGGCAATGCTCCCGAAGATCTCAGGGCAGTTTTTCAGCAGGCGCTGGAAAGAATCCATCTTCAGTTTGGTACGGCCTTGAGCGAGTTTGAGGGTGACGCCGCGCCATTTGCAGCAACGGAGCCGCTGCTCGAGGACTGTCTGGCGGCGCATTACGATTCCGGCTCGCAGGAGAAAACCGCCAAGCGGCGCATTACCCCGCTTACCGTCATTGGCGGCGTACTTCTGATTGCTCTAGCGGTTTGGGGATTCTTCTGGGTGCGGGACATGTGGCGTTGGGATGCTTACGTTGAGAGGCTGAGAAGTGAGCCTGGCATCGTGGTAGCTGAAACGGGAAGACGAGACGGGAAAAGATATCTCAGCGGCTTGCGGGACCCGATGGCTCGCGATCCTCAGCAAGTCATGCAGGAGTTCAAAGTTGATCCGCAAAGTGTTATCAGCCATTGGGAACCGTTCCATGCCTTGGCGCCCGAGTTTGTGATGGCGAGGACTCGCAGCTTACTTAGACCACCCGATTCAGTTAGGTTCAGCCTGAACAATGGAACGTTGGAAGCTGAAGGCTTCGCCTCACACGACTGGGTCAGCGAAACTCGCCAGGCCGCGCGCTTCCTTCCCGGACTCGCAGGATTCAAGGACGAGAAGCTGCTCGATTTGAATCGCATCGAAGAGCCGTCGCTGAAATTTGAATTGGACCGGGCTGAATTGGTTCCGGGCCAACAGGAGGCATTGAACCTCCTGACTAAAGACATTGAGCGTCTTCAGTCGCTGGCAGTGGCGCTACAAAAGAACGTGAGACTTGAGATCTCCGGCCATACGGACGCCAGTGGTTCAGAGGCGCGAAATTCTACACTGGCTGAGGAAAGGGCCAGGGCAGTTGCCTCTGCTTTGCAGTCAAGACTCCCGGCGTTTACTAACCTGACTATCAAAGCTGTTGGATCACGCAAGAAAGTGCGCGAGGAAGTCACGGAAACTGACCGAGCCTCAAACCGCAGTGTGACCTTCAAAGTTGTCACCACTGAGGCCAAATAGAGTGGTAGCGTCCAATTTGTTTGGTAACGTAAGCTGTTAGCTTGCGATCTTATTTACGTTCGTTTAGAGGTGGGCACCGCCCTCCGGTGCGACGAGGAGAAGGACAATAGACGTGCCCTGTCAGTTTCGTTTAGGAGCGAACATCGCCAAAGCTCAATGGTTTCATCCACGGTTGGACCGGTGGGCGGTGCCACCTCTAAACGAATGAGCAAACTAAACAGTTTGCTTTACCAGCGAGGACAGTTTATAGAGAGAACCTGCTTATATGATTCAAAAAAAGATTTGTATGCTCGGCACGTTTGCAGTTGGCAAGACAAGTTTGGTGCGTCGATTTGTAGAGAGCATTTATTCAGGCAAATACCACACGACGGTCGGCGTCAAGGTTGACAAGAAGGTCGTCCAGGTAAGGGCTGAGGAAGTGACGCTGCTCCTGTGGGATATCGAAGGCACGGAAACAGAGCATGAATTCCGCAAGTCATACTTGAGAGGCGCTTCAGGTTATCTTTTGGTGGCCGACGGTACCCGCCAGGATACGCTCTCTAAAGCAGTGGCGTTACAAATGCGCGCGGAGGAAGCAGTGGGCCCGGTGCCGTTTTTGCTGCTCTTGAACAAGTCAGATTTGGCGGACCAATGGCAAATCGGGAGTCGCGAGATGGCGGCCCTGGAAGAGAAACACTGGACCGTGCTTAATACCAGTGCCAAGACCGGGCATGGGGTTGAAGAGGCGTTTCTGGCCCTGGCGGAGAAAATGGTGGAGAAAAAAAATGGCTGAAGTGCCCGCTCCGATTCGGGATTTCATTGAAGCGCTCACCGATGAGCTGTTGGCGCCTGCTTACATGCTGGTGAACGATGAAGGAGGATTGGCTGAGTGGGGCGGCGCTCTGGACTCTTATGGCATCTCCGGATTGGAGATGGACCTGCAAGTCGCCGATCAATTCACCTTTCTTGTCGGCATATTGCCAGTAGACTCGGGTGGAGTTTTCCTTCCTAACGTCGAAACCAAGACTGATGTCTTCGCGAATATCTACTTTTTCCACCGGCCCCCGGGTACCTGGGTTCTCTTGTTGGACGCCACCGCGAATGTTAAAGCGCGGCAGACTTTGCAACAGCGGGCCTACGACGTCAGTCTGCACGCGGCTGAGCTCGAGCAAGAGGGAAAAACTCTTTACGATGTTAACAGTATGTTGGAGCAACGGGTCAGCGAACAGACCTCCGAGCTTTCTCAGACGGTCGTCCGCTTGCAGCAGGAGTTGGCTGAAACTAAACGAACGCATCGAGCATTGACCACCAGTGAGTCGCGCTTCAAGAGTCTGTACAACTCCGAACTGATTGGGATTGTGTTTTGGGATCCAAGCGGAACGATTACCGGGGCCAACGATCACTTCCTGCAGTTGATCGGTTATTCAAAGGACGATCTCTCTCGCCGCGTTATTAGCTGGAGTCAGATAAGTCCGGAGCAGTCTCTGGTCGACAGCAACGCGTTGGAACCCAGGCCGGAAACCTCAGACTCTCAAGCGGGCGCGCGAGATTTCGTCCGCAAGGATGGTAGCCACACCACGCTTCTTTTTCTCACCGGCCCTTACGACGAGTCAGCCAAGCGAAACGTCGGCTTCGCTGTCCGCTCCCCAGAGTAGTTAACTTTTCAGACATAAGCCGAGTCTCGGAGCAATAGATCAGAGGAGGCACAGAGAGAAACTCAAATCAGGTTCACCACCAGCTGCCGCAAAATGTTGACGCGGTGCTAGGCGGGGTCTAGAAGTGCAACAACCATAACAACCCATATAGGAGGACGGAACAATGTCAGACGAGAAACAAGAGAGCCGCATCAAGGTTGACGATTTACCAGAACCGGAACAAGAGCTAACTGACGAAGATGCGAAAAATATAAAGGGTGGACTTCCGGCGGTTCAAAAAGTGAGGGATGCTGCGGCAAGGGCCAGCTCGCAAAATAATGTTGTACCAGATCCTGACTAATATCCTTTTAGGGAACACAATCCTGCGAGCTTGTTTCGGAAGTTTCGTTCTCGAACTATGACAAGCAAGCTAGATTGCTCAATGCAATGAGGGTGCTAGAATGAAGTCGTAAGAGGTGAGAGCGATGTCACTCAAACTAAAAGCAATCTACAGGGATGGAGCATTCGTGCCCATACCAAACGGCGAGAAGTTGAATGTTTCGGAAAACGCGGAAGTTGAAATAACGGTTCACGATCCTTACGTTTTGCCGCCGACGGCTAAAAGCGAGGAAGAGCGTGAACGCGCGTTGCGTGAACTTATGGAAAGTTGGCAACAGCATCCATTGACGGGCGACGCGCCGCTTCTGACGCGTGACGAATTGCATGAACGCCGTTGACACGAATGTTTTGATTTACGTCCGTGACCCGCGCGACCCTGGTCGAGAATAGTCATCGACACTGCTCAATTACACAGTTAACGGCTGAGCATTTCACTGTTCACGCTCATGGAGCCGGAGTCTAGATATATGAAAACGTCGGACTGATTCTGAATTTCCTCACTGCAAAGCTGCTAGGAGCCTCGGATTATCTTGCGTCCATCACATCGAGACTTGGACTAGTCTTTTCGTTGGATTACTCCGATTGCAACAAGAGAGTTGATAGCTTTTTCGGCGTCGAAAAGAGACGCATGGTTATCTTGAGCCGAACGGAAACGCCGGAATAAGATTTCACCATCCTTTGTAGAGCTGTTTGAAAGCGAAAGTCGTAGACACCAGGGGGAAACAGTCTTGTTTGAAAAGACCTTTCCTTTAGCAGTGTGTCCACCCTCTCAACTAAATCGGCGTCATTGCGGCATGTCGTCGATTGATGGAAATTGCATTGCATATCCTACAACTGCATGAAAGGGAGAATACTCATCAAAATCGAGATGCACCAGATTTTGGTCGCTCTTAGGGCTTGAAATAAATGCGAATTTCCAAATTCGCTTAGTCGGTAATCGGAAAATGTTTTTCACGTTGGCGAAACAACTGAAAGCGGAGCTATCAAGGTAGCTTCCACCTACGAACACTGTTTGGCCGCTTTCAAGCTCTAGTTGAGCGTGCCGTGGTTCTTCAGAAGTCCATTTTATTAGTTTGGCTGACATTGTAATGAGAGGTCGACCAAGCCTATCCGATTCTTACTTCGGCAATGTTCTCACTCGCTCCGTTATGAAGTCCTATGATTGACGTAATCAATTGTAGTTACTCTGCTTCAGTATGTAGGCATCTACATCTTCAAGCGTAGTGAAGAACTCTGCACTACAGTCGTCTAATTCCGGCCATCTTCGCCAGTCACGCGAGAAATGCACCTTAGTCATAGGGCCGTAGTTCCACTCGTATCCGGTCTGGTTCCACCCTACGATTCGGCACACACGGTAGTTTTCGCCTTTTGGCCATGAATCGCCTATACCGCCCCAACCATCACGCGGTATTAGGTCCAGCCCAAGCCGCTTAAGCACCTTACGGCGTCTCCTTTCGGGAGCGTTCTGAATCACTTCCCAAATGCCATTCGCTATTAGAGCGGCAAACAGTAGCAACGATATTGTAAGTACCATCTACCTCTCTCTGAGAGCCCTCACTGGAAGTCCAGCGATGTTCTGGAGAATGCTGCAACAATTGAGAAAACGGTTTTCGTTGGAGGTTTGCGTTTCTTACTAAGGACTTGCTCGCTCGAATTCTTCTAATTGAGTTGCTCGTAAACACAACTCTGAAACTCTTGCAATCTGCGATGCGCTTAGTTATCCAATGCCCGATAGCTAGAAGAAGTAATGATTTGAACCAATTGGCCAACCGAAAAACGCTCAACTAACATGTAGACAGATTCGAAAGGACACGCGTTCGTTTGGGTTTGAGCGGGTAATGAGGCCGCGAATTGTCCTATACGGGAGCCGCTAAAGGGAACTGCCCATCTAACCGAATTATCGGGCGGCCCACGTTGGAATCATAAGTTCTTCTCAGCCACTCATAAGTGGTGAGCCGAGCAGGACTCGAACCTGCGACCCACTGGTTAAAAGCCAGTTGCTCTACCGACTGAGCTATCGGCCCACAAGAACACGGTGAGTGGCATTCTACCGACATGAAAGTCCAAAGTCCAAAGTCCAATGTCCAAAGTCAAAAGAAAGACGGTGGCAAACGGACTTTGGACTTTGGACAATGGACTTTGGACTTTGGACTACGTTGCGAGCCAGCGTCCCACGGCGGAGTCCTTAATAACTATTGTTTGCGTGCGTTCGGGACCCGTCGACACTAAGCCAATTTCCACCCCGATCTTCTCGGAGAGAAACTCGACATAGCGGCGAGCGTTTATGGGAAGGGAACTCATCTCCGTGGTTCCGACTGTCGAGGTTTGCCAGCCCGGTAGGGTTGCGTAAACGGGTTCGATGCGCCGCATTTCCTGTGAAACCGCAGGGAGCGATTCACAGTCGCGCCCATCCAGTTTGTATCCGGTGCAGACTTTTATTTCTTCCAACGCATCCAGCACATCCAGCTTAGTCAAGGCAACGCAGGTGAAACCGTTGATCTCGGCAGCATAGCGGGTGGCGAAGGCGTCAAACCAGCCACATCTCCGCGGCCGGCCGGTTGATGCGC
>JANNJZ010000531.1:0-11927 GCA_031396065.1 Pyrinomonadaceae bacterium | reverse complement strand
ATTCGTATAGCCTGAAGAGAGTGCGTCCGAATGTTCTGCGTACGTTTAGAGGTGGGCACCGCCCACCGGGACGGCGTGGAAGGCACAAACCGGGTAAATGTTAAATGACATGATTTGCGTGACTGGGATAATCCACGGCGCACCGGTGGGCGGTGCCCACCTCTAAACGTACGCAGAACATGCGGACGCACTCTCTTCAGGCTATACGAATATCGAGGTCGGCTGAATGGGAGGAACTCAACGCATCTTCCTTGAGCGCCTCGGCCAGTCGTCGATCGCCTCCGGTTATTAGCCGGTGGGATTTTGAGGACGACATGCGAAACAGAGGGGCTATCACATCCTGGTCGGAATGCGGCCGTCTGCTTTTAGTCGTCAAGGACGTTCGAACGGACTTGCGGAGGCCGGCCCTTTCAAAATACTCAGTTGCCAGTGTGGTGAAGCCGCCGCGTTCGGAAATTAGGCCTAACACGTAAAGCGCTTCGCTGTAGGTCTCGTCCATCTCGAGCGCTTTCCGCAGATGACGCGCCGCCATCGGATCCCGTCCGAGTTGGTAATAGAGACAGCCGAGCGCGTAATGCGCTTCCGGCGAGACTCTACTGGCAAGCGCCAACTTAAATTCGTGAAGCGCCTTCCGCCAATTCTCTTCCGCGATAAAAAGGCGGCCGAGTCCGTAATGGGCGGCAAATGAGGAGCCACCTCGGCGGGCAGCGCTATTCAGCAATTCCTTAGCGCGTTCGGAGTCGCCTTCATCAGCACAGGTCAAGCCCAGCAATAACGAAATCCGCGTGTCTCCGGGAGCTATTTCATAAGCTCTCGCCAGATATCCACGAGCGCGATCGGTCTTGCCGGTTCGAAAGAAGTGTTCGCCTACAAAGGAAAGCAGTGGCGCATTGTCGAGAGCCATTTCGGCGGCCCGTCGCAGCGAACGGATACCGCGAACCAGTTGACCATCATCGATAAACAGAAAACCTTCGTTAATACGCTGCTCAAAGGCTATCCGATTTGGGCCGCGGTAAGACGCGAGGATTCTCAAACGCAACTCTTCTCTGCGTTCGCTCTCCTGCTGTTCCTCGGCATCTTTCTGGCACCGGTTAAGCCATCGACGCTCGAGCCTGGCGCCTTCGACAACTCCGTCGTCAGTTAACAAATCCACCAGCGACTTCACCATGGCTCTATCGAAATGCGCGTTTTGGGCCTGGCGTAGAAGCAGATCCAGGCTTCGCTCAAGTTTTTCTGTTAATCGCGCCAGGTTGCTTTCGAGTGAGGAAATTCTCTCGAGCAGGTGTTCCTCGTTTGACCCGCTAGATTCTGCGCTTTCATAACGGGCGGCGGGAGGCTCAACGATTATCATCAGCCTCGTGCCACAGCGGGTACAAAACTCCTGGCCCAGCGAATTAGCCGACAGGCACTTCTGGCAGTAATGAACGACTTGCGACATTTGCGAGTTTAATAGGACCTATATGACCTATTGGTCCTATATTGGCTGATCTAAATACTCATAAAATCCTCGGCCGGTTTTTCTTCCCAACCATCCTGCATCAACGTAGCGCTTCAGCATCGGGCACGCGCGATATTTAGGATCACCGAAACCATCGTACAACACATTAAGGATGGCTAAACAGACGTCGAGACCAATGAAGTCGGCGAGAGCGAGCGGCCCCATCGGGTGGTTCATCCCCAATTTCATGATGCCGTCGATACTTTCGCGCGTAGCCACGCCTTCATAGAGCGTGAAGATCGCTTCGTTAATCATCGGCATGAGGACGCGATTTGAAACAAAGCCCGGCGAGTCGCGGCAGTCCAGCGCCGTCTTGCCAAGTTTCTCTGTCAGCGCCTGGACTCGGTCATAGGTGTCATCTGAAGTAGCGAGGCCACGGATCACTTCAACCAGTTTCATGACCGGAACCGGATTCATGAAGTGCATGCCAATGACTTTGTCAGGCCGGCTGGTGGCCGCAGCCAACTTCGTAATTGAGATTGAAGAAGTATTTGAGGCTAATATCGTTTCAGCTGTCGTCAGGCGATCGAGTGCCACCAAGACTGCAGTTTTGACCGCCAGATCTTCGGTCACAGCTTCGATTACAAACGATGCGTCACGCAGTGCATCAAGTTCGGTGGTCGTTTCTATCCGGCTGAGAATCGATTGCTTCTCCTGCTGGTCCAACCGCTCTTTGTCCACGTCGCGCTGAAGACTCTTATCAATCGCCTGGAGGCCTTTTTGCAGGAACTCGTCTTTCACGTCGCGCATGACAACGCGATAGCCGGCACGCGCCGCCACCTGGGCGATACCGTTGCCCATCGTTCCCGATCCAATCACGCCTATAATTTCACTCATGATCTATCCGCAGATGATCTATCCGCAGATTTCGCAGATTACACTGATTAACCACCCGGCAAACAACGGCTCGGAGGCCCGCAGTTTCTACGTAATCTGCGTAATCTGCGGATGACTTATCTTTCCACCGCCATCGCCACTGCATTCCCGCCCCCGAGGCAAAGAGCAACAACTCCCCGGTGCGCGTCCCGACGCTTTAGTTCGTAAAGCATGGTCGTCAATAGACGCGAACCCGATTGACCAATTGCATGGCCCAGCGCCACCGCCCCGCCGTTAACGTTAACCTTTGCTGGATCCAACCCAAGCTCTCTGATGATGGCCACCGCCTGAACCGAGAAAGCCTCATTCAGCTCAATTAAGTCTACCTCGCTCAGAGACCAACCAGCTTTTCCCAGCACCTTCCTAATCGCTTCTACCGGCGCCATCATCACCAACTCGGGCTCCACCCCGGACGTTGCCTGGGCCACTATGCGGGCCATCGGCTTAACTCCTAACTCGATCGCCCGCTCAAACGACGTCACCACCAGGGCAGAGGCTCCGTCATTAACGCCCGGTGCATTCCCAGCTGTCACCGTGCCACCATCGTTCTTGAATGCGGGTTTGAGTTTACCCAACACCTCCAGCGACGTATCTTCGCGAACTGTTTCATCCGTATCGAAAACCACCGGCGATCCCCTCTTCTGCGGAATCTCAACCGGCACAATCTCTTCTTTAAAGTTCCCGGACTTAATCGCCGCTGCGGCTTTGCGATGGGACCCCAGCGCGTATTCATCCTGCTCCGCGCGACTGACGTTGAATCTTTCAGAAACTACTTCGCCGGTGCACCCCATGTGATAGTCATTGAATGCGTCCCAAAGACCGTCGTTAATCATCGCGTCCAGCAATACGCCGTTTCCCAAACGGTAACCTTCGCGAGCTTTGGGAATCAGATAAGGCGCGTTTGACATCGACTCCATCCCACCGGCCACGACGATATCCGTGTCCCCGAGTTGAATTCCCTGCGCTGCCATCATCACCGCTTTCAAACCTGAGCCACAAACTTTGTTAACGGTGACCGCGGAGACTGCAGGCAGCAAACCACCGTGCAAAGCGGCCTGCCTTGCCGGATTTTGGCCCAAGCCAGCCTGGATTACACAGCCCATGATGACTTCATCGACGTCTTCAGGAGCAACACCCGCGCGTCTTACGCTTTCACGCACAACGATCGCCCCCAGTTCGGTAGCCTTAAAATTCTTCAGCGTGCCGAGAAACTTTCCCACGGGTGTTCTGACCGCGCTTATGATCACCGCTTGCTTGATTGCTGACATATCACCTACCCACCTGTCCGGTTCAACGTTTATCGAATGATTTAGATTTACTGTTATGCGTTGAATGTGTCAAGCGATCCTAACAGAGACTAATTAGAGGTTTCCCCTTTGCGAATCTTTGCGCTACTTTGCGGATCTTTGCGGTTCAACCGTTTGCTTTACCGCAAAGATCCGCAAAGCAGTCGCAAAGGACCGCGAAGAAATTGATATTCACATTAGACGGCCCAGTTCCGGTTTCAACAAGTCAATTGAAAACTTTCGTCCGCGAGTGATAGACTCAGCGCTTGCAATTTCACCTCTTAAACATTCTGACTTACCAAATAACCTAACCATGCAAGCACTTATTCTAGCTGGAGGAAAAGGCACACGGCTGCGCCCTCTTACCGTTTACACACCGAAGCCGATCGTGCCGATATGCAATCGCCCCTTTTTGCTTTATCAGATCGACACGCTACGACGCGCCGGGATCACAGACATCACGCTCTCCCTTTCGTATCAACCAAACAAGATCGAACAACTTCTCGGCGACGGTTCCGATCATGGCGTAAAGCTCAAGTACACAGTAGAGCCTCAGCCGATGGGAACCGCAGGCGCGTATAAATTCGCAGAGGATCTTATTCGCGAGCCCACTGTGGTATTTAACGGCGACATACTGACGGACCTCGATCTCAAAGCTGTGATTCGTGAGCACGGTGAACGAGGCGCGACCGCGACAGTTGTACTAACTCCGGTTGATAACCCCTCATCTTATGGTTTGGTGGAAACGGAGCAGGACGGACGCATCAGGCGCTTTCTGGAGAAGCCCAAGGCGGACGAAATTACCTGCAACACGATAAACGCGGGGACCTACATCCTCGAGCCGCGAGTCCTCGACCTGATTCCCTCGGGCGAAAATCACTCGTTTGAATATGGGTTATTTCCCGAACTCCTGAAACGTGGCGAGGCCTTTTTTGCGCACATCCCTTCCCGCACCTATTGGATCGACATCGGCACGCCGGAGCGCTATCTCCAGGTGCACCAGGACCTGTTGGGAAATCGCGTCGGGCGCATTCATATGAAAGAACGGCAGGGCGAGTTTGACTCGGCAACTGCTGCCGAAGTTGACGAGCTATCGATGATTGGAGACGACTGCCAAATCAAGCCGGGGGCGCAGATTGTCAATTCCGTGCTGGGCCAGGGTTGTTTTGTGGAAGAACGCGCCCGGGTGGAGAACTCAGTCATTTGGCCGCACACTCGCATCGGCACAGCCGCCGTAGTTTCAAATGCGATCGTGGGACGCGGTTGTCATATCGGACGTTCTGCGATGGTTGGACCTGGATCAGTGCTGGGCGACAAAACCTCTCTTACTGACTACACGATCACGGGAAGCTCGCGAGACGAAAGTCAGAGTTGAATAAAAACGAGCGCGATAACGGTTGAGTCGGAACCCAGGCCCCAGCGCCAAAGGCGCGAAATGTAAAAGCCTGGGCCATCGGCCCAGGTGGACTCGCCGATAATACCGAGCGCTGAAGGCGCGGAAGAGAACTGAGCCGGCATAATGCCGCTGGCCTTCAATTAACCATCGCTATTTCGCGCCTTCAGCGCTTCAAAACTCTCTAGACCTGGTCTTGGGGCGTTGCCCCAGGCTTTTACATTTCGCGCCTTTGGCGCTGAGAACCATTCCATGCGTTTAGCTCCAATCAAGTTTGGCACCGACGGGTGGCGGGCAGTGATCGCCGCCGACTACACCTTTGCAAATGTCGAGCGGGTGGCCCAGGCTTATGCCGATTACCTCAAATCCTCAAAAGTAGAATTGCTGGTCAAACAACTCGTCGATGTAGGTCAGATAAGCCGACATGAAGCGCAGGATGGGCTGTTCAATAATGTAGTTGAGCAGGCCGTTGATTCCGGCTCGCAATTGGCTATCGTCGGCTTTGATCGCAGATTCTTATCCGAGGCTTTCGCACAACGAGCGGCTGAGGTCTTGGTTGGAAATGGATTTCGTGTCGCACTCTTTTCTGGTGCGGTACCGACTCCTTTGATCTCCTGGGCCGTGAAATACCTGGGCGCAGACGGTGGTGTCGTGATAACGGCTTCGCATAATCCCGCTCAATTCAACGGTTTCAAGATCAAAGCTGCGTGGGGTGGCAGCGCGGATCCGGAAATAACTTTAGCAGTTGAAGCGTTGGTAGACTCTAATCCGCCTAAGCGAGGTGATTTACCCAACGACACGAACCGACTACTTGCGCCCGCAGTTGAGAGTTACCGCACCCAAATTACTGCTTACGTAGATCTGGACCGCATCCGTGACTCCGAAGCGACCGTCGTAGTTGACCCGATGCATGGAACCGGGGGCAACTGGGTCGAGGGTTTCCTGACCGGCGGTCGGCTGAAGGTTGAGACGATTCGGGGCGATCGCGATCCGCTTTTCGGTGGCGTTAATCCCGAGCCGATTGATAAGAACCTCGCTGCGCTCAAACAGCGGGTGATTAAGAGCGGCGCCCTGGTTGGACTCGCGACTGATGGCGATGCCGATAGAGTCGGTGCCGTTAATGAATTAGGCGAGACGATGACGATGCATGCGGTGGTGCCGCTCATGCTGCTCCACCTCGTGCGCCAACGAAAAATGACCGGGGCAGTCGTCACGACTTTTTCGCAATCGGTGCTGGTGAAGCGCATCGCAAAGGCATATGGCCTCAAGCTCTACGAAACGCCAATCGGCTTCAAATATATCGCCGAGTTGATGCTCAAGGATGACATTCTGATTGGCGCCGAAGAGTCTGGCGGTATCGGCGTGAAGGGACATATTCCTGAACGCGATGGCATACTCAATTCGCTCCTCTTCCTTGAAGCAATAATCTGGGCCGGCAAACCCCCGTCGGAAATGCTACGCGAACTTCATCGAGAGTTCGGCGAGTTCCACTATGGGCGAAAAGATCTCCACGTAGAACCCGCGATCGGTCTGCAACTGATCGAGCGCCTCAATACCACAACCCCCGAAACGATCGCTGGTTATGACGTCGTGGGCGTGGAAGCGATGGACGGAACCAAACTGCTTTTCCAGGACGAATCGTGGTTGCTGTTCAGGCAGTCCGGAACTGAGCCGGTGCTGCGAATCTATTCTGAAGCGACCAGCATAGAGAAGGTCAATGCTTTGTTGGCCGCCGGGGAAGAATTAGCAAAGATAAACTGAGACGCGTTTGCTACAGGCGCATAGAGTACAAGCTTTAGCTTGCGTCTTGCGAAGGCGGCCACCTAAAAGTTGCACCTGTATTCGTAGGCTTCCAAGGCGAGCCAAAGTGGATTAGGGAGCGGATGCCAGAATTACCTGAGGTTGAACATGTCGTGCGCGCTTTACGCCGCGCGGTTCTCGGTCGACGCATCGTTGCTGCCGAACTCCGCCTCCCTAAACTAATCGCACCCATGTCAACTTCAACGTTCAAGCACAGAGTCAAGAACGCGTTCATCGAGAGTATTGGTCGGCGCGGCAAATACATCTTGATCGAGCTGGACTCTGATCGCGTGTTGGCTGTTCATCTGCGAATGACCGGACAGTTTCTGGTGCTAACGTCGGACGATCAACTTCCCCCACATGCGCATGCAATCTTCTATCTGGATGACGAGCGGCGGTTGGTCTTTCGAGACCAGCGGCAGTTTGGCGTGATGAAGTTGGTGACAAAATCTGAGCTAAGCGAGACCAAAGGAATCAGGGAACTCGCGCCGGAACCCTTCTCAGACGACTTCAACCTGGATTACCTCAAAGAGACTCTGGCCCAATCACGCCGCACGCTGAAGACGCTGCTGTTGGATCAAACGCGAGTCCTGGGACTGGGGAACATCTACGCAGCCGAGGCGCTTTTCCGCGCCGGCATAAATCCCTTCAAGGTCGCGTCTGGGCTTTCAGCCAGGAGAGTTGAACGACTGCACCAGGCGATTCGCGATGTCCTGCGCGCGGCGGTCTCGGGGAATTCCGCCCGCCGAATAAACCTCGAAAACCCGAACGGCTTTTCCTATGGCGAAGCGTTTGGCAGAGTCTGGCAGGTCTACGAACGCGAAGGCGAGGCGTGCTTCAAATGCGGAACCGGCATCCGGCGGCTGACACATGGCGGACGGTCAACTTACTGGTGCCCGCGCTGCCAACGACAGTGAGGCCATACCGTCTAACCGCAAAGCGGTTGTGGCCTCCAGCCCAGGGTTGCCGCTACCCTGGGGACGTCAATAAATCGACGAGCGTCCCAACCGCAACGCGGTTGCGTCTCTCGCGTATTCCTCCGATCAGGGCGCAACCGCGTTGCGGTTGAGAATTACTTTCAATCCCCTACCCAACGTAGCCGAAGCGGCAACGTTGGGCTGGAGGTCGCAGCCCCGTTGGGGCACCGGAAGATACCTGTCAAGAGCGGCTCGGACGGAAGCCATCGGCATGAAATGCTGATTCGCCGATTGCCTCCGGGATTCTTGATCCTCGCTTGTTTCTCAGCACTAGCCATATAATCAATCCCATGAAAATCAAAGTTGTCGTGCATGAAGCAGAAGAAGGTGGTTTCTGGGCCGAAGTTCCAGCTATTCCCGGATGTGCCACGCAGGGCGAGACGTTTGAAGAGTTGCTTCACAACCTCTATGAAGCAATCGAAGGCTGTTTGTCCGTTGATGTCGCGCCGGCACAACTCACCGGAGATGGTCGAGTCCTGGAAATCGCCGTATGACAAGAGGCGTCTGCCATGAAGCGTTTTGGATACGAAGAGAAATCTGCCAATAGTCCTTCAACTGAGACCGCCCGCGCCGAATTCCTCTCCCTGGTTCTTGAAATCAAACCGGATGTGGTCTCCAATCTATTCAATGCCGCGTATCATCACTTCTCTAGGCTACTAGCGCAGAATGAAGGCCTAATTGCTTCACTTTGTCATTCTCAAGTACCCGAACAGCCGAAATACATTAGACAACGAGCCATCGAAGGGATCATTCCGGATTGGCAGTCGCTGCAACAGCGCGATGACGCCAACTCACTTCAAGACGCGGTGGAGAATTGGGCCCAGGACCACAACCTCACAGCCGATTGGTGCCTGGATCACGCTCTCAACTTTCTTCGTCTGTTGGGTTCGGAACACAGGGAGTTAGCCTTCCGTTTCACAAACGCTGACATCCTTCTCCGTGATTTGATCATTAGGGCGTGGCACAGCGCTGCTGTAAACAGGCATATACATGCAATGTGGACGCAATACCCTATTGTGGAGGCTTTGCTGCCTCATGACGTGGTTCTCTTTACTTTCGAATACGGCCGGCTCCGCTTGGAGGTGCTTGGCCCTTGGACCAAATCGAGGCCATCGTTCAAAAAAGAAGTCGAACGAAGTTTTATTTCCATGGGAGGGCCTTCCATCTCTGGGGCAAGAAAGGCTCTCGAAAATAAGTTGGCTGAGTACCTTGAAAAGGTAGATAGGGTAAGCAAGGAGCTTGGACTGGAAGAGCCCCCAGTTCGTTGGAAAGCGGATGATCATTTCAGGTGGCTAACCAGGTATCAAGTACCGCCTTGCATGAAGTATCGAGAAATCGCCAAGGAAATTGGTAAGGACGACAAAACTGTTAGTGCCGGGATTCAGAATGTAGCAAGCCGACTGGGCCTTACTCTGAGGTCTTCCGAACAGGACAAACATCCGGGCCGGACCAAGGGCGTAAAAGAAACAGCGCCGCGTCGCAGAGAGAACAAAAGCAGACGAGCCAGTGCAACTTAGAATTGCGGGGAAATAGAATCCGAAAATTATTGTTTCCCCGCTTTTCTAAATCTCCTGATCAACGAGAATCGGCTTGAGTACGAAAGCTCAGGTCGATTTTCTTGTTAGGAGAATTCTCAGAAATCATGAAGGCAATCTCCGGTAAAGATTTTGCGAAAGCTCTGGAGCGCCACGGTTGGAGCTTATTGCGCGTGATTGGTAGCCATCACATCTACGGGAAATCCGGAACTGAGGTCCGACTTTCAGTTCCGATTCATCGTAATGAAGCCCTGAAAACCGGCTTGCTGCGGCACTTGATGAAAATGGCAGGTCTCACCGAAGACGACATCTAGCGCTCACAAATTCGCCAGGATGAAATCCGTCATCATCGTCCGCATATGCTTCACCAGCAGCGGGTCCGTCACGCCATGCCGCGACTTCGGATAGACCATCAACTCAAACTGCTTCCCGGCCTTCTGCAACTCGTAAACAAACTGAATGGTGTTTTGCATGTGAACGTTGTCGTCGATGGTTCCGTGGATGAGCAACAGTCTGCCACTCAGGTCCTTTGCGGCAGTAACCGGTGAACTCTTCTTATAGCCTTCGGGATTATTCTGCGGTGTGCCCATGTAGCGCTCTGTATAGATCGTGTCGTAGTCGCGCCAATCCGCCACCGTCCCTCCCGCGATTCCCACTCGGAAACTCTTACTGTGGGTCAGTGCGTAACTCGTCATGAAGCCGCCATAACTCCAGCCCCAGATGCCGATGCGACTGCCATCAACGTAAGGCTGAGTCTTGAGCCATGAGACTCCATCTTCGAGGTCGCGCAGTTCCAGTTCACCGAAATTCTTGTAGACTGGCGCCGTCGCCTCGAAACCCTTACCGCTGGCCGTGCGGTTGTCACACACCCAGATGATGTAGCCCTTCTGCGCCAGCGACTGGTGCCAAAGGTACGTAGTGCCACCCCACGCATTCCTGACCTGGGGTGCATGCGGTCCGGCATAAGTAAACGACATCACCGGATACTTCTTTTTCGGATTAAAGTCGGGCGGCTTGATCATCATTGCTTCCATGACAAATCCGTCCCGCGTCTTCACCTGCATCAACTCCGGCGTTCCAAACTTGTATTGCCCGAGCGCTTCGACCTTATTTTCTTCGACAACGCGGACCAGCTTGCCATCCGTGTCGTAGAGCCGCGTCTGAGTTGGACTACTAACCGTGCTCCAGAAGTCGACGAAATAATTGCTCGACGGACTGACTGCGATTCGATGTGAACCGCCGGCAGTTGTCAGCCTGGTGAGGCCGGTGCCATCGAGTTTGACCTTGTAGGGCTGCGGCGCGATGTGGCTATTCTCGGTAGTGGTTAAGTAAAGCAGTCCTTTGTCTTGGTCGATACCTTCAACAGCGCGGACTTCCCATTTTCCATCCGTAACCTGGCGGATCAGTTTCCCGTCGGCGCCATAGTGATAGAGATGCCGCCAACCGTTGCGCTCGCTCTCCCACAGAAAGGAACCGTCCTTGAGCCAATGGGGATTGTCGATTACTTCCACCCACGCTTTCGACGTTTCGCGAACCATCGTGTTCGACTTGCCATCCTTTGGGTCGGCAAAGTTCAAGTCCAGGAATGTCTGCTCACGATTCTGCGCCTGATAGACGACCTTCTTGCTATCCGGTGTCCATGAAACGCGCACAATCAGGAAATCGCTCGGATGGTATTTGAAAGTATCAACCCAGCGGGTCGACCCGCCCGCGGCATTGATAACGCCTAGTTGGACCACCGGATTCGGGTCTCCGGCTTTGGGGTATGGAGTGATTTCTACATTCTGCCGGTAAGGAATATGATCGACGACCACGAAATCACGGACCGGATTCTCGTCAAGCTTGAGATAGGCAAGCATCGTGGAATCCGGGCTCCACCAGTAGGCTTCGAAGTTGCCGCGGCCATAAAGCTCTTCCTGATAAACCCAATCGAGTCGCCCATTGAGGATCTTGGGCGCCCCATCTGTCGTCAGCCGCCGCTCTCGCTGTGCGGCCAGGTCGTAGACGTACATGTCGTTGGCCCGCACGAATCCAATCATGCGTCCGTCAGGGCTGAAGGTCTCGCCCACCTCTTCCTCCGCGCCATTAGTGACGCGGATCGCTTTATCGCTTCCTAATTCATAGTAAAAGAGGTCGTTGGCGAAGTTGATCATCACCGCGGTCTCGTTCGGGTTGAAATCGTAGGAACCGCGGTTGGACAACTGCCTCGCATCCAGCGGTGAAAGTCCCGCGAGCGTCGCAAAGGCTGCTTCCATTTTGGCTGAGTTGAGAAAGGGCGTGGCTTCGCCGGTCAACGCATCAACCCTTTGTAACCGCGGCACGTTTCTCTTCGTAGGGTCATTCGTCAGCAGATAGCTCTTCCCATCCTTCAGCCAACGAATGCTGGGGGTGGTCCCACTGAAGTTGACCTTCTTGACCGGGTCGAAAATGTCGTCGATGGTGAGTTGTTTGTCCTGGGCCAGGATAGGGCAGCAGAATATGAGAAGAACGATGAGCGCAAATAAGGGTTGTCGTAGTTTCACGTGTTGAAGGATTCCTATTTGGAGTGCGGTGACCTGTCAC
>JANNJZ010000358.1:0-24750 GCA_031396065.1 Pyrinomonadaceae bacterium | reverse complement strand
GTAGCGCCGGATGCTGCGGGTAACTCAGCAGTGAGCTGGAATTTCTCGTGCTCTGCGATCAGTTGAACATCGAAGTTGACCTCGGCATCCGGCGCTACCGCGCTCGGTTCTGTAATGGCGCTTGAAGCTCATCCTTGAATCAGCTGCCACTACCAAGTACTGGCCCCGGTTGCACCCTTACCCGCTCTCCTTTACAATCCGCCATTTGCTAGAGAGGTAATAACAATGCTCAAACAACTAGGGCGGCTGGAACGCACCCGCAGCATCATAATTATAGGCTTCGCAGTCTTAATGGCCGTCAGTCTGGTGCTTTTCTATGCGCCGGGTCGGAATGCTAACGTCGAACCCACAAAGAGTACTGAAGTGCTCGCCAAGGTCGGCAGCGACGAGATTACCGTCGCCTCGCTTGCCCAACTCAAAGAGAACTACATGCAGATGTTTGGGGGACGGGTCAACCTGGCCCAACTGGGCGGGAACAAGCGTTTCCTCGACGGACTGATTCGCAATCGGGTGGTAGCCCAGGAGGCCGCGAGACTTGGTTTGTCCGCGAGCGACGCGGAGGTCGCCGAAAAGATTCGCACTACGTTTGTCGACGCTTCAGGTCAATTTGTTGGCCTGCAGCGCTATAAAGAACGAGTTGGGGATGTGGAGGCCTACGAGCGCAGCATTCGGGATGACATTGCGCAGGGGAAATTGCGGTCGTTCGTGACCGCCGCGGTGAAAGTCTCGGATGACGAGGTACAGCAAGATTACCAACGCAAGAACACCACCTTTGACGTCGGCTACTCGGTGATATCGGCCGACAAACTGGCGGAGAAGATTCAGATTTCAGACGAAGAGGGCAAGATATACTACGATGCGCGCAAGACCGACTTTCAGATTCGCGAGCCGCAGAAAAAGATTCGCTATGTCTTTATCGATCAGGGCAAACTAGGTGAAAAGGTCCAGCTTGGCGATAAAGAATTACGCGACGAATTTGAGCGAGTGTCTCCGGAAAATAAACAGGCTGGAGTCAAAGTGCAGCAGATTCTTTTGAAGGTTGCACGTAAAGATCTTGATGCGCAGGTCGAGCAAAAGGCCAAGGACCTGATCGCGAAAGCACGCGCGGCGAGTGCTGAGACATCTGAGCAGGTTTTCGCCGATCTCGCTCGCGGAAATTCTGAAGATCCCGCAACCGCCAAGACGGGTGGATACCTGCCTCAGCCAGTTAAGAAAAACCCGAACAAAGCGCACGGGCTATATGATCGAACGGTTGATATGGCGGTGGGCGACGTTTCCGATATACCCATCAGGTATAGCGGTAACTGGTACATCCTGCGCCGCGGCGATTCCGTACCCAAAACATTCGAGCAAATGAAACCGGAGTTGTCCGCCTCGCTGCGCAACCGGAATGGATATACGGCCGCTGCCAAAATCGCTGAAAAGGCTCAAAGCCGGTTGAAGGAAACGAAGGATCCGCAAAAGGTAGCGCAGGAGTTGGCCGCCGAAGCCAATATGAAACCAGAGGACATGGTGAAGGAGACGCCATTTGTCAAACCGAGTGACGACGTGCCTAACATCGGTAGCAGTCAGCAATTCGAAGCGGTGATCGAGCCTTTGAATAACGCGGGGGATGTCGGCGAACGCACCGGAGTGAAGGGTGGTTTTGCTATCCCCATGCTCATCGAGAAGAAGGAGCCGCGCGTACCTGAGTTCGACGAAATCAAGACGAAAGTTGCTGAGGCAGCAAAACGTGAACGTGCTAAAGAGCAGTTAGCTCAAGTTGCCAGGGATATAGCCTCGTCGGCGAAGAGCGCCGCAGATCTAAAGGCAGCCGCTGAGAAAGCCGGATTTGAATTTGCTACGGTAGAGGCTTACAAACTCGGGACGGCTTTGGGAAGTGCCGGAACTAGTCCAGCGCTTGACGAGGCAATTCACGCTCTGAAGGCGGGTGAGGCAACCAAGGCACCGGTGAAAGTGGGCGACAACTGGGTTGTCCTGGGCGCAACAAATCGCAAGGAAGCTGACCTGGCTGAGTTTTCGCAGCAGAGAGAACAGCTATTACAGACAATGCTTTCGACAAAACAGAACCAGGTCTTTGAAGATTACATCGGCAGCGTTCAGCAACGGATGATGCAGGATGGAAAGATCAAGATCTACCAGGATGTGCTTGCCAGCATCGAGGAGCCTGAGCCTGAGTTTGCTCTACCACCCGGTATGCAATTTCCGGGGGGGCAGTAAAGAAAAGTGATGAGTGATGAGTGATGGGTGATGAGTGAGAACGAGTCCTGAGTCCTGAGAAGAAGATAAAGTGACAGATCTGCTGGTGACTCTCCAGCAGGCATTATTAAAGTAGAAAGATTAAAGTAGGAAGAAAAGCGCCGCGGTCAAGATGACCACGGCGCTTTTGTTTGTGAGTCCAGAAGTGAGAGTCCGACGTAATACCTCATCACTCATCACTCATCACTCATCACTCAGGACTTAGTACTCAGGACTCAGTACTCAGGTCCCAGGACTCAGCACCCAGGACTTTCCTGCGTTCAGAATCCTTTCATCAACGGAGCGACCTCCGACTGCGCCACGGCAGTTCGCAGCTGAAGTTCACTGCCCTGAGTTGTAATTTTCAGGTTGTTAAGTGCGCTTCGAGCCAGAGTGCCTCTCGCAGCCGAAAGCCGATTAACAAACAACCCGCCAAATTGTTTCAGTCCTTCGACAGTGTCGCCCAGGTTCTTCGCCGCATAGTTGTCTACAGTGCGCGCCGCCAACATTAGTTCCAGGTCTGCCGCAGTCAATCCTAACGTGCCGTAAACTTGTCTTACCGCGGTTAGCTCGCGCGCAATTCCATCGTTGGTGATTCTGAGATTCTGCAGCAGGGCTTCGGAGATGTTACCGCCAAATCCCACCACCGCATTCGGGTCGCGACTCGCCAACGCAATCAACTCCGGATTTGGTCCCTTTCCGGCTTTGTTGGCGTCGATAACTTCTTTGACGCTGTCCAGATTTCCGAGAGCGAGCGTGTGGCCATCCAGTGAAGTTACGGCCAGTTCTCCTATTCTAATATCCCATAAGCCTAAAAGGTTGACCTGTCGCTCGAGCGCGAAGACATAGATTGTCTTTCCCTGATACTTCTGCTCGCCGTATTTGCCATTCGCTGCCACCCTTCCCGCAGCGACGATTGCTCCGGCGTTGAAAGTCCCATGGGCCAGCGCAACTGTTTTGATTTTCGTAGTACCTTCAGCTGGATAGGTGTATCGCAGGCCTAATGCGATCTGGTCGAAGGAGCGGGGATCCAGGCCTGTCTGGGCCTTAAACTTCGCCAACTCGTCGTTGACTTCAGTCACCTTCGCCGGATTCTCGACCAGCAGTTTCGGCAGGGCCTCATCGAGGACCCGCTTCACGTTGACCAGCGCCACAGCGTCAGACGGAGGCAGCAACGATAACAGGCTCGAAACCTTGCCCGTGGCTGACCCCTGGACGCGCTTAATCTTTTGACCAAAGCTGCTTTCTGACAGCCCAAACGCGGCGATAGCAAGGCTAAGCACCACGACAACTGCGAATGACTTCGCCATACTTCTCTTTACAACATTCACGATAAAACCCTTTCTTGAAATAAAGCTAAGGCCGATCCACTAAAGCAACGAATGACTTGAACAAACAGTTCCCTTCGTGCGCTCGGTGTGATTTGGTCGATCGTCTTGCCCTCACTAACATTGAAAAACCTATGCTCAGCTGATTGCTAAGACCCCTTTCCGATGCCGATTACGCACGGCGAGGTTGGCCCGTCACTTACTCACGTGCCAGCAAAAGCGCGATTCCCATCCCCCCGCTGATGCAAAGAGTAGATAGCCCAAGTTTTGCCTCGCGCCTTCTCATCTCGTGCACCAGAGTCGTAGTGATCCGAACGCCGGTGCAGCCGATGGGATGGCCCAAAGCGATCGCGCCGCCGTTTACGTTCAATCGATTGGGATCAAAACTCAGTTCCCGATCGCACGCAATCACCTGGGCGGCGAAAGCTTCGTTAAGCTCGATCAAGTCGATATCGCTCAAGGCAATGCTTTGACGCGCCAGGAGAGCTCGAATCGCCGGGACAGGACCAATCCCCATAATCTCCGGTGCAACTCCGGTTACCTCGTAGTCAACGATCCTCGCGTCAGGTTCGACGCCCGAATGTTTCAATGCTTCCCCGCTCATCACGATCAAGGCGGCGGCCCCGTCGGTTATTCCGGAAGAGTTTCCGGCAGTCACGGTGCCATCTTCGGAAAACACCGGCGACAGCTTGGCCAGGTGTTCGATGGCGGTTCCGGCGCGAGGGTGTTCATCCCGGCTGAACTTTGCCGTCTCACCCTTCCGACCTGTGATCTCCAGAGGCGCTATTTCAGAGTCGAAATGTCCCGCCTCGATGGCGGCCTCGGCACGTTGTTGTGAACGGACCGCGTATTCGTCCTGCTCCGCACGCGAGATCTCATAACGCCGCGCCAGGTTTTCCGCCGTCTCACCCATCAACATTCCGGACAAAGGATCGCTAAACCCATCTCGGTACATTCCGTCCACCAGTTCGGTGTGGCCCATACGCATGCCCCAGCGGGCGCCTTCGGCGAAGTATGGAACTCGGGACATGCTCTCGGTGCCGCCAGCTAACACGATCTCGGCGTGGCCCAGCATTATTTGCTGCGCCGCCAGAATGATTGCCTGTAAGCCAGAGCCGCAGGCCTGGTTAACGGTAAAAGCCGGCACCGTCTCTGGCACCTCAGCTCGATAGGTAATCTGGCGCGCCACGTTTGGTCCGCCACCGGCTTGTCGGGCACAGCCCCAAATTGATTGCTGAATCTGATCCGCTTGCAACCCCGCGCGTTCAATACTCGCTTTGGCTGCCGCCACACCCAGATCCGCCGCAGTCCAGGAAGCCAGCGTTCCCCCAAAGCGGCCGATGGGCGTGCGTACAGATGCTGTCAGATAGACGTTTCTCATTGGCAATTTGTTAACGGAGTTTATTATTGGAATTCGGTTGACTAAAAATGGTAGCACACGGTAGAAGTAACGACGAACCAAGGTAAAGCAAACTGTTAGTTTGCGTGCGACGGGTACAGTCTCCAGTCCGCTCAACGCGAACTGGGCGAAATGCCTCGCTCATCGTGATTTACCGCTTCACCCGCAATAGCCACCGCTCAACCTCCAACTTCCGGAGCGCCTCGTCATGTCTGAGCGGGTCAACACACCTGAACGAACCGAGACCGCCAGGTCCAGGATTGCCGGATTGCTCTCTGCTCAACCTGAATGGTTTTGCACGATCGGTGCGGGAACTAAACACGCCCAGAAAACTGAAGCATTACGCCAGGGCGAGTTGGATGTCGCAGTCGCGCACGGACGCTTGATTCTCACGTGCTGGACCGAGAAGGGAAGGCACGCGTGGAAGATCTTCGCGTGGGAGTGGACCGGTGAAAAGCTCTTGCTGCAGGCCTCTCGCAAAATGGGCGCGGAACGTCCCTTAATTGAACTCGTTCCACGAGCTGCGGCATCCGCAATCGCCCTGACAGTCAGGGCTGCGCGACAGGATCGTTGTGATCGTCTGGGTCAGCTTGCGAGCACCATGCAAGCGGGAGCAAAAGTCGAGCGCTCGTCGCTCAGTCCGGGTGCGCGTCGGGGCCAGCCGGGGCGTTACGCCCGAGTTCTCCTGCGACAAAGGCACCAACGCACAGCTGTCACCGGATCGGTTACTTCAAGCAAGCCGAGCGATGTAGACGCCTTTCTTGCAGCTGCGTTGCTTTGGTTTAAGCGTACCAGTGAACGAGCGCGGCAGCCTTACGTGCAACAGCTCTGGTTGTTAGTTGAAGCTGATCTGGTTAAGCCCACGGTTCAACGCCTTGCCCTGCTGCGGGCAGGTTTGAGGGAAGCAATATCTGTTTACGAAGTGGACCAGCAGCTTACCGAGCTAAGGAGTATTGACGTGCCGACGCGCGAAGATTTATGGAAGCGGCGGTTGGCACGCTTCCCTCCAGTGCCAGAGACTTCGCCCGGCGAGGTAACTGCCCGGCTGATTGCGGTGGCGCCCGAGGCCATCGATGTGGTGCGCGCTCGTCATGGTGAAACGCTTCGTTACTTTGGATTGCCTTTCGCGCGCGTGCGTCGTGTTATGGCCAGCGAGCGAGTGTGGTTTGGAGTCGAAGGTTTGCGGCGGCGAATGCTGGATGAGACGACTGAAAGGGAATTCACCATCCTGTTGGCGGACCTGATGGAACACCGTTCGGCAACCACTTCCGACCATCAAAACGCACTCTATCGAAACGCCGGTGAGGCTTGGCTTGAATCGCTCTTGCGGCGCGACATCACGCGGCTCGATCCCGGATTGTTGATCGCGCCGCTTCACGCCCAGTTTAGGATTGCCCGGGGCGGCTCGATGAGTGTTCGACCGGTCGATCTCCTCGCTCTCAGACATGACGGACGTCTCGCCGTCATCGAGTTAAAAGTTTCCGAATCTCGCGAGCACGTTTTCCAGGGTGCTGACTATTGGCAACGCGTTGAAGCCCATCGGCGTCGCGGACACATCACCCGCGCCAAGCTATTTGGTGAACGAAATATTAGCAACGAACCACCACTCATCTACCTGGTGGCACCCACCCTGAGAGTCCATCCGGCCTTCAACACCCTGGCGCATTCAATCGCACCGGACATCGAAATTTATAGATTCGATATCAACGAAGACTGGCGTGCCGGCGTCCGGGTGATGCGGCGATTGAGGGTGAATTAGAGTTCCCGCGGGATCGCCCATGAAAATTGACGACCCGCCCCGGTTGTGACTTTGATTTCTATTATGGGCTGGATGGTTTCAACTCTTGCGTATTTGCCTTAACATAATGCCTTCCTCAGGAGGAAGCGAGTACATGCAAATAGAACAATCAGTCATGGAAATGAATGGTTCATCGCCCGTGCCTTTTCTTCCAGGTTGGAGTGATGGCGCAGACATCGGCCTTGCGCAGGATCTCATTGTAGAGAATCTCTCTATCACGCGCGGCGGCGTGGCAAGTCCTAACGTAAATAGGCAAGTTACTCTTTCGGGGAACGTGCGAAGAGTCGTGGTGCTAACTTTGGAAATAAGATGCCAGGGCGGAGCCAGTGCAACTTTGACTGATATTCCATTCGCGGTGACTGGGGATCCGGCACGTGAAGTAATCTTCAACAGCGAGCATCAGGACACCCCATGGAGCTTCCTTCTAAAAATCAATTCTGACGGCCAACAAATGACCTTGAGCTTCACGCTAAACTATTCTGGCTTGAGTCTCGATAACGCTCTGGCCGGCGTCGCGTTTTACCAAGCACTTGCCCGCGGCGGTGAATTCCTCATCTTCGGTAGACATCCGGTTACAGGTGGAGAAATTTCGCTTGCCCGGGGAAACTTACCTTCGGGAAGGTATGAGGTGTCCGATCCGCGCTTTGTAAAGCTGCTTGAGGATCTGACGTTCATTCAAAACAAGACTGGTGTTTGCTTTACAGTTCCCAATGGCAATATTAGATTTCAAGACGTCAATACAATTGCAGCTACAGCGAGAATTCTGAGAACTGGTCATGCGCAGTATCAAGCAAAGCCATGGGTCAGCATCTCAAAAGTTGAGGAGGCGAAAAGTGCGCTTGAGTCATTCGCCAGCGAAAAACCTATTGCAATGGCTCTCCACTTCGAGGGGCAAGTCGTGATGATCCTTGGAGCACCAGTTCCACTCGGTCCCGTCACATTATTTTGCGCCCGCAGTTACATCACGAAGACTGATTTGGAAGCATTACGAAAGGACCTCGCGGTTGCGTCTCCTGGAAGCGATCTCAGTATCAAATTCACTCCTTTCGAAGAGTGCCCAGTCGAAGCACGATACCTCAACTGGCTACCGAAGGACGAAGCTGAAGCCATCAAGCAGTTGCCTATGTATTCGAAGACTGAACAGTTTGTGGATGAAGACGAGTGGACTCTCCCACAAATGAATGTTGATGCCGCTATTGCACTCTTGAAGTCGTGGTATGAGGAAGACGTCGATGAACAGAAGAAGAGTTGGGAGAGATTAAAGGTAGGCTTGGATGAGCACAGACTCTCAGATCGAAAACTGTTCAATGAGTGACATCATTCTGCTTGATACAGGTCCACTGGGACTGATCACACACCCGTTGGGTTCATCCGAAAGCGACGCGTGCAATCAATGGATGCAGTCCCAAATAATGTTAGGTGCCTATGTCCTGGTGGCAGGTATTGCAGATTATGAGTTGCGTCGAGAAATGCTATTGAACCGGAACACGAGTGGAATCATTAAGCTCAATAACTTGAAGACCACTATTGGCTTTGACCCGGTCACAACTGCCGTTATGAACCAGGCCGCGATTTTTTGGTCTCAGGCAAGGAGGATGGGGAAGCCAACAGCCTCAGATGCTGCGCTCGATGGAGATATGATTCTATCTGCCCACGCATCCCTGATCACCGGTCGAGGACATAACCTAACTGTAGCCACTACCAACGTCAAACATTTGGATCTATTCTGCAATGCTTGCTTATGGACGGAAATGCACTAGTGAGCTTCTCGACGAGGTGCCCACTGATATGGCCTAAGAATCAATAGCTTCGCTTAGTATGCAGGGAGCGCCTAATCAAAATTTCCCTTTGAGACAAAGCAGCAGACTGATTTACTGAGTTCAACAATGTTGGCATGAGACATTTCCTTACCGCCCTCGTACATCAAGCTATTGGGCGGTCGGTGTCTCAGCCACGTTGACATAGAGGCCCCTGCGCTCAGTTGGGTCAAGCTCGAGTGCTGCAACCATGACGTGGTCAATTTCTTTCCAGTTCCGGTGTGGTCATATTTGAGTCTCAGTTTTATCCTTCGTTTAGAGAGCGAACTTGTGCGCCCGCCTCGCGGTATAAAAGCCGTCATAGTTATTCCTGCACGGGGCACACAAGTGTGCTTTCTAAACGATTTCAAGTTATTCACACCACGCCTCGAAGGTAGTTAATTACTCACCCGAACACAGTTAATAGGTCAACACCCGCGAGTGAGCGTTCGGCAGGCTTTAGCAACTCGCTGCTAGTGCGCCACGCCTTCACCGTTGCTAAGACCAAAGCGTTGGACGAGCGTTGCAAAACGCGGGTCTGAACGAAGGCCGTCATACAAAGGATCCGCCTGAATCAGTAACGGAAAAACATTGCGCTCCTCGCAGGCCTTCTCCAACCATTCAAACGCCGGCTCGGTTTCCTGGAGTCTGGTGTAAGCGCGAGCCAACTTGATGGCAGGGACGTATCCGCCTTGCTCAACTTCCTTTTGCAACTGATTGAGTATCTGTTGGGCCATGGTTCTCTTAGCCTTTTGAAATCCATCCGTGGCGTAGGTGCGGTTAACTAATGCAGCGCCTTCGTTATTACCAAACAGCTCCATCGCCTTTCGCCACGCCGCGATCGCTTCCTCTTGCATCCCTTCCTGATCGAGCGCGTCACCGAGGGATTCGTGCAGCGCCGGATTATTCGCGTCCAGTTCGATTGCCTGGCGATATTGGCTAACAGCTTCGCCATAGCGACGTGCCAGGTAGTAGCTATTGCCGAGATGTTGGATTACGCGCAGTGAGAGCGGATCCAGTTCAGTCGCCTGCTTGGCCGCGGCGATGCCCGCATCGAATTGCCCCTTCGTCAGCAGATAGAAAGAGTAGAGGTAATGAATCTCCTGAAACTTGGGATTTAGCTCCATAGCGCGCCGGGCGGCGCGCTCAGTAGCCGCCGAATCGCGGTAGCAAACCATCGAGACCCCTGCCACATTGTTGTGAGCTTCTGCCAGCGTGTCGTCCAGCTCGATCGCTTTTGCATTTGCGACAATCGCCCTGGGCCAGCCTTCATCCGGAGGCAACATGCCCCAGGCGGAACCGAACCCGTAGTAACTGCTAAGGCCACAGTACCCGAGCGCATATGCGGGGTCAGCATCCACGGCCCGCTGAAAAAAGTGACGACTTCGATGGAAATCCTCGGGAGTAGACTTCCACCAATAGTAACGGCCCTTGAGATAGAGTTGATACGCTTCGACGTTGACGGTGTGACGCTTTAATATGGCGGCCTTTTCCCGGCCCATCAAAGTCACTTTCAAAGCGTTGACAACCGCCAGTGCGATTTCATCCTGGATGTCAAAGATATCGATCAGCTCGCGATCATAGCGCTCTGACCAGACCTGGTAACCATTTGCAGCATTGATGAGTTGCACAGTGATCCGCAGTCTGTTACCGGATTTCCGAACGCTGCCTTCGAGCAGCGAGCCCACGTTTAGGGCGCGTCCGATCCCACTGACGGTGGTATCCTTGCCTTTGAAAGAAAACGCCGAGGTCCGGGCTGCGACTTTCAAGTCTTCGATTCTGGTGAGGGCGTTCAAGAGTTCTTCGGACAAGCCGTCACAAAAATATTCGTTCTCGGGGTCGGCGCTCATATTCACAAACGGCAGCACAGCTATCGAGACTCCGGTTTCCCCTTTGACTCCAGCCGGAGCGACTTTGCCGGCAGCCGGCACGGCCTGGTCCACCGTCCCTGACTCCAATGTCTTCTTTAACTCTTTCAGATCGGTAAGCAAATCATTTGCGGTTTGGTACCTTGCTTCCCGATCTCTTTGCAGGGTTCTAAACACAATCCGCTCGAGCGATTCGGGCACGACCACCCCATGTGAAGAGAAGGGCAGCGGCTGATCCGCGATTACGGACGCCATGATATCCAGTGTCGTATTTCCTAAAAACGGCCGCCGACTGGTTACCAATTCATACAGAATCACGCCCAGACTCCAGATGTCGGTCCGGTGATCAATCGGATGGGCGCGCGCTTGTTCAGGCGACATGTAGGCGGCGGTGCCAATCACGGTACCAATCGCCGTCTCCACCTGAGAGTCTTTCAACTGTCTTGGATCATCCGGTTCACTATATTTCGCAATGCCGAAATCGAGCACTTTCAACAAGCCATCTGCGCGAACCATGAGGTTCGCCGGCTTGATGTCGCGATGAACTATTCCGGCTGCATGGGCGGCTGCCAGGGCGCTCGCCATCTGGATGCCGATGTCCGTCGCGGTCGCTACTGAGACCGGCCCGTTTTTGATCAGATCGAGCAGCGTCTGCCCGTCGACAAATTCAGTGGCAATGAAGTTCTGCCCCTCGGTCTCGCCGATTTCGTAGATAGTGAGAATGTTTGGATGGTTGAGCGCCGAAGCGGCAAGCGCCTCTCGCCGAAATCGTCGGATCCGTTCTTCCTTGGCTACGTCATAGCGGGAGAGCAGCTTCACGGCTACCGGGCGGTTGAGTCGCTCGTCGTGAGCTAGATACACATGGCCCATGCCGCCGGCGCCCAGCGACCTGGTGACTTGATAAGGACCGATGTATTCAGGTGGCAGATCCTCGGCGCGGGTGTTTAGCAGTATTTGAGTAGCTTCCTCGACCGCCTGACCGCCGACGAGACTTTCGGGTTCGTCATGAGCGAGGAGCGATTCAACTTCTTTGCGCAATTCTTCATCGCCGGCGCAGGCTTGATTGAGAAATGCCGGGCGTTGAGCCGGCTCACGCTCCAGCGCGGCCGCGAAGATGCGGTCAATTTCTTTCCACCGTTCCGGAGTGGTCATGTTTATGCTCAGTCTCGTCCGTTGTGAGAGCGCACTTGTGCGCCCGCCCCGCGCCATAAAGAGACGTTCATTGGGTTATTCCTGCACGGGGCACACAAGTGTGCTTTCTAAACAACCTCAGACTACTTAGTGCAGGCTTTCCAAACAATCTCTGTCTACTTAGTGCGCTATGTTTTCTATGTCGCTAAGACTCGTTCTCACTGCGGAAAGCCGACGCGGCGCAGCAAATCCTGGAAGCGTGGGTCGGCGGCCAAGTTATTCCATTTCGGCTCGGCTTTCAGAAAAGCCATTTTCGGGTCGCGCTGTTCATAACCCTTTTCCAACCAAGCCACCACTTGGTCCGTTTCGCCAAGCCCGTTATAAATAAGAGCTATGTGGCAAGGCGGAACGAAACGAACGACTGATAGTTTAAGTAATTCTTCAAGCCCGGCGCGCGCCTCCTCGCGTTTGCCCGACTTCGCCAAAGCGTAGTTGCCGAAGGCGTCTGAAATGGTTTGATTGGGTGAAAGTTCTTTTGCCCGCCGCGCTTCAGCGACGGCCTCGCGGTACATTCCTTTCTCGATATAAGCGCTTGAAGCAAATAAATGAGGGAACCAAAAATTCGGGGCGAGTTCAAAGGTTTTCTGCAATCTCTCTAACGCTTCATCGGTGCGTCCGGCGTGAATTAGAAATTGCCCTTCGAGCGCGCTGACAAACGGAGAAATCGGGTCCAGCTCTCTGGCGCGTTTTATTTCGGCGAGTCCTTCCGCGTGCCGCCCCGTGTTTGAAAGTAAATGCGCGTAAAACAGATGCGTGTCCGCACTGTTTGGATTAAGTTCTAAGGCTCGTTTGTATTGATTTTCGGCTTCGTTCCATTTCCAATCGTACCAAAATATGCAGGCACCGAGAGCGGTATGAGCTTCGGCAAGATTGTCGTCAATTTCGACGGCCTTTTGCGCCGCCGCTTTCGCTTTTGGAAGAAATTCAGTTGGAGTCATTTCTGCGGCGAGCGCAAGCGAGCGATATGCCTCCGAGAGGCCGATGTAGGCCAGCGCATAAGCGGGGTCAATTTCAATCGCTTGTTGTAAATAAGAGATGCCTGTTTTGACTTCCGGTGGTGTGAGCTTGAAAACGTGGAAACGTCCCTTGAGATAAAGCTGATAGGCTTCCGTGTTTGCGGTGTAATTTTTCGCCAGCTTCTGTTCGTCCGCCCCCGACAACTTCAATCGCAGCTTACTTGAAACGTCACGGGCAATCTCGCTTGGCAGCGAAACCAGGTTTGTCATTGAGCGATTGTAATCCCCGCTCCACAAAGCCGTTTCCGTATTCACATCAACCAACTCGATATGCAGCGTCAAATTATCGCCGCGCTGCACCACCCGCCCATTCAAAACCGCTTGCACGTTAAGTTCTTTGCCTAGTTGCTGTGGCGGGGCATCTTTGCCTTTATAGCGAAACACCGAGGTGCGCGCTTTGACCGAAAGCTTGGGCACTTGCGAGAGACTGGTGATCAGCGATTCGGTCAAGCCATCGGACAAATATTCAAGGTCGCTGTTGCCGCTGGCGTTGACAAACGGCAGCACGGCGACGGAGTTGATCACACCGCTCCGGGCGCGCATGAAATAGAAGTATGACCCGACTCCCGCGGCGATGATTAATAACGCGGCGACAGCAATGACGGCGCTACGCTGACGGAGCGTAGTCCGGGTCGTCGGGCCTTTCTCGTTGACAGTCGGGCGCACCGCCGATTCCATAACCGTTTCAGTTGCTTGCTCTCGCAGGTTCGCCGCACTCTTCGATTTTGGCGGCAGAGAGCGTTCGAGCTTGCTCTCGAATTCCAACTCCTGCTTCAGACTCTGCAAATCGAGGAGCATGTCTCTGATCGTCTGATAGCGCTCGTCACGGTCTTTACGCAGCGCTTTTGAGACAATCCGTTCCAAAGCATCAGCGGTCACCAATTCGTGCGCGGAAAATGGCAGTGGCTGACGCTCAATCACCGCAGACATCACATCCATCATCGTCGCTCCCGCAAACGGCCTGCGGCCAGTGACCAGTTCATAAAGGACCACGCCCAGGCTCCAGATATCGGTGCGGTGATCAATCGGGTTGCCGCGCGCTTGTTCTGGGGACATGTAGGCGGCGGTACCTATCACGGTGCCAATCGCCGTTTCCACCTGGGACTCTTTCGCCTGCCCTGAATCTTCCGGTTGACTGTATTTCGCGATCCCGAAATCGAGCACTTTCAACAACCCGTCGGCGCGAACCATGAGGTTTGCCGGCTTGATGTCGCGATGAACTATTCCGGCTGCATGCGCGGCTGCCAGGGCGCTGGCGATCTGGATAGCGATGTCCGTCGCTTTAGCTACTGAGACCGGCCCGTTTTTGATCAGATCGAGCAGCGTCTGGCCGTCGACAAATTCAGTGGCAATGAAGTTATGCCCGTCGGTCTCGCCGATTTCGTAGATAGTCAGAATGTTTGGATGGTTGAGCGTCGAAGCGGCCAGCGCCTCTCGCCGGAATCGTCGGATCCGTTCTTCCTTAGCTACGTCATAGCCAGAGAGCAGCTTCACGGCTACCTGGCGGTTGAGTCGCTCGTCGTGAGCGAGATACACATGGCCCATGCCACCGGCGCCAAGCGAGCGGGTGACTTGATATGGTCCGATGAAGGTTGGTGGCAGATCCGCGGCGCGGGTGTTTACCAGCAGACGGGTGGCTTCCTCGACTGCCGGTCCGCTGATCAGACTTTCAGGTTCATCATGAGCGAGGAGGGATTCGACTTCTTTGCGCAATTCTTCATCGCCGGCGCAGGCCTCATCGAGAAATACCGCACGCTCTGCGGGCTCACGCTCCAGCGCGGCAGCGAAGATGCGGTCAATGTCTTTCCACTTTTCCGGGGTGGTCATGTCGGTCCTGCTTGATTTCTCAACCTCATTGCGGCAACCCAACCTTACGCACTAGTTCCGCGAAGCGTGGGTCAGAGCGCAGGCTGTCCATGTGCGGGTCTACTTTGAGGAATTGCAGTTGGAGGTCATGCGCGGAGTAGGCCCTCTCAAGCGAAGCAATCGCTTCCTCCTTATCTCCCAGCCCGATATAAAGCGTTGCCAACTCGGTGGGTGAGACATAATCTTTGGTCGTCTTCAGCTTGTCCAGGATGGACCGCGCCTCGCTTTTCTTGCCAGCCATCGCTAATGCATAAGCCAGATAGCATTGGTCGGTCGTTGTCTCGCCTTGAATGCTGATGGCTTTTTTAAGCTCACTAATGGCTGGCTCGTACATCCCCTTCCACGCATAGTTTACGCCCAGACTATAGTGCGCGCGGCTGTTGTCCGGCTCCAGCTTGACGGCATTCTGCAGGATCCCGATGGCTTCATCGTACCGCCGCGCAAAGGATAGGCCGACCGCCTCTAATATCCGCAAGCTATCCCGCAGCGGATCAATCTCGTGTGCGCGCTTGATCTCGGCTGGTGCTTCCGTGTGCCGCCCCATCAGCGATAGAAACTCCGCGTATCTGAAGTGAACACTGGCCAGGTTTGGGTTCAACTCGAGGGCGCGCTTGAACTCACGCTCGGCTCCCGTCCAGTCCCATTCGGCTTGTTTGATACGTCCCATCGCCGCGTGCGCCTCAGCCAGCTGCTCATCCAACTGCAGCGCCTTCTCGGTCGCCGCTTTTGCCTTGGCCAGAGCCTCTTTCGGGTCGAGCAAACTATTACCGGCAAAGTAATGGTATGCCCTGGCAACCCCGAGCCAGGCGAGCGCAAAACTCTGATCGAGCGCTACCGCCTGGTTGTAGTAGTCGAGCGCTTTCCTGATGTCCCCTGCTTTGCCCTGACTGTTGTAGAACAACCCGTTCAAGTAAAGCTGGTAAGCCTCCGGGTTCGCGGTCGCTTGCTTGGTTACCTGCCGCTCCTGCGCGCCGGTTAGTTTCACGCGCAGCTTCTCCGAGATCGTGCGCGCCATTTCTTCCTGCACAGTCTGCAAGTCTGTCACCTTGCGGTTGTACTGCCCGCCCCAAACCAGCGTCTTATCACGCACGTCCACCAGCTCGACGCTGACCAGGAGATTCTCGCCGCGCTGCAAGACGCGGCCTGTCAAGATCGCTTCGACTCCGAGCGCCCGCGCCACCTCCTGCGACTCTATCTCTTTGCCTTTGTACTTAAAGCTCGAACTTCGCGCGATGACCTTCACGCCCGGTAGTTGCGAGAGGCTGTTGATGACCGACTCGGTCATCCCGTCTGAAAGATACTCGACATCAGGGCTTCCGCTTTCGTTAAGGAACGGCATCACAGCGATGGATTCAATTGGGCGGGTCTTGTTCGATAAAAGAGAACGGTAGGCCAAGAACCCGGCGACGGCTATGAGCGCAACCAAAACTGCCAGTACCGCGTACTTGTGATGCTTGATTCTGCCAACAATATATTCAGCGCTCGATTCGGTTGTTCCCCCTTCCACAGACGTGAACCCGGGCAACGCGCTGAAGGCTTGCGACTTAAGGGTCGGGCCGGCAATCCCTCCCTGCGAAGCAGAAGACTTCTGTGGATCTAATCGCTCTTGCTCGCCAACAAGCTCCGGCGTCTGCCTTAACTGCTTCAGATCGGTAAACAGTTCCGCCGCTGTTTGATATCTGTTCTTCCGTTCCTTTTGCAGTGCTCTGAAGACGATCAGTTCGAGCGATTCAAGCGCAACTGAATTGTGAGTGGGCAAGGGAGGCGGCTGCCGCTCGAGGATAGCGGCAATCACATCCGCCGGAGTCTTACCCCAAAACGGCGGACGACGCGCAACCATTTCATAGAGAATTACACCCAGACTCCAGATGTCGCTACGCGTATCAATCAACGTTCCGCGCGCTTGTTCGGGCGACATGTAGGCGGCGGTTCCGATAATGCTCCCCGGCTTCGTTTCCACCAGGTCTTTCGTGTCGCTATCGTCTGCCTGAGTAAACTTGGCAATTCCAAAGTCGAGAACTTTGACCAGTCGGTCGGCGCGCACCATGACATTTTCGGACTTGATGTCACGATGAATTATTCCCGCGGCGTGTGCGGCTGCAAGCGCGCTGGCTATCTGAATCGCTATGTCCAGAACCAGATCAGTCGGTAGGGCCTCGGCTTTCACGCGCGCGCGCAAAGTTACGCCGTCGACGAATTCAGCGATAATGAAATTGGCACCGTCGAATTCTCCTATTTCGTGAATCGTAAGAATGTTTGGATGGTTGAGCGCCGAAGCCGCCAGCGCTTCCCGGCGAAAGCGCCGCATCCTTTCCTCTTCTGCCGCACCGTAATTGGAGAGCACCTTCACCGCGACCGGACGATTCAGCTGTTCATCCAGGCCAAGGTAGACGCGACCCATTCCGCCGGCGCCGAGTGATCTAATAATCTGGTAACGGCCGATCCTGTCGATAGTGAGCTCTCCGGCCCTCTGCTCCAACAAGCGCGTGGCTGCCTGGACGGCCTGACCGCCGACCAGACTTTCTGGAATATCGTTAGCGAGCAGCGACTCAACTTCTGTGCGCAATTCTTCATCGCTGCCGCAAGCCTGACGGAGGAAAGCCGCGCGGGCCGCCGGCTCCAGTTCCAGCGCGGCCGCGAAGATTCGGTCAATTTCTTTCCACCGTTCCGGAGTGGTCATGTTTGGTTTTGACTGAGCTCTCTACGCAAGAAAGCTTTGGCTCGACGCCAATCGCGCGTGATTGTATCGACGGAAACACCAAGCACTTCAGCAGTCTCTTCGACGCTGAGGCCTCCAAAGTAACGCATCTCAACCACGCGGCCTTTGCGTTCGTCAACTTCAGCTAGACTCGTGAGCGCATCATCAAGCGCTACTAATTCCGCGGCCCGCTCGTCGCTGACCACGGCTACGTCGTCAAGTGAAAGTTTTCGTCCGCCATGGCGCTGGGCGCCCAGGTGTTTGCGGGCGTGGTCAATGAGAATGCGCCGCATGATTTGAGCAGCAATGCCAAAGAAGTGTGCTCGATTCTGCCAATGTACGACCCTCTGGTCGATAAGCTTTAGATAAGCCTCATTTACGAGCGCAGTTGTCTGCAGCGTATGGTCCTCGCGCTCACGGCTCATGTAGCGATGGGCCAGTCGGTGCAATTCGTCCTCAACCAAGGGCAGCAGTTTGTCGAGCGCTGAATAGTCACCGTCACTCCAGGCAGCGAGCAGTTGGGTCACTTCAATAGACGAGGTTTCGGGCATCTTCATTTTCTCGGCGGCCTACGATCGGGACCAGCAGGTCGATCCGCTAAATCACCCCAGGCAAACTAACTTGTTTCGTGCCAACTACGTGTCACGCGCGTGGATCGTTTTTCACCAACCCATCAAACATTAATGCCGAGTTCCATTCAGGGTGGTTACCAACGTCGGGATAGTGCGGAAAGGCTCGGGGCATTGTAGCCGCCCACACGTCCGCTGCCAATTTCTGGCCAAAGAAATTATCTGTGGGGGGTGCCGGATCTGGGCCGCAAGTCTCGCGTTAATTGGGAGAGAGAGCAACTAACTCGGGATCTCTGGGTTGCTCAACGGTTCTTGCGAGCTGGAACCAGATTAGAACACGAGAGGGAGTCGGTCATGTACCCGCAAATTCGCTTTGAGGCGCTCAGTCGTATTTCATTCGCCATCATCACCAGCATCCTGGTCATTGCCGTGGCAGCCGCGGAAGCAAGTGCGCGACCGGCGCGGCCCTACGGAGGATTCGCCGCTGACTGCGGACCCAGTCTCACGGAGAGGCCGAAAATGTGTGTGGAATTCCAGAACGCAGCCAATGAACCGGTGCGCTTCCTACTCGAATGGACCGAGAACGGTCGGCCCATGTCGCCGAATCTGCACGGCCGATCCGAATGCCGAAGCGGTTCCGCGCAGTTCTACTACTGCTCGGCCTTGCAGTCATGGTTTTCCGGTCCGCCGGCGCCAGGGACTGGCCGTGGCTATACCTACGTCACCCGCCGCGCCTACCCGGAAGGCTTTCGAGTAACCAACCTCGCTTACAGCACGGAATACTGTTTTCATTTCCGCGCGGTAGATCAATTGGGAGTGCAGTCCGACTCCTGGTCAGGATGGACCTGCGGACGCACGCCACCGCAATTAGATGGTCCCAAGGCGCCAGCCCCACCGCGGGTAACGGCGCTGGCCGCAACCAGCGGTAAAGGTGAGATCGGCCCGGGCACTCCGTTTCGGGTATTAGTCGAATGGGATCCAGCGCCAGATGAGAACGGCACGGTAGGATGGTACTCGATCGAGACGCTGATGAAACAAGGCTGGATATCGAACCCTCTTCGTTATCGACCCCGTTCCGGAAATGAGGGGTTCGTGGAATTCCCGAACGGTTCAGACCAGGATGAAAGTCACGCCTTCAGAGTCTGCGCGGAAAACATTGTGGGCAGGGCCTGCTCAACCGGGGCACGGACCCCCGGACGCTGGTGGGACAACGTACGAGTTAAGAATCCGGGAAAGGTTTTTGACAATACCGGTGGAGTCTTGGTCCAGGGGCAGGCAAAAGACAATCCGGGAGGCGAGGCCGCAGGCTCGTTTGGCAATCCAAAATCGCCACTGCTATTACCGCCCCTTTCAAACGTCTCTTACATCTACAGCGTCACTTCAGACGGCACGCTGCAGTGGCGTCGTTACGATGGCAACGCGGCCGGTAGTGGCGCTCTTTCAGATCCCGTTGAGGTTGCGACGGGCTGGGATGAGTACAAAGACGTGTTCCCCGGTGGCTCCAACATCATCTACGCGGTTACTCAGGACGGTACGCTGAGGTGGTTCAAGCACACCGGCTTCAGTGCTGGTCTCGGCGCGGAAAGCGAGGGGGCTTGGGAGACCAAAGATTTGGGCGACGGATGGGCCGACTATGAGTGGGTCTTCTCTGGGGGCGGGGGCCTGATCTACGCGATGAGGCCCGGCGGCAAGCTTTACTGGTTCAAGCACACCGGCTATCTCGACGGTCGCGCCACGATGGAAGGACCGAAGGAGATTGGCAGCCACTGGGACCAATTCAAACGCGTCTTCCCCGGTGGCGAAGGCATCATCTACGTGGTGGCTGCTGATAACCGGCTGAAATGGCTTAGGCACATCGACTATCTCAACGGCGCGAAGGCGTGGGAGGAACCGCCCAAGGACGTGGGCGGTCCGGGATGGGGTACTTACCAGAACGTGTTCACTTCGGGTGCCGGAGTGATCTATGCAGTCACTGAGGGAAAGCTGGTCTGGCAGCGTGAGATCGACTACGCCAAAGGTGTTAAGAATTGGGAGGGTCCGAAGGATGTGGGCGGCGAAGGTTGGGCGGACGCGCTACACGTGTTCGCGCTATTGCCTGCCGCGTCCGAAGTGAGAGCGTTTGCGTCGTCCCAGGACGCAATACCAGTTAAGAGGTCAGACGGCGGTATCGTCATTGCTGGCGGACGCGCGGATTGGGAGAAGGTCGCCGCGGATCAAGAGAAGCTCTCATCATTTCCGCTTCAGCAGGTCTTACATGACCTCCAGGAAGCTGAGGCGAGGAGAGCACGTGATGCGAAAACGGAGGGATCGCCAAGCCACGGCAGCACAAACCTCATCGTTCTAGGGCCGATGATTGGCACGCTGATCGGTAAGGAAAATCAAACCGGGAATGACGGGACTGGTGCTGAGGTGGTAGCTCAGGGCAATCACACAGGCACTGGGAACCCGGACAGAGCAGCAGGCGCGACCTTCCTGCCCGAGAACATCATTAGAGTATTGGTGGCGTACAAAAAAGAACTCGGCTACAAGGGGGACTCGATCGCCTTTGGTCACGTGGGGCCGACCTCCTGCGACGCCTTCTCCGTGTCCGTGGCGGTGGGTGACGAAGCGGCGCGACCGAAAGACCCAATCTCCATCAAGAGCGAGTCAAAGATGGAAAGTGCCGGGGGATACTATGTCTGTAGCTACCTCGTTTCGGGCCTTCCTTTCAATCAAATAATCAGGGTCAGTGTTGGTGTATCGGGGAGTGATTTGTCGGTTGCCTGGAAGGGTGGGAGCAACTCGCAACCGTCGCCGGGACAGGAACGTGTAATTTTTGCGGCGACAAAAACTGAAACGCTGACTGCGACCAAGCCCCGCGCCAGCATCAGTTTCGAAATGGCCTATGCGCCGGCAGCACCACGTTGAGGATTAGCAGACTCGTGGCGATTGCTCGAATTCTGCGGGCTTCCCAATTCCGGCTGAAGGATGTTGGGCCATGAATCACAGCGATAGCACGTTCGTTTAGAGGTGGGCACCGCCCACCGGTGCGCCGTGGACGAAACGATTCAGATACATAACGAATGTTCAATTGTTTAGTTGACTGAGTTGACTGGACTCATTTACGCCGCACCGGTGGGCGGGGCCCACCTCTAAACGGACGGATTTGATTGCTTCGTTCAATGGTCACTCGAAGAGTGTAGGAGAGGAACAGATGAAAATATTGACGACACGATTGGCGACCACCTTGGTCTTCTTACTTGTTTTCGCCATCGGGTTCTTGACTGTTCGCGCGCAGGATGGCCCAAAGTTTGACCTCATCTATGTCGTTGATAGTGAAGGGACGCTCAAGTCGTATCTGCCAGCCGCAGATAACCAGGTGTTGTTCCACTCGAATATTGACACCGGCTTGGCTGGTCTAAGGCAAATCTTCTCCGGTGGCTACAACATCGTTTACGTCGTCACTGACGACGGTTTGCTCAAGTGGTACAAACTCCCGAATCGAGCGCGGAGGGACACGTCCGCAGAAGTTTGGGAGACCAAAGATCTGGGTTCGGGTTGGGAACAATACCAGCAGATCTTCGCCGGAGGTGGGGGGATCATTTATGCCATGCGGCCGAATGGAAAGCTCTACTGGTTTAGGCACCACGCTTATCAGACCGGCGGATCTATGGAAAGTCCCGGAGCTTGGGAAGGACCGAAGGAAGTGGGCAGCGAATGGACTCAGTTCAAACGCATTTTCCCTGGTGGGGACGGCATCGTTTATGTAGTGGCCCAGGATAACCGGCTGAAGTGGCTCAGGCACATTGAGTATTACAACGGCGCCAAAGCGTGGGAAGGGCCAAAGGATGTCGGCGGACCGGGTTGGGGAACATACAAACAGATTTTCTCAACCGGTGGCGGGGTGATCTATGCGGTCACTGACGATAACAAGCTCCTATGGCAGCGAGAGATCGACTACGCACATGGGGTGAAGAATTGGGAAGGCCCGATAGAAATCAAAGGCCTTAACTGGGGCGACCTTGCTCACGTTTTCGCCTTGCTGCGGGAATCTCCCGGGGGAGGAGCGGGCCTGCCGGTTCAGAAGGGTAGTGCCAACGGCGGAGTCAGAGAGACAGTTGATGAGTTTGGCAAACTCGCCGACAAGTTACCGTCCGATGAGATTCGTTGTCGTGGTTATAGTCGGGCCGGCGGGAGCGCATACGTTTTCTTCAACATCAACTCGCGGCCCAGTTCCACGGGAGAAACCATCGTCACTTATGAGATCGCCTACACTCCGGGAACGCAAGCGGCAGGTTTGAAAGGTGAGGGATTACGGCCAGGGGAATGCGCCTGGGCTAACCGGCCCATCGGTGACAATGGACCGTTTCGCATTAGGTTTGAAACTGTCGCGAATGCCCAACTCAAGCAACAACTCCATGGTAGTCCGGTTGATCGTTCGTCTAAGGCGGCTGAGTCGTACCCGGACGTGAATACAATTCCAGTCTATCTAAAAGGCGAAACTCATTACTGGCGTTTCGCGGGGATTTCCAATAGCGGCAAAGGCTACTTTCAAGCGACCGGCAACAGTTTTTGGAAGCCGCAAACTGGCTTCGAGGCCGTGATCAATAGTCCGGCCACTCCGGCCAACATCAACAAACCCAAACGCGAGTCGTTTCCAGATCGGCGCTGAGTTTCGGACTAACCTTTCGTTTAGAGGTGGGCCCCGCCCACCGCTGCGCCGTTGACGAAACCGTGCACGCGCACTGATTAAAAACCGTCTACCCCAAACAATCCGCGGAGGTTCCAACTCATCATGAAACATCTTCATAAAAAGCTGATCGTCGTCATCTGCATCGGTCTGATGTTGGCGCCCTCTGCCCCATTGAGCGTGCCGGCACAGAAAGGCCCGGACGACGGGAAAAAGGTGTTCGATAGTTATGCCACCGTGACCACGATGATCTACCCGCCGGCGGGGACCACCTTCAAAGTGGCGGGAGAGATGCTGGAGCTGTTCGGCTACTTCGGCAGCGTGGACCCGGTCGGTGAAGCAATCCAGCGCATCAATCAGCGGCTGGACATTCTGGAACGGAGAGTGAGCGACCTCGAAGCGCGAGTTCGTGCGGTTGAAAACGAATTGTTTCAGACGCAGAACCTGAATCGGGTTCGGCTGCTTAGGGACAAACAAGGCAGGTTGAAACTACTGCTCTATAAACTGCGGCAGAAGCCGACGGAGAAGCTCGACAGGTTGGCGCTGGCGAAAGAGGCGCAGATCATTGCGGACGGGTTTTTGGACGATCCCGATCTCTGGAAGTGGAGCGACATGCGCGAGAAGGATGGAAACATGTTGCCCGCGGATTTCAAACCGCTGCCCGCGCTCGAGTATTACGTAGTCAGTCTGGTTACCTGGATGGCCGCAATTGATAACGCAACTGATGGCGACTATGAATTCGTCAAACGCGAATACGGCAAAGAGTTGCAAAAGCACATCGACTACTTAAGCGTGCGTTCCGGCTGGAAGGAAGGTGATGGGGCGGTAACGCTGCCGGAAAACATCAAGTCACGAATCAGTTGCACTATGGAACTGCTCCATCGCAGTCCTCACAGCGGGAAGTGCTCAATCCACGAAGGGTGTGAAGATCGACTCGCGCGGGTGCTCAGCACGGTCAAAGTGCATGAGGTGTTCATGCCACAGGGCACCGAACTCTGCAACGTACTCCCCACCATGAGTTCGTGGGCGTCGGAAAACGAGCTTGAACAAATGTATGGAACCGAGGTGATGGCAAAGCTGGCGGAGAAACTCGATCTGTTAAAGACGAGTGGAACCGCTCGTGACGCCTATCCTGGCAAGTTTGATCCTTCAACTCAAACGGCCCAGTTTCTTTACACCGTCAAACCCAACGGCGACTTGCTTTGGTATATGCATCGAGTGATTAGCAGAAAGCCAGGTACTGGGGGACTGAGTCCTGCCGACCGCGCGAAGGAGTATGACAAGTATTCCTCCCAGTCGACGACACCCGCCAGCGGAAGCGGCACGGCGAAGTTGGATCCGCGCATCACCAGGGCGTCCAAGCGCGAGCCGGTTGCAAAAATCGAGGTTACCCACGAGCGAGAAGGTCCGAAACAGGTTGGAGTAGGTTGGGAGGGTTTCAAGCAAGTGTTCTCTGGTGGCGGCGGAATCATCTATGCCATGAGAGAGGACGGAAAACTCTTTTGGTACAAACATAACAACTACCACGACGGCAAGGGTCTAAGTAGCGCCGGTGCATGGGTGGGTCCCAGAGAAGTGGGCAGTGAGTGGACTCAATTTAAGCGGGTCTTTCCCGCGGGCGACGGCATCATCTATGTGGTGGCCGAGGACAATCGCCTGAAGTGGCTTCGGCACATTGACTATGCTAACGGAGCTAAAGCGTGGGAGGGACCGAAAGACGTTGGTGGTCCGCAATGGGGCGGTTACAAGCATGTCTTCGCCACGGGCGGCGGCGTTATTTACGCGATCACCGATGACGGCAGTCTGCTGTGGCACCGAGAAATCGATTACCAGCAGGGAGTAAAGAATTGGGTGGGTCCAAAGGTGGTGGGAAGCGGTTGGCACAACTTCAAGGATGTGTTCTCAGCCGGCGAAGGAGTCATCTACGCGGTCACGGATGATGGCCATGTCCTCTGGTACAAACACAACGGGTATAAAGACGGCAGCGTATCGTGGCAGGGGCCGGTGTCAATCGCGGCGGATTGGAATGATTTCCTTTTTATCTTCCCCAACATGACCCAAACCTGGACGCAGCCGGTTGTTCGTTGATTATGCGGCGTGACCCGCGGCGGTGCCGCCCTCCCAGCGGTAAGGCTCGGCCTTACCGGTGGCTTTCAATCTGCTTTGAGGCTACGCCTCAGGAGGCGGCGTAGCCTCTGAAAGCCATGTTAGCCGAGCGGTAAGGCCCACCCTTACCGCACGGAGGGCGGCAAGCCGCAAGAGTGGAGACTCAAGTCTCAGCTTCTACGGAGCGGCGGAAGCGTCCGCCATTCCT
>JANNJZ010000483.1:0-32960 GCA_031396065.1 Pyrinomonadaceae bacterium | reverse complement strand
ACGGAGTGCCACCCCTACAACTTATCCGGCACACGCGTGCTCCTATCCGTCAAATCTTGAGTGGTTCTGACTCGCTCCGGTATCACGAAGCCTTCCAAGAGCACTATCTGAATGAATAGATTCAAAAATAGATAGGCACTCGTGACCACCGCCAAACCCATCAGCCCATAATGCAGAAAGGCCCAAACCTTTACGGGAATATAAAGAGTGTACGTCACGATTGACATCCGCGTTGGCGTGCGCGTGTCGCCCATTGCGTAGAAAGTCTTGGAGGTGACTACACCCATGGCGCCGGCAATGAAGATGCCAACCAGAGCTACCATTATGGACCACAACAAATGAACATTTTCCTGGGTGACGCCACCGTGACCAATCAAAGTGGTGAGCAAGCGTTCTCCAGCAACCAAAAAAATCACGTAACCGACCACCGTCAGCACACCCATCGCCAGCAGGCGACTGCGATAGAGTTGGCGAAACGCCGGCCACTTTGCGGCGCCAGCGTGAATTGCCAACTGCGGGACCATGGGCGTGGCTATCGCTTTCTCGGCTACGACATTGGCCACGCCGTAAATCTGCTGCCCGATATACAACAAAGACAGCCCGCCTGGCAGCGCCATAGATGCAAGAAATCGATCAATCAGTGGGTCGGTCCGGTAGTAGATGGTTCCTATCAATAACGGTCTAATGCGAACCCAGGCTTCGCGCATCGCCGGCGACTTCCAGTCGGGCCGATTCCAGCGACCGAGACCGGGCAGTAACCAAAGCATTTGCAGGCCCGTACGCAATACGATCAGAAACGACGCACCGGTGACGCCACTAACAGGCAATATTCTTATTAACAGAAACAATGCGATCAAACTTGAGACCAGGGTGGAAAGTTCGACCCAGATAAATTTTTGGCGCGCGTGATAGATAGACCAGAGGACCGAACTGGAAGCCGTGAAGACCATGCTGACCAGTTGAATGCGCGTCAAAGTTACTGTCAGTGATCGCCCCGCACTTGAGAATCCCGGAACCAACCATGGCACCCAGTGCGCCGCCGAGACGAACAGCACCACCGCGAACGCTGTGAAGATGCCGCTAATTCCAAGAAAAAATCCCCAGGCATTGCGCGAGAAGGTGATTTCATCTTCGGTGGCGAGTAATGGTACCAGCACGTGGGTCAACGAAGTGCTGACGACCATGAGGATTAACTGCGGCACGGCCATACCTGCAAACAGAGCATCGGTCTCGATTCCCACCCCGAGTTGAGTGATGACGTACCACTGAAATATTAAGGTGACCAGGATGTTGCTGGCGGCCAGGCAAGCCAGGGTTAGCGTTTGTCTCATTCGTATGGTTCGGCGCAGCAGCGAGCCTCCCGAATTTAGGGTAGTGCCCTATTTCCGAATCTCTGTGCGGTCAGAGAAAACCCAGATTAGGACATTACTCGAATTAGGCAAGACGGGCGTCATGAGCTTATATTTGATATTCGCTATTATTTCAAACATCTTTGCTTATTCACTTGCCCATTTACGTAAAGCAAACTGTTAGTTTGCGGATTGACTGGGTGGTCGCGACGCTATTTAAACGAGCAATCCAAGATTAAGCGTCTCTCTTTTGCACCATCGCAAACTAACAGTTTGCTTTACGTTCGGCGTCAGCATGTTGAAAGTCCTGCACATCCTCGATTCGTTGAACCGTGGTGGTGCGGAGACCATGGAACTTGACCTCTGCCGAAACGCAGGCGCAAACGGCCTTGACCTGACTTTCGTGGCCACTGGAGGCGGAGACCTGGAGCCGCAATTTCGGGATTCCGGCGTGGACTTCATTCGCCTGAGCCGGCGGCTTCCCGTCGATCTCCGCCTCGCTTCCGACCTCCGCAGGATCATTAAGCAACGCAATATCAGCGTCGCTCATTGCCATCAGCCGGTGGAAGCTCTTCACCTTTATCTGGCCACCAGGGGTTCAAATGTTAAGCGCGTGCTGACGTTGCACGGAGTTTATGCCGGCGCCAAGAACGATCTGGCGTTGAAGTTTGTGCTCCCGCGAATGCACGCACGCGTGGTTCTCGGCAAAGACCTGACTGCCTGGTTGGAAAAGGAGCAAGGCATCGATGCTAACCTGGGTTTTGTCTGTATCAACAATGGAGTAGATTCAACCCGACTCCTTTCGTCGCGCCAGACCGTTCGCACAGAACTGGGCCTGGCGGAAGATGCGACGTTGCTAGGGATGATTGCCAACTTTTATCCCGACCAGCGCAAAGATCAACTCACTGTTTGCAAGGCCTTGCCAAAACTCTACGCGCGCGATCCTACCGCACAGTTTGTTTTTGTTGGCGGCAGCGCTGGAGCGCAGACGTTATTCGACGAATGTGTCGATCTTTGTCGTCAGCAGAACATTTCCGACCGCGTACATTTTCTTGGGCAGCGCACCGACATCCCAGACGTGCTCAACTCGCTGGACCTGTTTGTGCTCTCGTCGCGCTGGGAGGGATCGCCGATTGCGGTAATGGAGGCCATGATGATGGGGATTCCCGCGGTGCTGTCTGATATCGGACCGCTCAAAGAAGTTTCGGGTGGTGGGGCATATGCAGTCCTTTTTAGAAGTGGCGACGCAGACGACCTCGCGTCAAAACTGATTGAGCTTGTGGCTGATCCAGAATCCAGAACTAGTCTTGCCGCGGCCGCCCGTGAGTGGGCGACGAGTCAGTTCAGTATTGAGGCGCACATCGCGAATCTGTCGCGGCTCTATAATTCTTTGTCAGAACCACCTGCGTAAGCGGGTGGGTCACTAACTAGGGTCACTAACTATTCGAGGTCGAGCGCGAACCACCCGCTAACGCAGGTGGTTCTGACAAGACACAACATGCGCATATTAGTGGGAATGCCGGAGCAGGGTTCACAAGGCGGGCCAGCGGCCTGCGAGCCTCCTTTCATAGCCGAACTGCGCAGACTCGGTCATCAGGTGGAGGAAGAGGTTTATGCGTATGCTCAAACGCGTTCCAGTACGTTAACCAGAGTTTCGAGGGTTCGGAAAACGGCCCGCCGGCTGCGCGAGCGGCTGCGTTCAGGAACCTTTGATATCGTTCACCTCAACACCTCGTTTGATACCAGGGCACTGCTGCGCGATGCAGTAGTGGTTAGTTGCCTTCCTTCGACCGGCCCGAAGATCTTCCTAAAGTTCCACGGTTCCGACGGGCAGCTGTTAAAAACAAACAATCCACTATTGCGTTCGCTGGGTCGCTATCTACTCGCGCGCGCTGACGGCATCGGGGTGCTGTCTTCGGAAGAGCGCGATAATTTTCTGAGGGCGGGTGTGCCGGAGAACAAGGTCTTCGTTGTCAAAAACGTGGTCGAGCGTAGCTTTGCCACTTTCGATCCCAGGTTCCGAGAGAAGTTGAAGCTATCGGAGGAGACCGCCTTGCTACTGTTTATCGGCCGCTTTATCGAGGCGAAGGGTCTCGCGGATGTGATACATGGCTGCAAGCTCCTTCGAGATCGTGATCAGGAGTTCATGCTCTTGTGTGTGGGCGACGGCCCGGATCGGGCGAGGGTGGAGAGTGAAGTCGAACGACTCAGCCTTGGCTCACAGGTGTGTTTCTTCGGCTACGTTAAGGAAGAAGCAGCGGCTGAGTTTTATGCGAACAGCACCATGCTCGTGTTTCCCACCTACCACTATGAAGGCTTTCCCATGGTCATCTTTAACGCCGCCGCCGCCGGCTTGCCGATCATCACGACGCGCATTCGCGCCGCCGCAGACTACTTAGCAGAACCCGAGAACTGTTTGTGGGTCCAACCGAGGAGTCCTGATCAGTTGGCGGAGGCGATGCTGGCCTTGATTACCAGGCGAGATGAACGAGAAAAGATGAGCGTGAACAATAGACTGCTGGCGGAGAGATTCTCGGCGGAGATTGTGACACGTGAATACCTGGAGCGTTATAGAGGAGTACTAACCTAATTAATTGAAGCCTTAGGTGTCCTGGTAGTCTCTATCGACGGCGAAGACCAAAGCCTGGACGGCGAGTGTGGTGACGGATAACAAGGACTCGCAATGTGTCTGCGTTCACAATGCGAAACAAGATTGCGTATGGGAACCGGTGGACAAGACATCGGCGAGTGTTTCTCGAAACAACGCTGAACTAAGTGGGACTCGTTAGAACTCGATCAATCGACGCATAGACCTCTATTCGAAACTCGTCTCCTAGTCCCGGTTTTTGTCGATTGTAGTATGCGACCGCGCTGTTGAGATCCGACGTTGTGAGAGGGTGATACTCAACATTCATTCATCGCCACCGCCGGTACGCCTCATAAACTCAGCATGGCTGATGGCTTGAATAGCTCCAGACTCGATCTCCGCGTCTCGTTGCAACGCGATGTCGATCCCTTTGGGGTCAATGCCAGGATCGCTAAGAGCAGCGGGATCGCTAACTAAACTTTCCCAGGCGGCTGTGGCGAGTTGCTCTCGCTCGATGGGAGAAAGGGCCAATACTTCTTTCTCCAGTTCGGTGATTGTGTTCATACGCGTTAAGTATAGCTCAGACAGGGACAGCGCAGTAACGATTGAGCGGGCCAGCAACCTGGGATCCTACCTGATTATTTCGCCGGCGACGGCGTCGGCTGCGTCGTCTCAATTCGCGCATAGAAGATGTCGGTCTGTTTTGTCTTCTCGTTTTCAGCCACGATGATTGCGAGGACCTCTTGTTTGTCACCGTCCTTACGTTGGAATAAGCAGATCGCGCCCTGGCTCTTCTCGTCAGTATCCCCGATGCAGCCTTTTTCGTGAGGCGTCCAACCAGTCGCCTTCATACGATCAGCAGTGTAGAAGTCCTTAACCTCTTGCGCAGTCTTGCTCGTAGTGAAAGCAATGAAGTTGATCTTTCCCCCCATTGCGGCGCGCAGTATCAGTCTCGGACCGAGCGGAATCTGTAGATCCGCCTTGGTGGCGCCTTCGAAGGGTGGAACATCCGGCCAGAGAGCGCTCACCGTTCCACCCTTTTCGCCGCCCGAAAGCGACTCCACCATCCGGCAGGAAATCACGACGCTTAACAAGAGAAACAAAACAAGTAGGGTCGTTGAGTATTTTGCGATGGTTGCGGGTAGTTTGTTCATGGGGGCTCCTTAGTGGCGCGACTGTAGTCGATCTCCGCGACCCGATTCAATGAGCGGGCCGGCTCTCGCTGGCAGCGTTGAGCTTATAGATCGAGCCATCAGTCGCCGTTGCGGTTTCGGTTAAGGGTAGTTGGCCTTTTAAGTCGCTCTCTGACGGTAAAAACCAACGCTCTGAAAAGGTGTTGAAATAGATCAACCGGCCGTCGCGTTCCTTCAGCGCGGTTCCCATGCGCTCAACTTCAGCCGCGTAGTTTTGGTTTTCGCGTCCGGTACCATGGATCACTTTTTCGGGAAGGTAGATTGCCGGACGTTGCGTCAGGTAATAGATCGCCTCATAACCGTTTGAATAGATGGGAACCCCGGCCGGCAGGTTCCTGACGCTCGCAATCGTCCTGGACTCTTTCCATGCGCGACTCGCGTAACCTTGCCCATCCTTTCTCGCTTCGATGAGCCACCCGCCCAGACGAATGGAGTAAGAACCAAGCAGCGCAATCGCGAAAACGACAAACACGATGCGGATCTGGCGCCCTTCTCTGAAAGAGGCGAATCTTCGCCATGTCCAACCTGAGACCAACACAATCGCAGCAACATGAACCGGAACCAGTGCCCGAAGGTCAAGAACTGTATCAGCGTCGACGAATAGAGCAGTGAATATCAGAAATGCCGCATAGGTCAACATGAAGAACCCGAGAATAATCAGTAACGCCGACATCCGCTGGTTTTTGCCGGAGCCTTCTGCTTCATCCGCTGAGTGATCGCGGTGATCCTTGTTATCCAGGGGACTGACGCGGCTTCGTCGAACAAGATAGATAACAAACACGACGGCGGCGACTATCTCAATCACGAAGAAGACAACGCGAACATCCGTACGCACCTTGCCCAGAAACAACCAGGTGGAGACTGTGGAAAAACCGGCCGCCAGTTGCCTCAGCCGCACAGGGTGAAAAGCGAATTCGCGATCGGTCATGCCTTCGGCGCCGGGCATGTTTCTAACGGCCCAGAGCATCATCGGTGCGCACGCCATCATTCCAAACATCAGTGCATCGAAGCAGCGCCGGCGAAACGGGCGGCCATTAACAAGCAGTAACACCACCACCCCAGTCATCGCCAGAGTTACGCCGACGTATCTGGTCAGGAGCGCGAGGGCAGTCGCCGCGGCGCTCGCGAACAGCCACGCCCTTTGGTCCGTATCCATGAAACGAGAGAGCGCAACCAGCGCGCCGAGCCCAAGAAAAATAAACAGGCCTTCAGATAGTGCGAAGGTGTGAATGGAGACAATGTCCGGCGCAGCCAGAGTGAGCAACGCACCAAGAATGGGCAGCCAATAGGAGTCGCGCGCGTAACTTCTCAAGGCGATTCCCACCAGCAAAACGTTGGCGCCAAAGAGAAGACTGTTGAGCACACGGGCGGCAGTCTCGATCGAGAAGTTTCCCAACCACAGACCGACACGAGTGAACAAGGCGAGGACGCCGGAGTAGAGCGGTGGATAATGCGTCAGCGGCTTGAATTCACCGCTGCCTGTCAGCGCAACCAATCCGCGACCATCAAGGAGGCTGCGGGCAGCATCGAGGTAAACAGTCGAATCCGGATTGACACCAATACCGAACGGAGTGGCCAGCCAAACGATGAGCGCTGCGAGCACCGCAAGGAGCACAAGCGGGCCAGTGCTGTTGCCGTTTGAGTTACTCACGTAAACCGTCTTCAACCTCCGACAATGTCCGACACACTCTAGCGAGGCTCTGCCTCAGACCGACCAGACGTGTGTTGGTATTCTGGCCGCGGATTCTCCCGGATAAACACGGGTGCGTTTGTCAGTATCCATCCGCGACTCCATCTCGGTTTGCAAATTCCGCCTCGGTGCGATTCTCGCTTACACACTGAGCTTGGTTCTGCGGCTTGGCCGCCTTCCGTGCGGTGAGGCTCCGCCTCACCGGCACCTCTATTTATTTTGAGGCTATGCCTCCGTGCGACATCAGAGGCACAGCCTCGAAGAATGAAACCCGCTATCGGAAAGGCCGAGCCTTTCCGCACGGAAGGCGGCAGAGCCGCAAAGGCTATCACCGCACCGCACCTCGGCTAACTCCCTGTTTTACTGCCCACCAAAAACTTGACTCATTCACATCAAGTTTTACCCGACAAGTCATCTAGTGGTGTTCGAGTTCCAGGAGGTGGACCAGCACATCGCCCTTACCCTTAAGGTTGGTCTGTTTGTTCCGAGTATCTTTCTGCGCCTCAGGTTTCTCGGCTGCATGCTTCTCCAGAAACTGTTGAACTGCCTTGGCCTGGTCAGAATTCCTGATCTCGCCTTTGTCATCCGGGTTGATTACACCCTTGACTGCTTCCATCTCAGGCACGGCCTGCGCGGCCCAGACAATCCAAAACTTCTCCGTGCCTTGATTCTCGTCAAACACCATCCAGGCGGTTTCAGTTTTTTCGTTCGCCGTCACCGGTGGGTCGTTGGAGTTTTTTGCCGAAGCTGCAGACAACAGGTTGTAAGTGATCGCGCCACCGGCAGCCGGCCCTTCATTCAACAGATAAAGGTATCCGGCCTGGGGGCTGTTAAGGCGCATGCGAAACTTCCAGCCGTTTTCAAAAATCTCCTGACCTGAGGATTCAAAGGTGTCCTGATAAGGACTACCCGAGCGCATCTTTTGCACGGTCAGCCCATAACTCAAAAGACGTTCGGGCCCAGACGGCTCCAGAAGTTTCTTTTCGTCTTTCTTCGCTTCTTTGGTGTCGGAACTGAGGCCGTACCAAATTGCTAGTCCACTGAGTGCCAACACCAGCACGCCGGCGACTGCGAGCAAGGGCAGCAGTTTGCTTTTCGATTGGCGAGAACCAGCTCGTCCACCCAGCCCAAGCTGGGCCACCGACGGCCCAGGACCAGCGGGCGCCATCGACGGATCGGGCGGCTGCGCAGCTCGAAAGGGTACCTGAAGAGTCTTGGCCTCGGGACTGGGTGGGGGATTGGGTGGAGTCTTGGCCCACGGGGTTTCTTCACTTGGAAGTTGCGTCGCCGGCAATGCAAAATTCGCGGGCTGGGAAAATCCAGCAGTTTGCCGATCCTGGTCGATCGAGACGGCAAAGCTCTCGGCAAACTCGCGCGGCGTTGGGAAACGATCCACCGGATTAAAGGCGAGGGCTCTAAGAATTACTTCCTGGGCCTTGAGCGGAAGACTCGGTCGCAAGTCGGCAGGCTTAACCCGGACACCGGTCTGTTGCATTTGCAGCAGCTCGAAACCGGTTTCGGGGTTGAAGGGCTTTCGTCCGGTCACCATCTCGTAGGTAATGGCGCCGAGCGCAAAGATGTCGGTGGCGGCCGTAATGGCCCGGCCGTTTAACTGCTCCGGAGCCATATAGGCTACCGTTCCCGGCGAAAGGTTGAGAGACGTACTGGGCGCCACTACCGAATCCTTCACTTTGGCGACACCGAAGTCGATGATCTTTACCTGCTCTTCGCCATGTCCCAAATCCTGCAGCATGATGTTGTCCGGCTTCAGATCGCGGTGGAGAATTCCACGACTGTGGGCGGCAGCCAGCGCGCGTCCAATTTGCTTTAGCAGTTCCGCGGCTCGTTCAAGATTCATCCCTTCCGCGCTAATTGCAGAACGCAGGGTTACTCCCTCCACGTACTGCATGATGATGTAGGGCCGGCCGTTTGGCAGTTCACCCGCATCAATGATGCCCACGATTCCCGGATGGTCTATTCGGCTGAGCGCCTCCACCTCCTGACGAAACTTCTGCACCACGTACTCGCTCTGAAAGGCTTGATCCAGCAAAACTTTTACTACCACTGGGCGAGAGTGTAGTTGCTGATCGAGGGCCAGGTAGACTACGCCCATTCCGCCTCGCTTGATCTCCTTTTGAATCACATAGCGACCGCTCAGGATCTGCCCGATCATTTCGTTGTTCGAAGGAAGGCGGGTTGGATCGAGCACCGTTGGGGCGGGCTCGTCTGGGCCTGATGTTTTCCGGGGATCATCGTCTGTCGGCATGCGGCAAAGATTACCCCAATACGGTTTCTGCGCCAATAGATTAAGCTCAATTGCGCCGGTTGGCTTCGCACAATTTATTGCATCCGCGTGCAAAGGGGCCGATTGTTGACTCGCTTGACAGGCTTGCTGTGCGGCGCGTAGGGTTTTCGCTCCGCTTGGCCGTGAATGCCGATCAAGTAAGAAGTGATGAGTGATGAGTGATGAGTAATGAGTGATGAGTGCGCAAGGCATCTTTAAACTGATCCGAGACTTTGGTTTGGCGAATGCTGCGAACAAGGAAACCATCTTCTAATGTTTCGTTTAGAAAGTGCACTTGTGCGCCCTGGGAGAAACAGCTCAATCGTGAGCTGGGAGAAACAGCTCAATCGTGACCTTTGTAGCGACGGGGCGGACAAGTCCGCTTTCTAAACGGGCAGAAGAGAAAATAAGATTAGAGAAACGTGGAGGCGAATCTGTTCTGGTGAACGGCGCGGTCTTCAAAACCGTTGGTGAGACTGTGAGAACAGGCTCAGGTAGGTTCGATTCCTACACGCCTCCGCCAACACGATTGCGGATTACGGATTGCTGAGTGCGGATTTGAAGGCAATGGGGCCAACACGATTGCGGATTACGGATTTCGGATTTGAAGGCTGGGGTCATGGAGATTGGGGATCGCGGATTTTAGATTGCGGACGGAATCTATGAATCCTGAGGATATGAAAGCACGAACACGGGCTTTTGCGCTGCGCATTATACGTTTAGCTGAAAGCCTTCCCGATACACCCACTGCCAGGGTGATTAGAAACCAAATGCTTCGTTGCGGGCCGTCGGTTGGCGCTAATTACAGAGCTGCTTGCAGAGCCAAATCCAAGCCGGATTTTGTTTCCAAGCTGGGAACTGTAGAAGAGGAAGCCGACGAAAGTATTTACTGGATGGAGTTACTAATAGATGCGGAGATTGTGAAGCGGTCCAGGATAGCTGACTTGCTCGATGAAGCTGATCAGATTCTCTCAATCGTGATCACTTCAATTAAAACTGCTAAAGGGTTACGGACTAATCCGCAGTCTGCAATCCGTAATCAGAAATCGTATGCGTGATTGGGTGGCCCTCAACATGACCCCCGGCATCGGGCCTCGCGCCGCTGCCAAACTCCTCGAGCGATTTGGATCGGCCGAGGCAGTTTATCGCGCCACGCGGATGGAGTTGGAGAAATGCCGGCTGCTGCCGGAAGCCGTCGACAGCATCATTGCTCGCGACTTGCACACTCGGGCGGAAGGCGAGATTGAAAACGTCCGGAAGTATGGTGGAGATATCCTGGTGCTCGATGATGGGGTGTACCCATCACTGTTACGAGAAATTTATGATCCGCCGATTGCGCTTTACGTGAAGGGAGCGTGGTCCGAATGCCTGGAACAGCCTTGTGTGGCGGTGGTTGGTTCGCGCCGGTGTTCCACCTATGGTCAGAATGCAGCGCTGATGTTGGCGCGGGATTTGGCCCGGCGCGGGGTAACGGTGGTATCTGGTTTTGCGCGCGGAATAGATGCAGCTGCTCATCGAGGTGCGATTGAGGGTGGCGGCCGCACGATAGCGGTTCTCGGTACCGGTATCGACGAGGTTTACCCGCGCGATCATAAGAAGTTGGGCGAAGAGGTTTTGGCTGCCGGCGGCGCGATGGTCTCGCAGTTTCCGCTGCGGACTCCGCCGGTCTCGGAAAACTTTCCTTACCGGAACCGCATCATTAGCGGCCTGAGTCTCGGGGTGGTCGTGGTCGAGGCGGCCGAGAATTCAGGTTCCTTGATAACGGCGCGATTGGCCATCGAGCAGAACCGCGAAGTGTTTGCGGTGCCTGGAAACATTACCTCGCGAAACTCCTTCGGCACGAACTATTTGATCAAGGGCGCCGGCGCGAAACTTGTGCAGCAATGGCAGGACATTGCCGCCGAACTGCCGCCCCCAATAGCCGCCCGATTGTTGCCGCCTCCCCTTGGAGAGAAGGGCCGGAAGCAAAAGGAGAAGTCTCTGGCGGACCAGTTGGCGCTGGTGCCGCCGGGGCTTTCCGGTTTCGAACAATCGGTTTTCAAGTTGCTTTCGGCTGACAATCCTGCGCACATTGATGTACTGGTGGATCAAAGTAGACTGACGATTTCGGATTTGACCGCGGCGCTGCTAACGTTGGAGATGCGTGATTTGGTAAGGGCGCTGCCGGGAAAATGTTTTGTGCGGAAGCTGTGATGAACGCTATGGGGATGATATTGGTAAGCGAGCCCATTTCAATTCATCAACTTCGAGAAGTCGGAGAAGAACTATTCGGAGACATGGTCAAAGCGGTTGTCGATATCGAGAGGGAAGTCATGGCGATAGGGGCTGAACTGCATGCTGATGAAGAAGCATTTTTGCTTGAACAGAATTCCAGCCAGGGAAATCTGTGGGGCATTAACTTGTATACGGACCGCACAATGCCTGAAATGGTAGAGTTCGATTCCCTGATTAACATACGGCCCAGGCAAAACAATCGTTCTCGCGGTGTCGAGGACCCTGCGGTGCGGGAACGGATACTTCGAATCGTCCGCACGCTCGTAGATTAGTTGAAACGAGAATGGCAACCTATCATCAAGATCTGGCCGCGGGTCGCTGGTTCACGTTTTCGCTCGCCGCTCAACTTGGAAATGTCGGCAGCGAATATGAACGTGCGCTGCGGTGGAAACAACGAGGCGATAAGGATCGTTTTGAGCACGCGTTTGCGAGAATGCTCGAATTACTGGATCTGACGATCGCTGATCAGCGCTGGAAGAATCATAGGCTTAGAGAGCTAACCAGGCTGAGGGAAGTGGTTTGCGACGAGCTCGACAGTGATTCTCCCGAGTTCATTCATCCCTCAGATTTGCGAGACTATTTTCTGAATTTCGGAATTCTGGCTCGGAGCGAACGAGATAGAATGGCCGATGTAGTTGGTGTTAGTTAGTAAATTCGAAATGGCAAAAAATCTAGTTATAGTTGAATCGCCGGCGAAGGCGAAAACGATAAACAAATATCTGGGTAAGGACTATCTGGTTAAGGCCTCGATAGGTCACATCAAAGATCTGCCCTCGAAAGGTTTGGGTGTTGATGTTGATGACGACTTCAAGCCTACCTACGAAGTAATACCCGATACTAAGAAACGAAATAACAAGAAGATTGTGGCAGAGCTGAAGGCAGCGGCGAAGATAGCCGACAATATTTATTTCGCGGCTGACCCGGATCGAGAGGGCGAAGCGATTTGTCAGCACCTGGCAGAAGAGATTGTGCCGAAGCGCCCCGCGAAAGCCACTTTCCGGGTGATGTTTAATGAGATCACGAAGCGAGCGGTGAACGAAGCCTTTGAGCACCCCAAACAGATCGACCAAAACCTGGTTGATTCTCAGCAAGCGCGCCGCGTCCTGGATCGGCTGGTAGGTTACAAGGTCTCGCCGCTCCTTTGTCGCACGGTCGGTGGAAAGCTAAGTGCCGGCCGCGTGCAATCAGTTGCGCTGAGAATGGTAGTTGAGCGCGAGCGGGACATCGAGAAATTTATCAAGACTGAGTATTGGACAATCGCTGCCAATCTGACTGCGAAATTGCCCCCGACCTTCGACGCAAGGCTTTTCAAAGTCGGCGAACAGACGGTTAAGACCGGTGGATTTGACCAGGACATAAAACGTGGCGAGATCCTGATTGGTGACGAGGCGACGGCAGCGGAACTTGTGGCTGAAGCAAACCAGCAGCCTTTCGTCGTCAATGAAGTAACCCGCAAAGAGCGCAAACGCAATCCTGTCCCGCCCTTCATCACTTCCAAGTTGCAGCAAGAAGCGGCGCGGAAACTCGGCTGGGCTGTCAGACGGACCATGATGGTGGCGCAGAAGCTTTATGAAGGTATTGAGATTGGCGCTGAAGGGTCAGTCGGGTTGATTACCTACATGCGAACCGACTCCACCCGGGTTTCGGATGCCGCCTTAGGTGAGGTCAGGGACTTCATCAGCGAACAGTATGGCGCTCCCTACCTGCCGGAAAAGGCGATCCATTATCGGTCGAAGAAGGACGCGCAGGATGCCCATGAGGCGATTCGTCCTACTGATGTGGCGCGCACTCCAGACTCGCTCGCGAGTTACTTGAATAACGACGAACTGCGCCTCTATCGCTTGATTTGGCAGCGGACAGTTGCCTCACAGATGACGCCTGCGTTGTTTGATCAAACCACTATTGATATTGAAGCTGGACGCTTCATTTTCCGCGCGACTGGCTCGGTCCAGAAGTTTGACGGCTTCCTGAAAATCTACCAGGAGGGCCGCGATGAGAAAACGGAAGAGGATGAAGAGGCTGAGCGCAGGCTGCCGGCCGTAGAGAAGGGTGAGACGCTGGCGCTCAATAAGATTTCGCCGGAACAGCACTTTACCGATCCCCCACCTCGCTTCACTGAAGCAACCCTGGTGAAGGCCCTGGAAGAAAAGGGAATCGGACGGCCGTCAACCTATGCGGCGATTATGACCACGATTCTGGCGCGTGAGTATGTAGAAAAACTCGAGGGCCGTTTTCACCCGACTTCCTTAGGCAAGACTGTCAATGATCTGCTGATCGAGGGCGGCTTTGCGGACCTGTTCAATGAAACGTATACCGCGCGCATGGAAGAGGAGTTGGACAGCGTTGAGGAAGGCAAACTCAAATGGACCGACGCTCTTCATGACTTCTATGGAAAGTTCTCCAGGGACCTGGTGGAGTTCACCGCCTACACCACCCGCATCAAAAACGAAGAGCTACCGACGGATGAGGTCTGCCTTAAATGTGAAACCAAAGGCATGGTGCAGAAGCGCGGCCGCTTCGGTAAGTATCTCAAGTGCTTGAATTGCGATGCCACGCGCGACGCCGAACCGAAGGCTGCTTCAAACGGAGCGAATGGGACCGACGCGGCGGCTGGTGGCGAAGCAGTCGAGCCTGAGGCATGCGAGCTTTGTGGCAAGCAAATGCAAATGAAGCGCGGCCGGTTTGGGCCCTTTCTCGGCTGCACCGGTTACCCCGAATGCCGAAACATTCGCAAGGTTGCCAAGAGCGGAGTGGCCGCCCCGGCACCGGTGCCTTTGGACGAGAAGTGCCCCGTCGATGATGCGCAGTTGGTAAGGCGCTTCGGGCGTTTTGGCGAGTTTATCTCCTGCTCAAATTACCCGAAGTGTAAATACATCAAACAGGAATCGACCGGCGTTAAGTGTGCTCGACCGGGTTGTGAAGGCGATCTGGTGGTAAAGAAGTCGAAGCGCGGGAAAGTGTTTTATGGCTGCGGAACTTACCCCGATTGCGATCGCGTTTATTGGGACAAGCCGGTCCTGGAGGAGTGTCCTAACTGCAAAGCACCGTTCTTGCTTGAGAAGACGACGAAGAAACAAGGCACGTTTCGTCACTGCGCCAACGAAGAATGTGGCTATAGCTCAAATGCAGACGCGAGTGAACCGGCTACACCAAAACGCCCGGCGTCTGGAAAGCGGAAGACGAAAGAGGCTGTGTCCTGATTTGGAGTGCGGTAACCTGTTACCGCTTTGGTCATCGGCGACCTGTCGCCGCCGTGCTCCACTACATTCGATGGCGCATTTCGAGAAACTTTATCGTACACGCTGACGGCTGCGCCAGGTCGCTGACGACCAAAGCGCTGACCGGTCAGCGCACTCCAAAGCGAGCCCGTCTTTGAAGTGAACTGCTGAAATAGACCCCTCAATCAGGTCAGTCCCTGTCGGCCTTTTATTTCATAAGTCCTAGCGCTAAAATGCCGACCTGAAACCCAGGCAGCAGTTTTCCCGTAATAGTTGAGCCAATTTCCAGCTAGCCCTTTGAAGTCGATTCACAACCATTCTACTTTAGGAGAAATCATCATGTTGCGACGCCAGGCGGCAGTAGTGCTGCTCCTTGTTCTTCTCATTTCACCGGCGACGACTTTTGCACAGCAAGCCTCTGCCTCGCTAACGCCAGCGGCACCAGCTGTCGCGACAACAACCCAAGGGCCTCAGACTCCCGCCAAGGACGATCCGATCGAGCGAATCAAAGACGAGGGAATGAATCGGTCGCAGGTAATGCAAACCTTGAGTTATCTCAGCGATGTTATTGGACCGCGTTTGACTGCCTCGCCGGGAATGAAACGCTCCAACGAATGGACTCGTGACCAGCTGACAAAATGGGGACTGCAGAACGCGCATCTGGAACCGTGGGGACCCTTTGGCCGCGGTTGGACCTTGAAGCGCTTCTCGGCCCAAATTAGCGAACCGCTGACAATACCGCTCATCGCCTATCCAAAAGCCTGGTCGTCAGCCGTCGGACCCCTGACCGCAGACGTGGTCTATTTCGATGCTAAAGATGATGCGGACATGCAGAGATTCAAGGGCGAACTCAAAGGCAAGATTGTTTTGACCAGCGCTATGCGAGAGGTGAAGGCTCACTTTGAGGCGACCGGAACGCGCCTTGACGACAAGCAACTACTTGCCCTGGCAGATGCAGCCGAGCCGGCAAGGGGTGGTGGCGGTGGTCGAGGCCGGTTTGGCGGCACTCCCGAGCAGCGGGCAGCGTTTGCATTCGCGGCAACCAAGCTTCGGTTTTTGTACGATGAGGGTGCCGCAGTTTTGATTGACCCTAGTCGAATCGGCGATGGCGGGACGATATTTGTGCAGTCTGCATCATTGCCGGCAGCGGCGGTTGATCCAGTGCAGACCGCGCCACGTCAGGTTCCGGTATATGACAAGAGTGCGCCCAAGGCACTGCCGCAACTGGTGCTGTCGGTCGAACACTACAACCGCATCGCTCGCATGCTGCAGGCGGGCGAAAAGGTAAAGATGACAGTGGACCTGGCGGTCGAGTGGCAAGACGCTGATCCGATGGGCTACAACACAATAGCTGAAATACCGGGCACGGATTTGAAGGATGAAGTGGTCATGCTTGGCGGTCACATGGATTCCTGGCATGGAGGGACCGGCGCGACGGATAACGCCGCGGGAGTCTCCGTGGCGATGGAAGCAATGCGCATTCTGCAAACGCTCGGTCTGAAGCCGCGTAGGACCATTCGCATCGGGCTTTGGAGCGGAGAAGAGCAGGGGTTGCTGGGATCCCGCGCGTATGTGGCAGAGCATTTTGGCAAGATGGAAACGCCGGCGGGCGCTCCGGCGACCGCGCCAGGTGCGAGACCGGCTCCAGGCAGTCTCGTGACCAAACCTGGTTATGAAAAGTTTAGTGGTTATTTTAATCTCGACAATGGAACCGGAAAGATCCGAGGCGTCTACTTGCAGGGCAATGAATCAATCCGCGGGCTGTTTCGGCAGTGGTTGATGCCATTCCGCGACATGGGAGCCACCACGCTTTCGATTTCTAATACCGGCGGCACGGACCATCTATCGTTTGATGGTATCGGCTTGCCGGGATTCCAGTTTATTCAGGATGAGATCGAATACGATACCCGGACCCACCATTCAAATCAGGATGTGTTCGATCGCATTCAAGCAGACGACATGAAGCAGGCGGCAACAATCATGGCTGCCTTTGTGTATAACGCAGCGACCAGGGACGAGAAACTGCCAAGGAAGCCAATGCCGAGTCGATAATCTTCAGCCCGCAGAGCGGGCGGCAGCTTCTCTTTGGAGTGCGCTGACCTGTCAGCGCTTTGGTCATCTGCGACTTGTCGCAGTCGTCGCTTAGATTACCCAGCCCTAATAGCGCGCGGCGCAGTGTCGTGGTGGACGGCGGCGACAGGTCGCCGAAGACCAAAGCGGTAACAGGTTACCGCACTCCAAAGAGAAGCCGCCGTCCGCTCCGCGGGCTGAGTTCTGCAATCCTGCTAACAAACTCAACAGGAGAATCATCATGATCCACAGACGTTATGTGGCGGTCTTCTTACTCATATTTTCTTTGGTTGCGCCCAGTGCAGTCTTTGCCAGGCGGCAGGCAGCGACGCTCAAAATCCAGCCGGCCAGCGCAGCTATTGCGAAAGCGCAAGGCCCCCAACAACAGCTTGCGGCGACGCCCGATCCTAACGATCCGATTGTGCGCATCAAGGACGAAGGCATGAACCGCTCACAGGTGATGAATACGCTGAGCTATCTTTCCGATGTCATCGGACCGCGCCTGACTGGTTCACCCAACATGAAGCGAGCAAATGAATGGACGCGCGATCAGTTGACTAAGTGGGGCCTGCGAAACGCTCACCTTGAAGCATGGGGTCCGTTTGGCCGCAGTTGGGTGCTGAAAGAGTTTTCTGCGCAGGTTATCGCGCCTCAGACCATTCCGCTCATCGCCTATCCCAAGGCTTGGTCGCCCGGTGTAAATATTCCAAACGGCGATGTTGTCTACGTTGATGCCAAAGACGAAAGCGATTTACAGCGATTCAAGGGGAATCTGCGTGGCAAGATTGTTTTGACGAGTTCGATGCGCGAAGTGAAAGCGCGTTTCGAAGCGTTGGGAAAACGACTTAGCGAAAAAGAATTGCTCGCTCTCGCAGATGCGCCGGAGCCCGGCGCGCCTGGGGCCGGCCCAAGCTTCATGAACAGTCCTGCATTCGGAGCTTTCATCAAGGGTCAAATCTTCAATGTAAAGAAACTGCAATTCTTCACCGACGAAGGCGCCGCCTTGTTGATTGACGCTAGTCAGGGCGATGGCGGCACGATTTTCGTTTCTGGCGCAGCGGTTCCGCAGGCCGTGGATCTGTCTTCGCCGATGGCCAGTCTCCGCAGTTTGTTCTTGCCTCAAATTGAACCGTATGACAAAGACGCGCCGAAAATCGTTCCGCAAATGGTACTGGCCATCGAACACTACAATCGTCTCGCGCGCCTGATTCAAGCGGGTGAGAAAGTACAGATGAAAGTCAGTTTGGCAACCGAATTCAACGCCGATGATTTGATGGCCTACAACACGGTCGCCGAAATCCCCGGGGGCGACAAAAGCGATGAACTCGTTATGGTCGGCGGACATATGGATTCATGGCACTCGGGCACGGGCGCTACCGATAATGGTGCAGGTGTCGCAGTCGCCATGGAAGCCGTGCGTATCTTGCAGGCGCTGAATCTAAAGCCGCGTCGAACTATTCGCGTCGCTTTGTGGAGCGGAGAGGAGCAGGGCCTGCTGGGATCACGAGCTTACGTGGCGCAACATCTCGGCAAGATCAATGAGTCGCCAGACGCGAGCTTTGCCCGCATGATCGGAAGCGGCGGCGCGGCCAAAAACTTCGTGCCCGGGCCTGAGTATGACAAGCTCTCTGCTTACTTCAACCTGGATAATGGCACCGGGAAAATTCGGGGAGTCTATCTACAGGGCAACGAAGCGGTCCGCAGCCTCTTTAGGCAGTGGTTGCAGCCGTTCCGGGATATGGGCGCCGAAACGCTGTCGGCCTCGAATACTGGCGGTACTGATCATTTGTCGTTTGACGCGATCGGCCTGCCAGGGTTTCAGTTTATCCAGGATCAGGTTGAATACGACACGCGGACGCACCATTCAAATCAGGACGTGTTCGATCGGATTCAGAGCGATGACATGAAACAGGCAGCGACCATCATGGCAGCGTTTCTCTACAATACCGCCATGAGGGACGAGAAACTCCCGCGCAAGGCGATGCCAACCCGGTAGGTCACACGGTTGCTGACCACCCCCCCCCGGCGTGTTTAGAGATGGGCACCGCCCACCGGTGCGCCGTTGATAGAACCGAGCGGATAACCAAGAAGACGTTCGTTTAGAGGTGGGCACCGCCCACCGGTGCGCGGTTGATAGAACCGTGTGGATAACCAAGAATACGTTCGTTTAGAGGTGGGGCACCGCCCACCGGTGCGGCGTTGATAGAACCGAGCGGATAACCAAGAAGACGTTCGTTTAGAGGTGGGCACCGCCCACCGGTGCGCCGTTGATGATAACCAATCACGCAAATAATCACGGGCTAATCATTGACCCGGTTCGTTTCATCCACGCCGTCTCGGTGGGCGGTGCCCACCTCTAAACGAACGTTTTTTTCGGGTTACCGGTATGGCTAATTCTTAGGGATAACGACTTCCTGCCAATATCGGATCAATTTGTCGCGATTAGCACTTCGGTAGGCGACATAATCCCGCGAAATACCTTCGTCTACTCTGGCAAACAAAACGTACGCCTCCAACAGCCCGGCTTCTTTTAGTCTTATCAAGTTAGCCAGCGAAGGATCCATTTCCAATATCTTCTTTTCCTTCAATTGCAGTGCAGCAGATTCGGCGACCAGTTTCAGTGCCTCAACCTCTTCCCCCAGGCTGTGTCGATACACGGTTTCACCGGGATACGCCTTGGCAAACTTTTCGCTCGCCACATTCTTGTTAGGCATCCAACTGGCCCGCATCGCGCCGTACATGATCCACGCAGCGGTGCCCGTCTTGTCGCTTCCTTTCAGCGCCGGATCGTCGACCGTAATTCTGACCTCACCTGGCTTGTCAGCAGAGACAGTAGCGGGAACCACGATGGTGGGATGCGCCAGCGCAATCTTTTGGCCGTCGGCCCATTGGGTCAGTCCCACATAGGCCTTGCGGCCGTATGGCTCGGCGACGATGGCTTCGACAAACTTGTCGCGAGCGTCTGCTGACTTTCCCTGTAAATTCAAAGCGTCACCCCAATAGCGGTAGGCAGTTTCTCGATTCGGATCAATCGCCGTTGCCTTAGCGAACCACACCGCAGCTTCATCGAAATGTTGTTTGCGAAATTGGGGATCCTTAGAGAGATATGCCTTCTTAAATTCAGAGTCGCCGGCGAACACCGCAGCGCTGTAGAGCTTTGGATCTAATGCCAGGGCTTGTTTGTAGGACGCCAGCGCAGCGTCCAAATCGCCGCGGGCAAAGGCTTCTTCCCCTGCGCGCATAGCAGCTTCGGACGCTTTGATTTGCGAAAAGGGAACCAGATCACCGTTGCCTGATAAGCCATCCAGCGTGATCGCCGTCAAGTTGCTGTCGTCGCCTCGAGCCCGCGACTTCAACAATATCTGTCGTGCCCGGTCCAGCATAGTTTTCCTGAGGGCCAGGTCTTTTTCGATCACTGCAACAGCGTACAGCGCGAAACCGAGGCGTGACAGAACCACCGGATTGTCAGGTTGGGTCTTAGCGATCTTTTCGAGCAAAGGCAAAGCGCCCACGAAATTCTGCGCTTCATAAAGTTCTAAAGCGCGTTTCCACTCTGGCGGTTCCTGGTTCTGGACCAGCGCGTTCGTCGGCGCAACGGCCACCAACAAGAACATGACTGCGACCAGACTGCTCGGGAACACTCTGCGTGCGGATGAGCTGGAGTTGGGCATTGAGGACCTCTGGATCATAGGGATGGTGAAAATCTTGCCGGGGAGAAAGCCAGTCTAGGTATGAGATTTCCGCATGTCAACTTTCACAAGAAATCTCGCGAGGCTCTAGCTCAGACCGCCCAGACGTGTGTTGTATTTTGGCCGAGGATTCAAGCGGATAAACACGGATCGGAAATAGAACAATGGGAATCTTCTGATCGGCGTTTGTCTGAATCCATCCGCGACTCCATCTCGGTTTGCAACTCCCGCCTCGGTCTCTGAGTCTCTTTCTCTCTGCAAGTCTGTTTCGTTCTGGAGTCTCACTGGCCCTGCAGGTCTCGCTCGCTCTTACACTCTGAGTTTGTCTCTGAGCTTGTCTCTAAGCTTGGTTCTCAGTTTCTCTCTAAGCTTGGTTCTGCGGCTTTGCCGCCTTCCGTGCGGTGAGGCTCCGCCTCACCGGCACCGCTCTATCTATTTTGAGGCTATGCCTCCGCGCGACAGCAGAGGCGCAGCCTCAAAGAATGAAACCGCTATCGGAAAGGCCGAGCCTTTCCGCACGGAAGGCGGCAGAGCCGCAAAGGCTATCACCACACCTTGGCTAACTCTCTGTTTACAAAAAACTGACTTATTCACGTCAAGTTTCACCCCCGACAAGAAATCTAGAAGAAGCGATCCTATCTATTGATCGCAACTCCGTGGCCGAACCAAATGGGTTAGTTAGGATGAACTGGATTCACCAGATGAAGATCTCGACTGGAAAGGGAACGTCGGCTTCGAATTGGCGGCAGGTAGAAAAAAGGCGAGCCCAAAACAGGCTCGCCTTCTGCTTACTTCCCCCTTGATAGAACTCGCGCGGTTAGAACTCCCGCGATTGCCCAATTGATGATGCATTCGAAATGCTGCCACCTGGTTGAGCACTAGCCATGGACGCCGGTTTCTCCGAAAGATCCACCCCAATCCATGATCTAATCTTTGTCAGCAGTGCCGGCAGGATCACGGTCTGGGCGGTGGCTGAAAGTTCCTCCACCAACCGGTCACCCAACGTTCCCGCTTCTTTACTCAAGCGTTCATAGGCGGATGTATCCCTGAATCTCTCGAGTATTCCCGGCCCATCTTCCTTACCATTCGACTGGGCAGTGGCGGGGTTGACAGGTTCGCCCACGTTCGCCACGCGTTGCGACAAATAAGGGGTCGACGTTAATGCACGCGCACTGGAGGACGAATAATGGACCTTGTCACGGTCGTCGCCCGTCAGGCACGCCGCGATGCCATAGCCCGCGAAAAACCCAACACCCGCCGCCCCCACACTCCAGGCGACTGGCGCTTTCTTGAAGTGTTCGCGCCAATCCAGTGCTTCCTTCACGGTTTCATACTGTTGGGTCACGTTTTCTTTTATCTCCGTTACGGTATTCGAAATCGAGTCGCGCGCTTCCTCCATGCGCCGTTGTAGCGCTTCTTTAGAGTCGCCTTCTCCTTCGAAGTCGCGAGCTCGCGCTAGTCCTAAAGTTCGTTCTTCAGCCATTGCTTATCCTTTCTCAGTTCCTCTACGGTCCTGTCCGGAATGAGATTCTGTTTGGCCAACCGGCTTTTCATCGCTGAAATGATGATGGTCCCTACTATTAAGTAGAGAATGCCGGCGGTTACAAATCCGATCGCATATCTTGCCGGTTGGCTCAAGGCTGTATCAGCGAAGAGCGTAGAAATACCAAAAGCGAGCGCGACATTAAGCAGCGCGAACCCGATTGCCGCTATGATTCCACCAACCGCGATCATCGCCCCGCTACGCGCGTACTGATTGGCCTCTTCCTTGATCTCGACTTTTAGCAGACTCATCTTAGTGTCGAAGAGTTGCATCACGTCGTCTCCCAACCGACTAAAAAGAGTCGGGAGATTATCGTTGTCGTATTTGGGTGTTACCACAGGTGTTGTCACACTCCTAGCCGGTGTCGCCATTTTGTGGATCTCCTTTCGAGCAACCGGGGCGCGCTGTGAGCGCCCTCCGAATTACTATGACCGCCTGCCGCGGAGGATTAAGCCAAGCAGCAAGCCGGCAGCAGCCGAAATCAGAATGGCCTGGCCCGGATTCTTCCGTGCATAGTCCTTCGCGTTTTCCGCGACCTCAGTCAGGTCTGCGTCTTTGAGTTCCTTAAACTTGTCACCTACGACTGAGATTTTTTCTCCGAGGAATTCCTTCGCCTGACCGGCTGCATCGGAAATTTTCTCTCCGTATTGTTGAGCGGTTTGCGCTAGTCCGGTTGCTGCCCCGGTTCCGCCATTGCCCGAGACTCCGGTTTGACCGGCTCCGCTATTTGAGGCTCCCGAGAAGTCTGTTGTGTTCTGCGACATTGCTTTCTATTTCTCCTTTTGATTGATACGTAAGATTCTGAAAAGTTAATTGCACTCGCACGTTATATCTGACCATTGAGCAAACAATGTGCCTCGGTCGCTGATCCTCCGATAACCTCGAATGCCCGTGATTTCGAGGCCAGATTGCGCTCATTGGTGAACTTCTCGTTGCGAAAGGGTACAAGTGTAAAGGCGGCTGGAACGGGAACAATACAACGTGCAGATTGATGCTCGTAAGGGTTTTCGCCTCCGGCCTCTCTCCGAATCCCTGATATCTTTTGTAGACCGAATGCCCAATAGTGCTCTTAAGGCTCCTCCCAGAGTGAAAGGATGAAGAATGGCGCCGAATTACGTAGGTGGAGCTAAGCGAGTATCCTCCACATCAAACAAACAGGCACCCTCTATTGAAGTCGAAGCTCAGCAAGTGCTTGACAAGTTGCTGAGCGAAGACCTAATTCCTTTTGCCCTGAATGTCGGCAAGATTACTAAGGGCATCGAGGCCTACACAATCCATTTCCACGACAGCAGAATATTCACTGCCCGAGTTCCTCTGACCAAAGGGCACTCGTTTAGGGATCTGGTTCGGATTGCCGTTTTGGCTCGCGTAGCAAAGATGAGCGGCCCGTTGAAAAAATAGCGTAACAATCGAGTTGACCCGTCAGTTGCCTCTCTTGAACTCTTTTTGTGTGAGGAAGATAGATGCCCTTCCCGAAAGTAAGAGGCCCCGAGCACGGCTTTGTCTGACACATAAAGGGACGAACAGAGTCCACCCCCAAGCTGATAACGCAGGCCCCGAGCATTAATTTCATCCAACTCCCAAAGTGAGTTAAAGAGCTCAAGAAGTTTGGAGGATGTCGCCTTGACAGAAGTTTAGGGCGGGTGGTAAGTAAGTACTTACTTTGCACCATCTGAACAATGGAAGATTAAAGCTAAGGCTGTGTACAAAACCTTTTGAGTAAAGAAATAACAATCACTAAAGCGCCAGTCGCGATACCAAACGAAGTTGTAAGTGGCGTGCGAATGGCCGCGGAAGACCGAAAACTTCAGATCCTTCGAGTTGCTGTCAGTCTCTTTTCACAAAAGGGTTTTGGCGGGACCACCACTAAGGAAATCGCTCAGGCAGCAGGCGTTTCCGAGGCTATGGTTTTTCGGCATTACGCCACCAAGGATGAACTCTATTCCGCCATCCTGGATCATAAGGCGTGCTCGGGCGATGCCATGAACCCCGAGGAAATGGTAGCTGAGGCGCTCAAGCAGAAGGACGACCGCCGTGTGTTTCAACAGTTGGCCCTGGGTGCCCTGAATCACCACGAGTGCGATCCGGAATTTCAGAGATTGTTGCTCCACGCTGCTCTGGAAGGGCATGAACTGGCGCACATGTTTTTCGAAAAGTTTGTCCGGCGCGTCTACGAACTTTTGGGTGGCTACATCATCGAGCGTCAACGCGACGGCGCTATGGCCAAGCTCGACCCGGTCATTGTAGTCCGGGCCTTCATCGGCATGATTATTCACCACTCACTCAACAACAATCTCTGGGATCCCCAGCGTCGTTTGTTGAACATATCGAACGAGGACGCGGCGAAACAATTTACGGACATCCTCCTGAACGGGATCAGCGCGGTTCGTCAGCCAAGTGCGAAAGGCTAACCAGCCCCTTGCTTCCCGATGACGGTCGGTTTTGAAGGCGTTAAAAGCGGAGAGAGATAGAGTAGATGTTAGCTTCCAAGCCATTACAAATTTTAACTCTGGTGTCCGCGTTGTCAGGCTTGTTGTGGACGGCGTCCTGCGGCGGATCTAAAGCGAACGTCAGGAAAGATGAGCCGAGCACAGCAGCACAGGCGTCGGTGGTGGACGTCACGACTGTCTCGGCAATCATGCGTGAGCTACCACGATTTTTTGAGGCCACCGGCAGTCTGACAGGCGATCAGCAAACGGACGTTGCGCCTTCAGTCGCCGGCAAGGTGACGGTAATTGGCGTGGATCTTGGCAGCTATGTGAAGCGCGGCCAAATGATCGTACGCCTCGACGATGTTGATGCGAAACTTCGCGTTGAGCAGGCGCAGGCACAGGTCGAACAGGCAAAAGCGGCCCTCCGCCAGGCTGAAGAAAAGGCCAACATTCGCCCGGGTCAGGCTTTCGATCCAAACAAGGTTCCGGAAGTAGCGAATGCCCGAGTGGCGCTGGAATTAGCCGAAAAGAATTTGCGCCGGGCCGAGAAGTTAATCGAATCCGGCGACGTCTCAAGGTCGGCATACGATCAGCAAAAGGCGCAGCGCGACCAACTAAAGGAAGCCTATGAATCGGCTCTATCGCTGGCGCGGCAGAACTTCGCGGCGGTAGCGACCGCCCGGGCAAATGTAGCCAATGCCGAAAGCCAACTCGGCTTAGCGCGGCGGAGTCTTTCCTATGCGCTTGTGTTTTCACCCATCGATGGATACGTGGCGGAGCGCACGGCGGACCTCGGCGAATATGTGTCGCCCTCAAGTAAAGTTGCGACGATCGTGCGTATCAATCCTTTGCGGGTGCGAATCGATATTCCCGAACAAGCAATTCCCGCAGTGAGTGTCGGTCAATCGGTTTCGGTGACTACTAGCGCATGGCCGGATCGGAACTTCGGCGGCCGGATCGCGCGCATCTCGCCAAACGTGACCCCAACGTCCCGGACGCTGACCGTCGAGGCGGAAATCGAAAACAGCAGCGGAGTATTGAAGCCGGGACAGTTTGCGACGGTGCGTATCCTTCAGTCGCGTGCTGAACCGGCCGTCCTGGTGCCATCACGATCCGTGCGAACTGAGTCTGGAGTTAGCCGGGTGTTTGTGATCAAGGATGGTCATGCTCAGGAGCGCCTGGTGCAACTGGGACAGACGGAAGGTGATCTGGTCGAGATCAAAAGTGGTGTAGCTGCCGATGAAAAGGTGGCAACCAGCAATATTGAACAGCTGAGTGATGGGATGGCGGTAAAGCAGTAACAGTCCAAAGCCCAAAGTCCAAGGTCCAAAGTCCAAAGTCAAGAGTTGACGAGGGGATGATGGACTTTGGACCTTGGACCTTGGACTTTGGACCTTGGACTTTGGACCTTGGACTTTGGACCTTGGACTAACTTAGACGATGCAAAAGCTAGCTGAAATTTGTGTCAGGCGTCCGGTGTTCGCGACGATGCTGATCCTGAGTCTGACGGTCGTTGGACTCTTCTCCTACCAATCATTGGGCGTTGATCTTTTCCCGAAGATCGATCTGCCGACGATCACAGTTACCGTGGTTAACCCAGGCGCATCTCCCCAGGAAATCGAGACGGAGATAACGGACAAGGTTGAAGGCGCCGTCAACACGATTAGCGGAATCGATGAGCTGCGCTCGACTTCCGTAGAAGGCGTCTCCCAGGTTTTCATCACCTTCCTGCTTGAGAAAAACCCCGACGTGGCGGCCGCCGAAGTTCGCAATAACGTGGATCTGGTCGCCAACGAACTGCCGGTTACCGCTGAGCAGCCCATCGTACAGAAACTGGACACAGATGCTGCGCCGGTGGTCAGGATTGCAGTTTCGGCTCCTCGTTCTCCACGGGAAGTCACCGATGTTGCCGATAAAAAAATCAAGCAACAAATTGAGTCGATTAATGGTGTTGGTCAGGTAACGATTATCGGGGGCCGATCGCGCGAGATTCAGATTTGGGTCGACCCTGACAAATTGCGAGCTTTCAATGTCACGGTGGCGCAGGTGGCTGACGCGGTGCGCGCCCAAAACATGGAACTCCCGGGAGGACGCGTAGACGAGGGCCAGCGCGAGCTAACGGTGAGAACTATGGGCCGGATCGTTGAGCCCGCGGATTTTAATGACCTGGTGGTCGGCAGCAGGGGTACCTATTCCGTCAAGCTAAGCGACGTTGGTTATGCCGAGGATGGAGCCGAGGAGCCGCGAACTGAAGCGCGCCTTAACGGACAGCCGGCGGTCACATTGATCGTTTCGAAACAGTCGGGACAGAACACCGTAGCGGTCGCCGACGCCGTCAAGGCGCGTTTGGAGGAACTGCAAAAGACCCTGCCCGCCGGTTACAAAACGCAGATAGTGGGCGATCAGTCGATCTTCATCAAAGCCTCGATCGAGTCCATTCAAACGCATCTGATTGAAGGCAGCATACTCGCGGCGATCGTAGTCTTTATCTTCCTCTGGAGCTTCCGTTCCACCGTCATTGCCGCCCTGGCCATTCCGACTTCATTGATTGCTACCTTTGGTCTGATGGCTGCAATGGGCTTCACCTTGAATCAGATCACCATGCTCGCCCTGACGTTAATGGTGGGTATCGTGATCGATGACGCGATAGTTGTGCTTGAAAACATCTTTCGGTTCATTGAAGAGAAGGGAATGCCTCCGTTCCAGGCGGCCATCGAAGGAACAAAAGAGATAGGCCTGGCGGTAATGGCGACGACCCTATCGTTGTTAGCAGTTTTCCTGCCGGTCGGGTTCATGGGCGGCATCGTTGGCCGTTTCATGTCTTCGTTTGGTTTGACGTCGTCTTTCGCCATCGCTGTTTCTTTGCTGGTTTCTTTCACGCTTACGCCCATGCTGGCGGCGCGTCTGATCAAGCGCAGCAACGACGCTGAAGAAGGACCTGTCGAGCGATTGGTTGAACCCGCCGATCATGGCTCGAAGCAGTCGCGATTTTATCGTCCAGTGGATATGGTCTACACCAGGATGCTGGAGTGGTCTATGGCCCACCGCTGGGTAGTAGTGCTTGCCTGTCTGCTCGTAATCATCAGCATCGTGCCGTTGTTCATGTTTGTAGGTAAGAACTTTCTGCCGGTTGATGATCAGTCGCAGTTTGAGGTCAACGTCCACGCACCGGAGGGATACACGCTGGCTGCGACATCTTCGCTCGCCGAGCGGATCTCGGCTGACGTAAGGCAGTTACCTGGGGTTGCCGACACGCTGACCACGATCGGCGGCGGGCAGCAGGAGCAGGTAAACCTCGCGACTATTTACGTCAAGATGCAGCCCCTGGAGGAGCGGACGATTACGCAAAATGACCTGATGGTGCGAACCCGCGCCGAAGTTTTAGCGAAGTATTTAAAGGAGTTTCCGGGCCAGCTCAGGACCAGCGTACAGCAGGTGGCCGCTATTTCCGGAGGTGGATTCCGCAACGCCGACATTCAGTATGTAATTGGTGGTCCAGATCTGGCCAAGCTCACTCAATACTCCGAGGCGATGCTGGCAAAGATGAAGACAATTCCAGACGTGGTTGACGCAGACTCGACGCTGGTAACCGGCAAACCCGAGTTGCGGGTGGTTATTGATCGCGAGCGAGCTGCGGACTTGGGAGTTCGCGTCGCTGATATTGCGCAGGCGTTGAACACGCTGGTCGCTGGTCAGAAGGTTTCCACTTTTAATGCGGGTACCGATCAATACGATGTGCGAGTGCGGGCAGTGGGGCAGTTTCGATCGAGCGTAGAGGGCCTCAAACAGATGATCGTGTCTTCCACCAAGATTGGCTGGGTTAGTTTGGACAATCTGGTGCGCATTGAAGAGGGCACCGGGCCATCTGCAATCGAACGGTTGAATCGGCAGCGCCAGGTGATGTTGTTGGGGAACGTAAGGCCGGGTGGGTCACAGGCAGACGTGATTACCAGGATGAACCAGTTTGCGAAAGAGGTGCAAATCGACCCCTCATATTCAACCGGTTTGGCCGGCAGGTCAAAGGAGCTGGGCAAAGCAGGTTACTACTTCATGCTGGCCTTCATATTGTCGTTTGTCTTCATGTACATGGTGTTGGCGGCCCAGTTTGAATCCTTTATTCACCCCATTACGATCTTGTTGACCCTGCCGCTGGCCATACCGTTTGGCATCCTGGCACTGCTGGTCACCGGCCAGACCGTAAACATCTTCTCCGGGTTGGGATTGTTGTTGCTCTTCGGCGTCGTTAAGAAGAACGCGATCCTCCAAATCGATCACACGAATCATCTGCGGGCCCAGGGGATGGAACGACTGGAAGCAATCATCCGCGCCAATCGAGATCGGCTGCGGCCGATTCTGATGACGACGATCGCACTGGTCGCCGGAATGCTGCCGCTGACGATATCGAGCGGCCCAGGGTCCGGAACAAATCGTTCGATTGGCGTGCTGGTCGTAGGCGGGCAATCGCTTTGTTTGCTACTGACGTTGCTCGCCGTGCCGGTGTTCTATTCCCTGTTCGACGACCTTGGCAGAAGCAAAGTGTGGGGAATAGCGAGTTCACGAGTGACCGGATTTTTTGGCCGAGTGCGACGAAAAACAGCGAGCGCTGCGGCATCGTTGTTAGGTTTAGTTTCGAAGCAATAGGCCCAGGCTGAATGGAAAGAGTAATGACAAATCAAAATATTGAGTCGCTAACAACGCTGCGGGTCAGTTCGCGTCTTTTCGTGGATCGTATCTCTGCTTTGCGCCGTACGGTAACTCACCTTGCGCTCTTTGCCGTTGTCTTTCTTTCATTAGGCCAAATTGATTCGGCCGTGGCTCAGGAACCTGGTGCTTCGCCCTCACCCCAGGAGTTGCAGGTTCCGGCCATCGCGCCTGACTTCAATCCGGCTCAGAAAGCTTTGCCCGAACTTGGACGTGTTGGCGTGGATATGAGTCGCCAAAAACCGCTGACGCTCCGCGAAGCGTTGGCCATGGCGCTAGAAAACAACAAGGACATCGAGGTCGCTCGCCACAACGTCAAGATTGCTGAGTTTGATTTCATGGGCGCCCACGGGGTTTACGATCCGAAACTCTCCTCGTCGACTTACTTCGAACGAATCGAAACTCCGATCTCGAGTTTCCTGAGCGGTGGTGTAAATGGGTTCACGACTACGTCGGACTTTACCGGAAACGCACGGCTCGAAGGACAGACGCCGATGTTCGGCGGAAACTATCGGCTGGACTTCTCATCGATTCGGCAAACCACGGATAATCAGTTTGTGCCGCTCAGTCCGCAATATCCCACGGCTTTGACTTTCAACTACACGCAGCCGCTGTTGCGTGGTTTGAAATTCGACAACAATCGCAGACAGATTGAAATCGCAAAGAAGAACCTCTCATTGACCGATGCGCAATTCCGGCAAAGAGCAATTGAAACGATTACGAGCGTGCAGCGTGCCTACTGGGACCTGGTCTTCGCGCTGAGAAATCTGCAAGTGCAAAAGGATGCGGTGCGCGATTCACGGGCGCAGCTTGAGCACAATCAGCGTCTGGTGACCGAGGGGTCATTGGCTCCCATCGACGTGGTGGCGGCGGAGGCGCAAGTGGCGGGATTCGAGCAAAGCCTGTTTACCGCCTTGGAAGAGGTTTCCAAAAGCGAAAACAGTTTGAAGAACCTGATCGCGGTCAATCAACAGTCGGACCTTTGGAACCTCTCGGTTGTTCCGACGGATTCGGTAGATCTCGCGGCCCCGGCGATTTCTCTGCCGGAAGCCTTGAAGGCTGCGATGGACAACCGCCCGGAACTCCAGCAAGCGACGGTAGCCCGTGAGATCAATCAGATCGATCAGAAATATTTTCGGGAACAGACCAAGCCAGGCATCGATCTGGTAGGAAGTTATGGAGTGGTTGGACTCGCCGGCCTGCTGAGTTCCACTGCCATTAATCCCATCACAAGTTCCGGTGTCGCCCTGCGAGACCGCGTCAACCTCCTTTCACAGCTCTCCGGGCTGGAACCGCTGCCGATTACGACTTCGCAGTTTTCTCCCGACTTGCTTGGTGGCTATGGAAAATCGTTGGAGAACCTGGCGCTGAACCGCTACACGAATTTTCGCGTCGGCGTGCAAATTAGCCTGCCATTGCGCAATCGTACGGCTGAAGCGCAACTGGGGCGCTCGCTGGTCGAAGGAAAGCGGATCGCGACACAGCGCGAACAGATTGAGCAAACGATTCAGGTTGACGTCAGGAATGCGTTACAAGCGGTGCGGAGCGCGGAGGCGCGTTTGCGGGCGGCGGGAATCGCACGCCACGCCAGCGAACAGCAATATCAAAGCGAGCAAAGAAAGCTCGACGCCGGGCAGTCTACCGTTTTCCTGGTGCTGGAGCGTCAAACATCCTTAACTACAGCTCGCGGAAATGAGTTGCGCGCTCAAACGGATCTTAACAAAGCCATCGCCGAACTGCAGCGAGCTACTGGCAACGCGCTGATAACCAACAACATAGTCGTGCGGGTGCGGTAACACGTAAAGCAAACTGTTAGTTTGCGGCTCGCGCGAAATTAGTCAACAGAGTGGTTGCGGACCGCCGCAAACTAACAGTTTGCTTTACGAGGAGCCACCCGATGGACGAGCAGCAGTTTCTTGAAACCTGGGACATTCACAATCGCATCAATCTGTATCTACTCGATGCTATCAAAACTCCGGCGCTCGGCAGTTTGTCGGCCTCGAAAGGCAGAAGCGTTGGTGAACAGTTTGCCCATATCCACAACGTACGTTTGATGTGGCTGAAATCTGCAGCCCCGGAATTATTGGCTGGTTTGGTGAAGGTCGAAAAAGACGCGGCGCTCGATCAAAAAGCGCTGCGCAAGTCGTTGGTGGAATCGGGCCAGGCGGTCGGATTGTTACTGCATCAAAGCCTGCAGCACGGTGGCAAGATTAAGGGCTTTAAACCTCACGTGGTGGCCTTTCTGGGTTATCTCATTTCACACGAGTCACATCATCGGGGCCAGATAATCCTATCCCTGAAACAAGCGGGCACCCAGTTGGATAAAAAGATTCTCTACGGTATTTGGGAATGGGGAGTCAGGTAAGAAAAAACGTTCACTGTCCCAACGTCTCCATAGTCAGCAGGAAGCCGAGGCAAGCTACCACGAAAAGGACAAAGGCAATCAGATACCACTGAGGTAATTTGGTTCTGCAGGCTGGGCAGCGGGTTCTGGCCCAGCTAATCTTCCTGGTACACATTGGACACTTCATAAGTTATCCCCGAATGAGCTTGAGAAAAAAATTGAAGATTTGAAAACGAAAAGCACTTTAACATATCACGCAAATCCCACGTGTATTTTGAACGAAGTTGTAGGCGGCACTTTCCCTTTGTTGTAGGGGCTTCGAGAATACCGGGCGGGTAACGATGGGGTGGCCACGGAGTGCCACCCCTACAATGCCACCACAGATTTACCCTGAAAATATCGAGCAGCCTAGCTAGTTCACTTGCTTTTTCAAATTACGAATTGGCTAGCCTCAGTTCGCGGCGGTCCTTAGCTTTAGGACCACCCACAAAGGCCAATGGTCTGACAATTCAATCCGCCGGCTTACTCCATAACCAGCGTTCTCGATACTGCGCAGCCATATCCAATCAAGCTTTAAATCGACCGACACGAACAATACGCGACGGAAGAATGTCGCCTGTTCATCAAAGGGCGTGTGAAAGTCTTTCGCGGTAAAAAGTCGTGACGTTTTTGCGACGGCGTCCTGCTCCCAGGTATTGAAATCGCCTAAGACAACCGACGACATCCCCTTTGGGTAGCGATCCAGATCCTCCAGGACTGCTTTCATTTGATCGAGCTTACGTTTAACCAATATCCGGGTCTCGGAATGCACCGAATAGATTCGCAGGCTGGTTTTGCCCACCGTCACAGTCGCCCCCAGTGCCACCCGCCGTCTTCCTCCGGGGCCTTCGTGAGGGAGCACGATGCGGTGAACCTGACTGAGTGGGTAGGAACTCAGAATAGCGACGCCAGTTTCTTCTTCCTTTTCTGATTTGGTCGAGGGCGGAGCAGCCCAGGCGTAGTACATGCCCAATTCTTCAGCCAGCATCTTGACGGTGTTTTGGTTACCGGTACGTTTCTTGTTTCGGTCTACCTCTTGTAGCCCCAGGATAGCGGCGCCGCCAGTTTCGGCGTCGTCTTTGAAGAGTTGACCAAGCTGCCGTAGCTCGTCGCCGCCGCGCCAGCGGATGTTGTACGAAATAACTTTGACTTCAGCAGGTGAGTCGGTCACCGCACGAATTTTTGAGGCAGTACCAACTTCGAGCAGATTTGCTGCGGACTTAGTTTGACGACTGAACGCGATCTTTGACCGCGCTGAGTGGAAGGTGTGCGTGGCATCCACCATTGGCATGAGCAGTGTCATGGTCAAAAGGAGCTTTAGCATATTTCGGGACTCTCTCAGGTGTTTTCGACGCTAGCGTCGAAAATACTCGATCACGTTTTCGCGAACTTTGGGTATCTTCGTGGATCGTTCTCACTTATTCGTTGCCTGGCTTTCAATCCACCGTCCTGACGCTAAACTTCGATTAACAAATCTAGCCGAAGTGGGGAGGGGGACCCAGGTCCGAAGGACCGGCAGTCAATAGCCACGCCCGTGAGGGCGTGGA
>JANNJZ010000465.1:0-2325 GCA_031396065.1 Pyrinomonadaceae bacterium | reverse complement strand
CCGTCTGTTTCGTTTTCGACTTCGCGCCCACGAGAGCGCTGCGGCAACTGTCAGAGTACGGAATCGGACTGTCGCCAAACGAGTCGAATCCGGAGAATTCCGTCAAGGAGCTCGTGTCATTCCTGCCCGTGCTCGCCTATGACGGCGCCAATATGACCCAGATCGACGCGGGGGGCATTCTCGATATCGCGATGGCGGGCACCTCTGCCACGCTGTTGGCTCGCAAGTGGCAGTCTGCGCTACTGGTGAACGTGGACAACGATACCCTGCGCCGCGTCATGGACAATCCCGAAGCGATGGCCGCCGTGGAGCGCATCGAGGGGTGGCGCGCGCTTGGTGACAACATCATCGAGATGATCATCAACAAGAGCGACAAGGTCAAAGAACTCAAGAATAAGGCTAAGGATGGTTCGCTGACGGCGAAGGAGAAGAAGCAGCTGTCCGACGAAGAGAAGGAGTACAAATCCAAGCGCAAATTTGTTCAGGAGAAGCTGATCAAATTCGCGACGCGCATCCCCGCGTTCATGTACCTGACTGACTTTCGTGAGAACACCCTCCAGGATGTCATAACCAAGCTCGAACCGGATTTGTTTTTGGCTGTCACTGGCCTGACAGTGGGGGACTTCCACCTGCTTGTGCGCCTGAAGGTATTCAACACCGAGCAGATGAACCAGGCTGTCTTTGCGTTCCGACGCTACGAAGATGCGTCGCTCCGCTATACAGGAATCGAGAGCCACGAGGGTCTGACGCACTACGGGCTTTACGATACTGTGGTAGCACGGGAGTGAGAGGAGGTTGATTGCGTAACGAAACCATTTGCATCATGACAGAGATCGATCAAGTCATTGATGAGCATGGCTGCTGGCCGATAAAATGATGCTTTTTTTGTATATCTGGAAGAACTGTCGATGTTGGAACGAATTTTCATAGGGGATTGCAAAAATGAATAGCACACCTCTTCAGGCGTCCTTATTTGAAGAAGATTATCTGCTTCGCGAACTGGGACAGGTAGCGCACGTTCCGCAAGTAGCCTTGACCGAGCTGGTTGCCAATGCCTGGGATGCAGGGGCCTCAAGTGTCAAACTGGAGTTGCCGTTGGAGCTTGGCGGCATGTTAACAGTCACCGATAATGGTCACGGCATGACACCGGAACAATTCACCAGACGATGGATGACGTTGCGCTATGATCGAGTAAAAAACCAAGGGGTAAACGTCGAGTTTCCGGCCGGTCGAGCCATGAGCCAACGTAAAGCCTATGGCCGCAACGGTGTTGGCCGACATGGGCTGCTCTGCTTCGGCAATGAATATCAGGTTGAGACTTGGCGCGGGGGGACCCTTGCAACATTTGTGGTTGGAACTGAGTCTGGGCCAAGTCCTTTTGTGCTTCATAAAAAAGAATTGGGAACACGCGACGGAAGTGGAACTCGCCTCATTGTAAAAGTTGACCGACACCTTCCAGACGCAGAGGAAATTCTGACCGTTCTATCAGCCAGATTCGTCCACGATCCAGAATTTGAGATTCGCGTAAACGGGACTCTTCGGCCGTTTAGTGAAATTGGTGGAAAGGTTAGCGAAACATTAATTGATTTTGGCGGTGGATGTACTGCAATGGTGATAATCATTGACTCTACGCGGTTAAATCATTCGGCACTACACCAAGGCATAGCATTTTGGGTACAAAAACGGCTAGTCGGTACACCTTCGTGGGCCATTGGCCAAGTAGTGAACTTTGATGGTCGCACACGCTTTGCCCGTCGATTTAAAGTCATTGTCGATACTACTGGGTTTGACTCTGAAGTCGAACAGGACTGGACTGCGTTCAAAAGCACCCCCCAAGTTCGAGAACTATTTCAGAAGACTGCGGACCGAATTCGCGAAGTTGCTCAAGTCATCGCTACCGAAACGGTTGAAGAGTCCTCCGAGGACGCATTGTCAGAGCATCGAGCTGAACTTGCTGTTCTGGGTAGAGGAGCCCAGCGCGAGGTTTCAGAGTTTACCAAGGCGATAGCTCAAGCACACCCGACTATCTCCCCCGAATTTCTGTCAGCAGCAGTTAATGCAGTAATTAATCTGGAAAAATCAAAAAGTGGGGCAGCGTTACTGCAAAAGTTGTCAACGCTCCCACATGACGATATAGAGGGTCTTGACAACCTGCTTGCTGAATGGACGGTCAAGGATGCGCTCCGAGTTCTTGATGAAATAGATAGTCGGCTTAGAGTCATAGAAACGATAAAAAGAGTTGCTGGAGACCCAACTACTGACGAATTGCACACTCTGCATCCATTGGTGCTTCGCTCACGGTGGTTGTTTGGACCTGAATTCGAG
>JANNJZ010000444.1:0-21628 GCA_031396065.1 Pyrinomonadaceae bacterium | reverse complement strand
AATGTCACGTTTGAGATTCGCGGGACTGATCGGCTTCGGGACAGTCGGCAGGTGAAGGCTGGCAGCCTCTCGCGACTTGTTCGTAACCTCGATTGTCTGAGCGAAAGAAGCCCCGGATATGGCGCTGCAAAACAGCACGCTAGCGGCAATCAATCCCCTACTTTTCATGCAATTTCTCACTTCCCGCGCCAAGCTGCGCAGATCATGTGGCAAGACACTTTCAACCTCAGGTTGCGAAACTCAGGCCCGTAAGAGCATCAGTGAACGGAGATAGAAACAGTGACAAGCAGGAGAAGATTCTTGAGTCACCGGCTGATAAAAAAGCGAAGCGGCTTGACGTGTAGGTGCTCCGAGGTCAGTCGGCATTCGTCCCGTACGAGTTAGAGTTCCTAAAAGCCCGGCAATTCTCCGCATGAGAAACGGCTGATTTTCAAACCGCGAATCGATCTCCGAAAATCAAAGCCTCGTGAGGAACGGTACTCCTAACCTCGATGCATGTATGTTCAATATTGAACATCTCGCATAGAAATAAGCGCAGAGAAAAACATAAGGAATCGTTTTCGTGCGCCCGAACTGGACGACGCATGGAATCAAAATGAAGACCCACCGTGCATCAGACGGCGGCAGACGTTCAGTTCGTAGGTTGCCGACAATCACCAGGCCGACCGTCTGAGACACTCCAAAAATTGCACTCTCCTAATGTTACATCAGTGCTGACTATGGCCCGTATGCGAGGCCGAGGCCACACCCGTCACCATCACCATTACTGGAATCGATGCCGTCCTCGCACCACCACTGTCGTGTGCGACAGCGGTGATCATGTTATGAGGTTGTTGTAGGTCACGCAGAGTGATTATGAAAGGCCGTCGCCGCACTGAACCGACGAGTCGCGGTGGGTCACCGAACTTGGTGCCGTCGTGGAGGAAGAAATCGACCTTTCTGATCGTGCCGTCAGAATCGGCGGCGTTAGCGACAACCACGAGGGAGTTGCCACGCGCGATCACCGTTTGCGGTGGGGGCTGAGTCAGGGTCACAGTTGGCGGGACGTTACTGACTCCAGTTACCGTAGTATGCGCTTTGCCCTCCAAGCCGCTGTTATCGATGACAACGGCAGTCATCCGATGTGGACCAGGCTTCACTCTCCAGTGGAACCTGAAGGGTGCCTTCTCCAGTTTCTGCACCGGCTTGCCGTCCACCACGAAGGTGACCGAGCGGACCGACCCGTCTGCATCGAGGGCGACCACATCGATCAAGGCCGTCCGGCCCACAGTGAACAACTCTCCCTTTGAAATGTTGGCGAACTGTACATAGGGGACCTGTCCCGGCGAGTCCCAGTTCGCATTTAGTTCGAGGTCAAAGATGGGAGCGTCACAGCTCGACGCCGCGCGGTGGATCTCGACCGCGAGCACATTGCTTCCTCGACGAAGTAGAGCCGGATCGAGCTGCACTGGGAAGAACACCTCTCGTTCTACCCCAATGGTTCGCTTACGGGCGAACGTCCGCTCAGTAACTACGCCGTCCGGCAGATTGGCGCGATACACCTCATTGCCGTTAAGGTAGACGATGGCCCCATCGGCGCGCTTAACCCTCATTAGTAGGCTCCGAAAGAATTCAGGGTCTTCGACGTCGAATGTGTGCCGAAGGTAAGTCGTGATGGGACTCGTGCCATGACCCGTCGAGCCCAGAACTGAACCATGACCTTCGCCGCAACTTGACGGAGCTAATAACCCCAAATCCAGCTTTCTTTGGTACCACTTGGAATCGTCAAAATCGATCCCCGACCATTGCTCAGGAAGTCGCTCGAGTCCCGGCACGAAACGCCAATTCCGCCCTGGCTGAACTGGAGTCAGTTTTTCGACGTCGACTTCATAGCGCTGGCCACCGACTATGGCTTTTGGGTTCCCAGGAATACCTGTCTGCACCACGTCAAAGATGATGTGCTCGCCCCTATTGGTGGGTTGGTAGTCGCGTCGCAATTCGAAAAACAGACGTACCGAGAACGTCTCGTCTGGCTTGAGTGCAATGTCTTCCAATACGGCATCACCCCGAAGAACTCTCAGTTGTCCGTTAGGCAGCAGTTCAACGCCCTGCCCCTTTGCGCCGCCGGCGCGCCAACGGTTGAGAAGGTCTGAGCCGAGATCGACCGCGACTGTGCCGAGATCGAAGAACTCTTTGCCAAGCTGATTCAGCTTCGCGCCGAGTCGTAGCTCCGCCGTGACTGGCTCATGGAAGACGTTACGCATCAAGAACCTCACCCTCTTGAATGGGCCGGGGAAGCTATCGACAACCGATACGTTCCTCCATGCGATGTTATTGTTCTGTAGTGTATTGAAGGCGATGTCCGCAGTCTCGCCAGTAGACATCCCGAAAGGAACGCTTGTGCTCGTTTCGATCCGGGCAATCATACAGACGTGTTGCGGGTCGGTTATGTTGCCGAATTTTGCGGGATCAGGCGGATACCAGGGGATCTCAAGAATCACTTCCTCATTTGGCCCCAACGCAGGAATGGTGAGCGGGGCCGTGTCGTAAAATGGCGGCGATGTGACTGACTCATCAAATCCTGGCTTTGCATAGGATTGCATGCCGGTACTCGTCCACGGTTCGATCTCCCCAGCTGGATTGAACGCAGCTCCATTCCACGGTTCCATGGTCGCCTGAAGGTTCGCGTTCGTTGACAGATCGACGCCGCTGAATGTGGTGGTTGGGTCGAGATTCAGAAGGGACTTGCGTTGCCAACGAGCCCAGAGCTGGTCGACCTTCGTGTGCAAGAGGAAGAAGAATGGGTCTCGTGCAGCCGTATCAATGTCCGTCATGTCGCCGAAGAAAACACCCCAGTCACCACCGATATAACCATGAGAGTTATTGTGGCTAACGCTCTCCAAGCCACCGGAGAAATTGAATGCCGAATTCGAATCGTCGTAGAACGACCTGCCGACGACCGTGTTGTCCAGCTCGGTAATATTAGAAGGCTGCCTTCTTCTGAGGACCTTGGTCACCGAGGCATTATAGGGATTCGGGTATAGAGGATCGGTCGCCGGAGAAAGCGGGGGCCCGATCGAAACCCCTGCAGCTAGTCCGGCCCCACTGGCACCCATGAACGTGTTCGTCATAAGGGAGTTCGGACTGTTGTTCCAGTTCCAATATAAGAGCTTGACCTTCGGATCCGCTTCTTGCAGCAATCCCTCGTACCGATTCATAAACTCTCGGTGCCAGGGCAAGAAAGCGACCGAAGGCACAAAGGTAGGATTACCGGAGCCATGACGGTAGGAGGGGCCGTAACGATGGATCTCTTGCTGAGTGTGCCAATAAGAGTTTCCATTTGGAAACTTCAATGAGGGATCGGTCGCAATCTTGATGAGGGCGGCGACGTAGGCGTTGCGTTCGTCCATGCTTGCGGTCGCCGCGTTTTTCCGCACTTTCGTGATCTCTGATCCGAAGAGCACGTTGCTTTGCACATTGTCGATGAACGACCCACCTTTCTTCGCAGGATCCCAGTTCAGACCCGTTGAGGCGCTGGCCCAGTAGAGTTGCAAGAGCTCGGTACCGCTCGAAGCCGCATCTCCTCTATTTCGAACCCTGACATAGACGTAGTTGGGCTTCCCGGAAAGCGGACTACGGTAGTCAGGGTCTTGGTGCTGGGAGATCAGGGCGGGAATCCACAGCGGAGGGTTGGTAATCGGATAAGGATAGGGATTCCAGCCCGAGAGAGGCTCAGTGCGCACCCAGATGTCCGGGGACAAGTAGATGGGGTCGTTGCCGGTATTCGCATTCGGTTCTATTCCCGTGTCTGATAGACCGTCTCGCATGTATAGGTCTGGGCCTGCGACTAATGCTGCTGCAAACTCCACTCGCAAACCTGTCACCCTTCCGGTATTAGTGACCACGAAATCTAACGTATTCGGCCCTGGAGCGAAGGTGGCATTGGTGTTGTTGAGTGTGAACGGCGTTAACTGGCCGAACCCGTTGTTGGGGGTTGTCGACGTCGTGTTGACCCCGTTGACGCGGATCACCGCCCGATTGTCCGTGGCCCATCGCCCGTTAATGATGACCCTTTTTGGATCGCAGTTCGTCAGTGTGAATTTGACGCGGTACGTAAAGGCACCGGTGGTGAGATCAGCGGGGGCGGGCCCGATCCATCTGGAAGTCGGGCTGTTTGGAATGTGGGTGGCCGGGATTTGTGCAAGCGCCTCCGCTGACGCAATGCTCCCATTTGGCAGGATGAGCGCGTAATGAGGGTCTCTCGCACCACCTGCTAGCGGACTGCCATCGTCGCCGAGACCCGTGTTGAATAAGCCCAGCGAGGGCGATCCACAACCGATTACGCTGATCTGGTATCCGCGACTGCCTGCGCAGCCATTCGCGTCGATGGCCTTTATCGAAAACGTGAAACTACCACTCTGAGTCGACGTTCCCAAGAGCGTTCCCGCCGAAGAAAGGGTCATCCCAGAAGGCAGTGACCCGCCCGACACGCTGAAGGTGTAGGGGGCTGTTCCGCCGGTCGCAGTGAAGGCTTGACTGTACGGTGTCCCGGCAATTCCGGAGGGAATCGTAGCGGGATTAATGGTGACCGTCGGGCAGCTGGTGATGATCAGCCTGTAGTCGCGCGAGCCGCGACAGGCATTCGCATCCGTGGCCGTGATGGTGAAGTTATACGTGCCTGGCGTGACAGGCTTGCCGTGGAGCGTCCCGTCAGAATCGACAACCATTCCCGGAGGCACAGTACCGCCGGTGACCGTGAACGTGTATGGCCCGGTGCCGCCCGTCGCCGTGAGATTCAACGCCGGGTAATCCAGGTTAGTAGACCATGTCTGTTGGACCAGAACAGCGGGGGTGATCGTGATAGTTGGACAGGGCTGAGTTAAGCACTTGCCACTGCTGCGGGCGTTGAAGATGGACTGGACTTCTGACAGTAAAAGTGCGCGGTTGAAGATCTCCAGTTCATCAATGGTGATCGGCTCATCAATCGTACCCGGCTGCCATCCGATCTCCAGGAAAACGAAATTGACCAGGGAGCCTAAGCCCGGAGGGTTCCCCGACTGCTGGCCCATTTGGACGCCGTCCACATATAAGCGGATATCCAGCGAAAAGCTCCCGACGTTCCGTGCCAACGTCACTGCCACGTGGTGCCATTGCCCGGTCGTCAGGGGCGAAATCGTTTGCACCGTGCTGACGTTGGCGCCGTCGCCCCACTTGAACTCGAGTCGCTCGTTGCCGGCCACCCCCGGTGAGACGATGTACAGCGCATAGCCTCGGTTCTGCGCGGGATCGAATTTGTTCACGATGTAATGCAGACGGTTGGCTGGCGCCGGAGGCACCTGCACCCACGCATCGATGCTGAATTCAGCAGCGCCGATGTTCGCCAGAGCCGCTTGAGGGCTGACCCGGACACCGCTTAGCCCGTTGCCGAACTTGGGAAAGTGCATCGCGCCGCCGACCTCACCAGTTACCGGCTGCGGTCCCTGCGCCGCCCCAACCGGCGATGCAAAGGGTGTCCCGTTGTTGCCGCCGATGATGTCCTGGAGACTCGTTGCGGGCGCGGTCTCGTCCAGCGGCCACCAGGCGACCATGCCCGAGGGCGGCGCCACGCAAGGGCACGGGAAGCCCACCGTAATCCTTAGTCTCTGCGTTTGACCAATTGTGTTCCCCATCGTGGTATCGGTCAGAACATTCGGGTCGACGTCTACGGCCTTTCCAACCTCAGCAGGCAGCGCGTTGTTCCCGAGGGCAACGAAGCTCGCAACGGAGCTCGCCGACTTACCTGTACCGTTGAAATCTACCCTACCAATATTCAAACCCCCGCCGGAGGGTGCACCAACGGGCCACACGGCCTCGATAGTGACAAACTGACCGTTGGGATTCGGAGTCCCATCCCAATCTGAATAGAAAACGTCATACAACTCACTACCTGGTACGCCGGCGAAGTCGCTGTTCGCTGAGCTAAGTGTCCCGCTCAGCTTCGTTGTCAACTGAGCGGCGTCCACCAGGAACGTAGGTGAAGTTGGTGATGCCGAACTGCTTTCCCAGAAAGTGATGGAGGTCAATTTCGGGAGATCCCGGATTGGTAGTCGGTCGCAGTCTTGATAGGTGACAGTGCCATCGACCACCAGGCCCGTGAGACCAGCGTGCGTATCCTCAACTTCGACAGTTAGGACATTGACCGTCGGCCCGGAGTTAAAGTCAGCGGAGGTCAGGGGACTGGCGGGGAGAACCAAGGGAGGGGTGACGAAGGATCCCCCGGAACCTTGAAAGAGTATGGCGCTGTTAAGGGTAACTTTTATTATCTGGTCGTCCGAGCTGAGTTTCATCTTGAGAACTGGATTGGAAAACCCATCAGGTAGAGTGAAATAGTAAGCATACTGAAACTTTTTCGCTGGAGGCGCAGGAGGCAAAGGTGCACCGTGGTTGGGGCCAATTGAAATCCAACGACTATTTGGAAAATAGCCGGGCAAGGCAGGGTTATAACCTGACCAGATGAGGTCGGAAACCACATTAGCCGCCCGGCCGTTCGCCGTCGGCGGTTGAGGCGCACCATTGATCGTATCGGAGATCACTCGCCATTCGTTATCCTGCCCTCCCACACTTATCAGGGAGGGAGTTGCTAACCATTGATCGTAGCCAGTGTTGAGGTTGATGGTCCGCGTTTGTCCCGTCACGGCGGGAGCCGCCGCCGCGGAACGTGGTGTTACGACGGATGGTGATGCTTTAAGTGAAGATACTTTGTGGCGGGAGGCTTTGGGCAACGCCACTCGACTCACTGAAAAGATCGCCAGCACAAAAACAACAACGGCCAGAGAAATCGACAACTTGCGACGCGTTACGGTTAGACTCAGTGAAGACACTTTCAACCTCCGATGGTGAAGCTGACGCCCGTAAGGGAATCAGGAAACAGAGATAGACGGGTAGGAAAAGAGTTTGATTGCCGGCTGGTTAGAAGAGAGGCTGTTGGGCGGATCAACTGCTCTTGAGGTCAGTCGGCTTTCGTCTCGTCTTACAAGTTTAGAGTTCCTAAAGCCTGGCAATCTCCTGGTTGTGAGAAAAGGCTGGCTTACAAACGGCGAATGAACTCCGGAAACCAGGACCTGATGAGGTAACGGTACTCCTGACCGCGATGGTTGTATGTTCAATATTGGACATCTCGGAGAAAATTTAGGCGTCACGCCAGTACATCGCACTACTGAAACAAAGGAGTCGACGCGTGACTCCAAGCGGGTGTGAGTCGCTTTTCTCAATTGACAAGTTTTAGAAGAGAACTTGCGACGAACTAATCAAGGTGACCAGACACAACCCAACCCCAGAGAGATAATCTGAAAGCTTCCTTTCCTTGACGATTAAAAAGTGTTGGGGCGTCATTTCGACGAACCCTAACGCTCGAAACTTAATCATGAAGGCCGTGATCCGCGGTCGGGTGGTGCCAACCATCGCTGACAGTTCTTCGTGCGTGATTTTCTGTTCGATGCGAGTGCTTCGAGGGTCGGGTTGGCCGAGCTTGCGCGCGAGGAGCAGTAGTGTCTCGGCTAAACGGCGTTCGCTCTCCAGTGTAACAAGTTGCGAGATGACTTGTTGTTGCTCACCCACACGATTTGCCAGGTACTGTACAAAGCCCTCGACCAAAGAGTTATCCGCCAAGTGCAACAGGAAGGCAGCTGAGGGGATTCGTTTCAAGGTTGTATCGGCCATGGCAGTGGCCGTTTCCTGCCGCGGGTTTGATTCGGACAGGCAAATCTCGCCAAATGTATCTCCTGTTGTGTGAATAGCCAGAAGGCATTCTTTGCCTTCGGGTGAAAGCATCAGCAACTTGATTTGGCCGGATTGAATGAAGTAAACGTTCCTCGCAGCGTCGCCACAGCGGTACACGTGCTGGTGCTTGTCAATGTGTACAGTTCCGAAGTTTGAGGTTGCGCGCTTCAGCGATTCATGAAGTCGTTCTTTGAAGGTGCATGGTTGAGGCTGCTGCATTTGAGTCTCCGTGGGAATACGCTGGAGGGCATGTCGATCTCTGAAAGACGGACTGCTGACGTACTCCGCAATTTTTGAGGCTTCCATCCTGGATTGTTGGAACACGAATCGATTTCGTGTGCCTATATCTGTACGTGACTCTTCCCGATAGAAATGTAACGGCGCGCGCGTGACCTTTTTGCGGCTCTCAATCTGGCTGAATGCACGAGAGATATGAACGGTGACCAGTAGGAACTGAGGTTCTCGAGTCTAAGCGACTGGTTAGAAGAGAAGCGAGAGCGTAGTAACTGCTCTTGAGGTCAGCCGGCTTTGTCTGGTCTTACGAGTTAGAGTTCCTAATCGGCGCTAGCGACGGGCAATCTCAGGGTTAATGAAAAGGCTGGGATTGCGCGACAGCACGTGAGACACCATGGCAGGCGGCAAACAGCAATTGCGAGGATGCTTACCAATTCACAGGCCCGTGGGGCGTTGCCTGTTAACCTACCGGAAACCCGTTTGGTGGTGGGCACTTTATGCCGTGATATCGGCCAAAGTCAATCTTTCGAATTGCCTCAACTAAAACCTGCTGGCGGGGGGACGAGTCATTGCCGTGGCCATGCTGGCGTTTAGAGTACGACCTTTAGGTTGCCGCCGCCCAGCCACGCAAGCTAAAGCTTGTACTCTATACGCCTGAAATGCAGAACTTCGACAGCGGCTCGCGTTCCCTGCTTCTACTCCAAAGAAAAGAGGCTGCACGGTTACTGAACCAGCGCAGCCTTCATTAATCTATGAGGGTTTGTTTAAGTGATGCTCACGAGTTCGGGCTCGGCCGTTATCTTCTTCGACGCGATCTCGCCCAGCAGTTTTTCAGTTTCCATCACGAAAGCTTCGACGATGTCTTCGCCGGCCACCTTACGCATAGGTATTCCGTCTTTGAAGATCATGCCGACGCCCCGGCCAAACGTTACTCCGAGTTGCGAGTCGTGAGCTTCGCCCGGTCCATTGACTGCGCAACCCATAATTGAAAGGTGCAGCGGTTCCTCTACGTGGGCGAGGCGGCGTTCAATCTCGGTAACAATCTCCACGAAATTGTCCACGTCGAGGCGCCCACAGGTCGGACAGGCAACCACGGTCACGCCGCGGGTGCGCATACCCAGCGACTTAACAATCTCCCAGGCAACGCGTACTTCTTCCTGCGGCTCAGCGGCCAGCGAAACCCGAATCGTGTCACCGATTCCTTCGTGCAGGAGAATCCCGAGACCGATTGACGACTTTACGGTTCCAACGAAAGCTGTGCCGGCTTCAGTCACGCCAAGGTGGAACGGATAATCGACCTTCTCGGCCAGCAGACGGTAAGCGGCCACCGTCCGATGCACGTCGGAAGCTTTCAGCGAAATAATCGTGTCCGTAAAATCCAGATCTTCGAGAATCTTTATGTGGCGCATCGCCGACTCGACCATCGCCTCGGGAGTCGCCGTGCCATACTTCTTCAGCAGGTCCTTTTCCAGCGATCCACCGTTAACACCAATGCGAATCGGGACCTTCTGGGCCTGGGCCGCGCGCACTACTTCGACAATGCGCTCGTGCTTGCCAATGTTGCCGGGATTCAGGCGAAGTTTGTCGATGCCTGCTTCAAGGGCCAGGAGTGCCAGCTTGTAATGGAAGTGGATATCAGCGACGAGGGGAACGTCAGGCACGCGCTTGCGGATCTCTTTGAGGGCGATCGCGGCGTCATCATTGGGCACGGCCAGACGCACAATCTCGCATCCGGCGCGTACCATCTCTTCAATCTGGGCAACCGTGGCGCCAACATCGGCGGTGTCGGTTTTGGTCATCGACTGGATGGCGACCGGAGCGCCACCGCCAATCTGAACGTTCTTAACCTGAACTGCTCTCGATTTTCTCATAATCAAATTAGTCCAAAGTCCAAGGTCCAAAGTCCAAAGTCTGTTTTGCAACCGTGCATCGGTAATTGCGACGACGTCTTCCGGCCCAAGTGGGATGCCTCTTTCGAAAGCGGACTTTGGACCTTGGACTTTGGACTTTGGATTCTTCTCATTTCGCCGGCGTCGTCGCCGCGGGTGGGTTGCTTCCGCCACGCCAGATTGAGGCCTGCTTCAGAAGATCGTTGGTAATCACGAAAACCATAAGCAGCAGGACCATCACAAAACCAACCTGTTGAATTCGGTCGCGCACTCGCATTGAGATTTTCAGCCCAACCATTGCCAGGAGACCCTCAACCAGCAGCAGAAATATGGCGCCGCCATCAAGTACTGGAATCGGGAGCAGGTTGAAAACTCCCAGATTCAGGCTCAGGAATGCGAGGGTCGTGAAAAATCCACCCCAGCCATATCGTTCCACTGAAGTCTTGGCCACGTTATAGATTCCGACAGGTCCGGAAAACGTGTCTCGCGCTGACCGCTGTCCCGTAAAAACCTGTCCAAGTGCTTTACCAGTTAGACGCAAGATCTGGAGATTAGTTCGAACGGCATAGGCTGCGGCAGCGCCCAGGCTTGGTCGCTGCAGCGGAAAATCATCAGCCGGACCAATGCCCAGGCGTTCAATCCCATCCAGGCGCCGCGGAGTGGCAGTGATGTCTTTCTTTTCTCCATTGCGCTCGATGGTGAGCGTAATTGGCTGCGAACGGTGCTCCCTCACAAAGTTAGTAATATGCTCGGCGCTGCGTACTGTTTGCCCGTTGACCGCCAGCACTCGATCGCCGACGGTAATGCCGGCCTCCGATGCCGGACCATCCTTCGAAACATCGCGGATAACAACCGGATATCCGCCATTGTCAGGAACGATTTCGAGATCCCCGAAGGTCTCTCCCTGGTCCGTTTGAGTGCTTGGAGTTATCGTCAGAGGTACGCGCTGGCCATTTCGCTCAACCACGATTGATAAAGACTGTCCGTGCGAGAGCAGCGCATCCCCACGAATGGTGTCCCAGTCCGGATTCTCGGTGCCGTTAAATGCGACGACGCGGTCGCCGGCCTGCATCCCAGCCTTCTGCGCTGCGCCTCCCGCGGGGGTGTAACTAACAACCGGCACAGGCGTCACTGGCACGCCATACATCAAAGCCCCAACCATCGGAATCGTCAGGGCCGTGATCATGTTCATTACCGGTCCCGCGAGGGCGACCAGGATTCGCTGCCAACGGGGACGAAGATTAAACATCTCCGCAGGTGGAATATCTGAGGCGCCTTCGCCTTCGAGGGGCGCGTTGGACTCGTCGCCGCCCAGTTTTACATAACCGCCGAGGGGTATGGCAGAAACACGGTAATCGGTGTGGCCCCACTTCTTACCAAATAGACGTGGACCAAAGCCGACTGAAAAAGTCTCCACCCGAATCTTGAAGAGCTTCGCCACGATGAAGTGGCCGAACTCATGAATAACGACCGCCGCGCCCAGAATTAGAATAAACGCCAGAATCCCAGTTATCACAGTCATCTATGAAATCTCATCCTTATCTCGGAGTATTGCCCAATTACACGGACGGTTTAGACTCAAAAGCCTTTATCCGGGTTGCCGAGATGGAGTTTACGCGGCGACTTGGGGCACGTCAAACCGTAGTTTCGGGTGAATAACGTGCTGATCGGGATTTCAAAATGCGGTTTGGCGCGGTCTGGCTAGTTTTGATATTTCTGCCGTGGCAAGAGGCGAGCTGGGCAGAAACTTTGTAGGGGTGGCACTCCGTGGCCACCCCTTCGCTGCTTGCGTCATGTTTCGAAGGATGAGTGAACCACGGCAAGGGGCGGCCACGGAGTGCCACCCTTACGATCCTTTTCACCTTTCGGCGAGCAATGGGGCGGGTCGGGCGAGCTTTGATATTTCTGCCGCCGCAACCAAACGAGCTGAGCTGTCCGCCTCGAGTATGGCGGCCAGTTCTGTGGCGGGTTGAGTGTCATGACCATCCATCACGGCTTCGATTACTCGCGCGATGTCAGTCAGACAAATTCGCTCTTCAATGAATGCCTGCACAGCTTCTTCATTGGCTGCGTTCATTGCGGCGGGCAGTGTGCCGCCCTCCCGCAGCGCGCGATAAGCGAGAGCAACGCACGGAAAGCGCTCAAGATCAGGAGGTTCGAAGTGGAGCGCCGACAGCGTAGTCAAATCGAGCGGCGGCAATTCACACGCGTGCCGTTCCGGATAAGTCAGCGCATATTGAATCGCATGGCGCATGTCGGTGACGCCCATCTGCGCGATTACCGAACCGTCCACCAGCTCGATCATTGAGTGTACGACCGATTCCGGGTGGACCACGATGCCAATTTGGTCAGCGGAGAAGCCAAAAAGCCAGTGGGCCTCAATCACCTCGAGTCCTTTGTTCATCAACGTGGCGGAGTCAATGGTAATTTTGGCGCCCATGTTCCAGGTCGGGTGGCGAAGTGCTTCCGACACAGTGGATTCCTGCATTTGCTTCTTTGTCTTGGTGCGAAATGGTCCGCCAGAGGCCGTTAGGACTATCCGACGCACCTCAGAAGGCTTTTCGCCGCGAAGGCACTGATGGAGCGCGTTGTGTTCGGAATCGACCGGCAACAATTCGGCGCCGGAGGCCAGCGCGGCTCGCGTCATCAGTTCACCAGCCATAACCAACGTCTCTTTATTAGCCAGCGCAACTCGCTTGCCTGCTTCCAGGGCACGCAGTGTGGGAACGAAGCCGACCGCGCCAACCGTAGCTGAAACCACGCAATCCGCCTGGGGATGCGTCGCCACTTCAATCAAGCCCGCTTCCCCCACGATGATGCGCGGAAGATCGATGTTCCTTTCAAAAAGCTGCGTCCGTAAATCGTGTGCGGCATTATCTGAGTCAACGGAGACTAACTCGGGCAGGTGGATTGCAATTTGATCCGCCAGCGTCTTCACATTATGGCCGGCACCCAACGCGACCACTCGAAACCCTTCCCCGCCCAGCGACTCAACCACTCGCAAAGTGTTGCAGCCGATTGAGCCAGTGGAGCCGAGTATTGAAATTCCTTTTGGTTTCACGTTGGCGGCCATCTTATGCGGCTACCTTTAGGAGGAGTTTCGAGAGGAGTATTCGACCTTGATAGGGGTTGAGCAGTTCGATGGTTTCGCCTTTATCATTCTTGTAGGAAGCAGTGGTAACTCGCCAGGGCTGTCCGTTTCGATAGATAAGGTCAACGCTGGCGTTGACGGTCTGCCGTTCGCCAATGACCTTCAGGTTAATCGTCGCATTACCGTTGTCATTGTTGACATTGACACTTCCCGTGACGAAGCTGCCAAAGTCTTTAACCTCGCCAATTTCGGCTTTCAAGCGTTCATTGGACTGCAAAAAAGACCTGGCCGTGTCCGCCGCCTCACTACTGCCGATCGAATAAAACACTACCCCGATGATGCCGCCAGCAAAGACGACAACGATCAATCCAATGACGAGGACAATCGAGACGAGAATGATGAGAATTTTCTTTGTAGTCATGGGCTAAGCAACCTGGACACTAAAATAGAGGTGCGCGAAATAGTAGAGTAGCGGCGCATTGAAGAGCAAGCTATCTAAACGATCGAGGATCCCGCCGTGGCCGGGCAGGATTTTCGCCGCGTCCTTCGCGCCGACTCCGCGCTTGAGCGCACTTTCGGTCAGGTCTCCAAGTATTCCCAAGGTGGTCATCACAGCGGCCAGCGGGAGCGCCCACTTCAGCGGCAGTTCTGGGAAAAACCAGAAATGGGCCACAGCCGCGAGCGCCAGCCCAGCCACGACTCCTCCAGCCACGCCTTCCCAGGTTTTTCCTGGACTGATCTTTGGGGCGAGCTTGTGTTTACCAATGGTTCTTCCCACATAGTAGGCGCCTACGTCAGAACCCATCAGCACCAGGAAGAAAAATGACAACAGGTGTGCTGAAAGTTTCTGGGAAAATCCGGTTCTGAGCGCCACCAAATGTCCGCCAAGTAAAACTACATACATCACACCCAGGATCGTCGCACCTGCAGCGGGGATCATTTTTTCAAACGGGGCGCCTCGGAACATAGCGGCAACCAAAGTGCCCACGGTCAGAATGACCATGACCAGGACCAGGCTCTGCACGTCCAGACGCTCCTGCATCGGATTCGGATTGGCAGTTGCGAAATAAAAGATAATGAAAAGCGCGACCGCTGCCAGGTAACCAGCGCCGGCATCTGCTTTGATTCCCTTCTTCGCAGCCAGCAAATAAAACTCGTACAGGCCGAGAACCATCGCCGCGGCGGCCAGCACCACGAAGAGTGGCTGGAGCGATGGAACCAAAATGGATGCGATTAGAATCGGGAGGACGATAAGGGCGGTGATAATGCGAGACATTCAGTCTTATTCGAATCTTGAAAAAGAAGATTTTCCATATGTCATTTAACATTTCTCATTTGTCATTTATGACCGTAGTAAATGGTCTTCAATGACAAATGATAATTGAGAAATGGAAAATGGAAAATTCTGGACTCAAACCCCCACCTTGATCGCAACTACTCATTCGCTACCAGCTTCAATCCGCCAAAACGTCGATCGCGCCTTTGGTAGTCCACGATCGCCTCCAGCAAATGCACCCTTCGAAAGTCGGGCCAGAGCGTATCGGTTACGTAGATCTCGCTATAGGCAGCCTGCCACAGCAGGAAGTTCGAGATTCTCAGTTCACCACTGGTGCGAACCAACAAATCCAGATCAGGCATCGTTCGCGTATAGAGCTCGTTTCCGACTCGCTCTTCGGTCAACTCATCAGGGGCACTGCCCTCATCGATCAGGCGGCGCACGGCAGCGCGACATGCATCAACAATCTCCGCCCGCCCGCCATAATTCAAAGCCACCGCCAAAATCATCCCCGTGTTTTTTGCGGTACGTTCAGTAGCCCTCTCAATTTCAGCCCGCACGTTTTTAGCCAGCGCGCCGGTGCGCCCGATCGCTTGAAATCTAATATTCTGCCGATCTATTTCGTCGAGCTCAATCCTGAGATACCGGCGGAGCATGCGCATGAGGGCGTCAATCTCATAACGCGGACGCTTCCAGTTTTCGGTTGAAAACGCATACAGCGTCAGTGCCCCGAGTCCTAATCGCGCTCCAGTATCAACCGCCGCGCGGACAGCCTCCACCCCAGCTCGATGCCCGGCGATCCGAGGCTGAGCCCGTTGCGCGGCCCAGCGCCCATTGCCGTCCATGATGATGGCAACGTGACGTGGCAAACGATCCCAGTCGATCGACGCCAGCAGGGCCCCGTCCCGCGCCCCTGCGTCAACCACACTGCTAAAATCCGTGAGCATTCAAATCCTCAACAATGTTCAGTCTTCGCTGACTCAATACCTGTCGTTGCATCTTAGTCGCCGTTCATACGCCATGCAACGTCGCCCATACTTTTCGCGCACCGCCAATGGGCCAAGCCCGGCATTAATTTATCCTGGCTGATCCTCTGCTGCTTCTCTCTTCCAAACTCGATGCAGATAGCCCCAGAGAACAGCGCCAGTGACTCCGCAAGCTGCGATCATCATAGGATAGACCTCGACGATGTAGCGTGTTTCCGGAGCGTAGTGGTAACCGAGAAATACGGTTCGCGTCAATATCACCAGGAGCAGCAGTTCAGTAAGCGGTTGGTTTCGTGCCCCCAACGCCAGGCCGAGGACGCCGCCAATCAATATCGGCAACACAAAGAGCATTCTCAACACTCTATGAAACCGATTATTCGTAGCGAAACCGGTTAACCAGACCGAGGCGATTCGATTGATTGGCAACCAAACAAAGTATCGCACCGGTGCGCGTTTGATCCGATCGTCCGCAATCGTCCGAAACTTATCGCTCATTCCAGGCGTAAAGTGGCCCAGTTGATCATATTCCGCAAAGAGCTGCAAGACTTCCGCCCTCTCTTGCTCTGAGTCGAAAAGACTATCAGGCAACTCCTTTGGATTGAATGACCGATCGCCGGGAAGGAACGCTGGGGTGAAGGCCGGGAAATAGGTCTCGTCCGTCATCCAGGTACGTATCCACTTCAGATAACCGGTCGGCATGTATTCGTCTCCAGCAAAGGCATACTCAGATGCCAGCGGCTGGAACCTTTCGAAGGCTAGGTAGTTTCGGGCAATCCATGGAGCCAGAACGACGGGAATCGCTAAACAAAAAAGGAGCAGGTTAACCACATTCGGAGCAGCTGCTCGGCGGACTATTTGAAGCAACAGGAATAGAACCAAGGCAAGAACAAGTAACACCGAGTCTGGCCGGGTTAAGAGAGCCAGTCCGCAGGTTGCACCCACCAATAGCCACCACCAACGGCCCCTCTTCAACGCCACCACACCCAGAGCCACGGCCAGCGTGGTAAAAAAAAGCGCCAGCATTTCGGTGAGAACGTATCTCGTCCAATTGAGGGTAAACCAGGAAAGACATCCGTAGATCACTAGCGCCGATATCGCCGCCGGTCTCCTTAATGAGGGAGGCGCCAGGCTGAAGGAAAGGAATGCCACCAGCAGACAAGTTACTAGATCCATCACGCTTTGCGCGATTCTCACTGCTAGCGGACGTTCCCCGAAGATAGCGTAAACCGCGGCAACAAAGAGCGGATATGCTGGGACAGCATGTTCAGCGGGTAGGTAGGGCTCCTCGACATTGACTGAAAAGCCGTGTCCCGCCAGCATGTTGACAGCGGGAATCGTGTACCGGTCTTCGTCGAATGCGGAACGCGGGTAGCTGACCGCTAGAGAGACCCGGATGCCCAGGGCCAATAGCAGAATAATAAGAATCGGGATTCGGGAAGAAGAGAGAAACTCTCTGAAAGACATGCTTCGCGCTCGCGCCCCTTCTCTTACGACATCAGCAAGAGTAAACTGCCTCGCCAACCTTTCCAGACAAGTTAGATTTTGAAGCGGATATGACGAAAAGCCGAGCGAGTATAAGCGTCTTTTTCCCAGCGTTCAACGACGCTAAATCCATCTCCGGCCTGGTCCAAACGGCGCTGAACATCCTTCCTGTGCTGACCGATGACTATGAAGTTATAGTTATCGACGATGGAAGCACGGATGAAACTCCGCTGGTGCTGGACGAGTTGGCGCGTGTTCACGCTCACGTCAAGGTCGTTCACCACCAGCAAAATATGGGTTACGGCGGCGCATTGCGCTCTGGATTCAGCCTCGCCAGCAAAGACCTGGTTTTTTACACGGACGGGGATGGCCAATACAATGTGCAAGATCTGCTCAAATTGTATCCACTCCTGACCCCGGGGGTTGATGTAGTTAACGGATTCAAAATAAGGCGCGCCGATGACGTGCATCGCAAAATGATCGGGGGTCTCTACAATCGCCTGGCGCGTTTGTTGTTTCGGCTGCCAATCCGCGATGTTGACTGTGACTTTCGTCTGCTGCGGCGGCCTGTTCTTCAGCGGATTAAACTAGTTTCATCGAGCGGTGTAATCTGCGTTGAATTGGTTCGCAAGCTACACCAGGCCGGTGCAAAGTTCGTCGAAGCGCCAGTCCCGCATTATCCAAGGGTGCACGGACAGTCGCAGTTTTTTACACTTCGTGGGGTCTCCCATACTGCCTGGGATTTCATCGCGCTCTGGTGGCGCATTGTCATGCTGGGCGATTTCTCTGCTGAGACGATGACCGCCAAAGACAACTGCGGTCAGCTTACCGCCGCCGAAGTGAAAACGGCTAAAACACCCACCGAACAGCCAGCCCGGGTTCTCCGACATATCGAGATTAAGTGACCACCATCAATGACTAAGAATCACAATGCGTACAGGGGACGCTCCGTATTGATTACGGGCGGTTTAGGATTTATTGGCAGCAACCTGGCCCGTCGCCTGATCGAAATCGGAGACGTGGACGTTACCATCATTGACGCATTGTTTCCTGAGCAGGGCGGCCAACTCTTCAATATTGAGGGCCTTGAGCACCGCATCCATTTGCACCGGGCCAACATGAATGATGATTACGTCATTAACCACCTCGTCAGCGGTGTCGATTACATCTTTAATCTCGCCGGCAACGGGAGCCACCTGGAATCAGTGTTGCATCCTCAACGTGACCTTGAACTCAACTGCGCCGCGCATCTCAGCCTCCTCGAAGCCTGCCGCAACTACAACCCTCAGGTGAAAATTGTTTTTACCAGCACCCGCCAGGTTTACGGCAAACCGCTCTACTTGCCGGTTGATGAAGACCATCGAGTGGCGCCGCTTGACGTTAACGGCATCAATAAGTTTGCGGCCGAACACTATCACCTCCTTTACCACCGGATCTACGGTACCCGCTCGGTCTGCCTGCGCCTGACCAACACCTATGGCCCACGACAACTGCTCTGGCATAGCCGGCAGGGTTTCATCTCCTGGTTTATTCGCACGGCAATGGACGGCGGAGTGATCGAGTTGTTTGGAGAGGGCAAACAGCGACGAGACTTAAACCACGTGGACGACGTCGTTGACGCTCTGCTCCTGGCGGGCGCGAGCGAGGAGGCGGAGGGTGAGATTTTCAATTTGGGTGGCGAAGAACCCATCAGTCTGGCTGAGTTGGCCCAGGAATTAATTTCACTCACTGGTCGAGGTTCGGTTATCTCGGTTCCGTTTCCACCGGAACGACAGTTAATTGAGATTGGTAATTGTCATTCCAGTTATCGCAAAATTGAGACCCTGCTCGGCTGGCATCCGCGTACTTCATTAAGGCCCGGCCTCAAGAGCACCATCGAGTTTTATCGAAAGAATCGCGGGCAATATTGGGAGCCTCATGCCGATCACGTTTCTGAATCTAAAGCGCCAGCATAGTGAGATTGAGGCAGAGGTTCTTGAGGCAGTGGCCCGGGTAATGCAAAGCGGGGTGTTGATCCTCGGACCGGAAGTCGCCGCCTTTGAGATTGAATGGGCGCGCTATTGCGGGACCTTGGGAGCGGTGGCCGTTGGTTCCGGGACCGACGCTCTTGCCTTAGCGCTGATATCGTCTGGGGCTGTTCGCAAAGGCCGCGGCGATGAGGTTATTACCTCGCCTCTAACAGCCGGCTACACCGCGCTCGGGATAATGAACGCGGGCGGCATTCCTATCTTTGCCGACATTGATCCGCAAACCTACACACTCGATCCAAATACACTTGAGTCTGCAATAACAAAACGCACCCGCGCGATCATGCCGGTTCACCTCTACGGACAGATGGCCGACATGCCTGCCATCCACGCGGTGGCTGAGCGCAACGGACTCGCCGTCATCGAGGACAGTGCCCAGGCACACGGAGCACGGCTCGGTAGCGAGTCGGTGGGCGAACACTCTCGAGCAGCTGCTTACAGTTTCTATCCAACCAAAAACCTCGGCGCGTACGGCGACGGCGGTGCTGTAGTTTCAAACGATGCGGCCCTGCTCGAGAGAGTTAAGCAGCTTCGAGAAGGTGGCCATCAAGCCGCACTGCTGGGCGAAACCGAAGGATGTAATTCGAGGTTGGACGAAATGCAGGCGGCAATTCTCCGCATCAAGCTGCGCTACCTGGACAGATGGAACCTTAAACGCCAACGCCTCGCACGCATTTATGACGAGTGCTTGAGTTCGGCCCAACCCTTACAGTTGCCTGTGACCCGCGCGCCGGAAGCGCACGTGCACCATCTCTACGTCGTGCAACATGCTGACCGCGATGGCTTACGTGCGCATCTGGCTGCCCGCGGCATCGAAACCATGATTCACTATCCGTTTTTGCTCCACCAACAACCTCTCTTCCGTTCAACCACTCAGGCAGCATTACCCATCGCCGAGCATGTCGGCGGGCGGCTTTTGTCGCTGCCGCTCTACCCACAGATGACTGATGATGAAGTGCACGAAATAGCCGAAGCAGTGCTCGAATTTGTCCAGGATAGTGCCCGATGAGAGACAATCAGGCCTTTATTCAAGGGTGGCGCGGCTTTTCGGCAATGCAGACGCCTGAGAGTCCAGCCGGCAGGGAGGAGTTCGGCTTTCGCAGCCATCGGGCTTCCTGTAGCAGCGCCCCTTCCATGAGGTTGTTGAGCCAAAGCAAATGTGGCGCAAGCGGTTTCACATCAGAGCCGTGATCAACGAGACCGAGCGGTTTAAGCACCAGCCGCCGCGTAGCAATTGCTGGAAAAAGTAGGCTGTTAGCATAGGTCGTCCGCAAAATGCGAAAGCCGGCGTGCTCCATCCGCTGACGCAACGTACTGAGTTGATATCGTTGGTGTGTGCTCAACGCCTGGTCGTGGCCGCTGCGCATCCATTCGTACGCGGCAGCGCGAACAAAGATGATCCCGCCAGGCTTCAGCACACGGTACATCTCATCAATTGCTCCTGTGTCAGCACCGACTGGTAGTTGCGGTAGTACGTCGAAGCTGGTAAGCAGGTCGAAAGCGGCATCAACGAAAGGCAAGTCGGTGATCGAAGCTTGAGCCAACATTCGGTGCTCGCGCGCGCGGCAAAACTTGAGAGCATCGGCGCTCAAATCGATTCCACCGACCTGTCCATTACCGGCGTAACGCTTCAGCCACTCGAGATTGCCGCCTGTGCCGCAACCCGCATCAAGAATGAGCCGGTCGCGTCCGGTTGGGCAAAACGGATCCAGTAGCGCGGCAGTTATTTCACGCATTCCGACAAACCACCAGAATGTTTCTTCGAGGTTATATAGATATTCGTAGTCTTCTGTCTGCATCTCTTTACCCTTCGATAACACCCCTGGGACATCCGTCGAAACGTTGGACAGATTGTCCGATTAAATCGGATAGCGCACTTCGACCAGAGTCAAGCCCTTCGCCGGCGCAGTCGCACCCGCCAATTCACGTTCACCGCTGGCAAGAGCGCGGCCGATCGCCGACTGCCCAACTTCGCCCCTCCCAACCGCGAGCAAAGTACCGGCTATCGACCTCACCATGTATCGCAAAAACCCGTCGGCGCTGACCGTCATTTCGATGACCCGACATTGCGAGCTTTCATCCCAATGACCACTAACGGCAAGCCCTGTGATCGTCCGACTCTTTGTTTCGGCGTCAGATTGCGCCGAAGAAAAGGCAGTCCAATCATGCCGTCCCAAAAACAGCTCGGCGCTTTTACTCATTAGCTCAAGATCGAGACTGCGAGCTTCATGGTGGGCGTAGCGAAGCCAGAAAGGCGACATTACTGGACCATTCACCACGCGGTACCTATAGGTCTTTGCCAGCGCCGAATACCTGGCATGAAAATCATCAGTGACAACCTTCGCTTCTATGACGCGCACATCTTTCCCAACATTTCCGTTAATCGCTGAGCGAAGTTTTTGCTCCGTTATTTCCTTGTGGAGATCAACGTTGGCAACCTGCCCTTCCGCGTGGACACCGGCATCCGTCCTCCCCGATCCGTGCACCACAACATCGCGGCCGTCGATCAGGGAAAGGGCGCCCGTGAGTTCACCCTGTACAGTTCGCAGTTTGGCCTGCATCTGCCAACCATGAAAATCCGTGCCGTCGTATTGGATTGTGAGCTTGAAGTTCATGCGTTCTGATTCACCGCCAAGGCGCCAAGACGGCAAAAACGCCAAGGGAAACGGGTGGACAATAAGGGGTTGCGATTTATAAACAATTCTCTCCGCAGGCTAGCGAGGCCAAAGCCTCAGACCGACAAGACGTGCGTTTGTATTGGCCGCGGATTCACGCGGATAAATACCGATCGGAAATAGAACAACAGGAATCTTTGTCTCTAAGCTTGGCTCTGCGGCTTGGCCGCCTTCCGTGCGGTGAGGCTCCGCCTCACCGGCAGCTCTATTTATTTTGAGGCTATGCCTCCC